>NZ_CP009452.1:1984618-2289138 GCF_001278035.1 Sphingopyxis sp. 113P3
AAGGAGCGCGCCGATCGCCGTTTCCGCAGGCGGCGGGGGTAGGGAACGGCCGGCAAGCTCGGCGATTGCAAACCGCGCGGCGACCAGGCCGATGGCGGCACTCTCGACATAGCCTTCGCAGCCGGTGATCTGCCCTGCGAAGCGGATGTGTCGTGCCGACTTCAGGCGAAGCTGCTCGTCGAGCAGTTCGGGCGAGCGAATGAAGCTGTTGCGGTGGAGACCGCCCAAGCGTGCAAACTCTGCCTTTTCGAGGCCCGGGATGGTGCGGAAGAGCTCGACCTGCGCGCCATGCTTCAGCTTGGTCTGGAAACCGACCATGTTCCACAATGTACCAAGCGCATTGTCCTGCCGCAGCTGCACGACCGCATAGGGCCAACGCCCGGTCCGCGGGTTGTCGAGGCCGACGGCCTTCATCGGCCCGAAGCGGAGCGTTTCAATGCCGCGCTCGGCCATAACTTCGATCGGCATGCAGCCTTCGAAGTAAGGCGTGTCCTTCTCCCAGTCCTTGAAGTCGGTCTTTTCGCCGTCGAGCAGTCCCTGGACAAAGGCGTGATACTGCTCCTTGTCCATCGGGCAGTTGATGTAATCTTTCCCGTCGCCGATCGGCCCGACCTTGTCCCAGCGGCTCGCCATCCACGCAATGTCCATGTCGATGCTGTCGCGGTAGACGATGGGTGCGATCGCATCGAAGAAGGCGAGGGCGTCCTTGCCGGTCGCCGCGCCAATGCTCGCGGCGAGCGAGGCGGCGGTGAGCGGGCCCGTCGCGACGATGGTGAGGCCCTCGCTTGGCAGCGTGTCAATGCGTTCGCGCACGATCATTATGTTGGGATGACTCGCGAGCGCCCGCGTTACGCCACCGGAGAAAAGTTCGCGGTCGACGGCGAGCGCCGACCCGGCGGGAACCTTCGTGGCGTCGGCCTCGCGCATGATGATCGAGCCCAGCGCGCGCATCTCGCGGTGGAGCAGTCCGACCGCGTTGCTGTCGCCGTCGTCGCTGCGGAAGCTGTTCGAACAGACCATCTCGGCGAGCGCGTCGCCCTGATGCGCTGGCGTCGTGTCGCCGCCGCCGCGCATTTCGGAAAGCCGCACGCGAAACCCCGCCTCGGCGAGCTGCCATGCGGCCTCGGAGCCCGCGAGGCCGCCGCCGATGATGTGAATGTCGTGGCTCATTGACGCTATCCGTTGACTTCCTTTTGTGGAGCCGCGCACTAGTCCGATTGAGATCAAGATGCAAAGGGAGCGGGGGATGAGCGGTAAGCTGCGGTGGGACCGGGCCGGGTGGCTATGGTGGTTGGCGCTCGCCGGCGGGGTCAGCTTCTTCATCGCGGTTTATCATGGGCTCGACGGCCCCTGGGTCTGGGCATGGAAGACGAGCGGGGTTGGCCTCCTCGCCCTCTGGGCAGCGGTGAATGCGCGCGACCAAAACGGCTGGCTGATCGCGGCCGCGCTCGCTTTCGGGGCGCTCGGCGACTGGCTTCTCGATGCGAACGGGCTTGAGACAGGCGCGGTAGCATTCGCAATCGGGCATATCCTCGCGATCATTCTCTATCTTGGGAACCGGCGCGCGGTGCTCACCTTTTCGCAGCGTCTGCTCGCCTGGCTCGTGATGCCCGCGGCGCTCGTGATCGTCTGGGCTGTGCTGAGCCCGGCGCCGGGCTGGGGGCAGGCCGCGATCTATTCGCTCTTCGTCGCCGCAATGGCTGCTGTGGCCTGGACGAGCCGCTTTCCGCGCTATCGCACGGGGATCGGCGCGATGCTGTTTCTTGCAAGCGATCTGTTCATCTTCGCGGGCGAGGGCGGCGCCTTGCCGAAAAGCGTGACGATGTGGCTCGTCTGGCCGCTCTATTTCGCCGGTCAGGCGCTCATCGCCCGCGGCGTGGTCGGAACGCTCAGCCAGGAGACGAGCTAAACGGGACAGAACCCGTCAGGCCGGCGGCGCCGCTTCGCCTGCGAGCAGCGCCTCGATATCGGGGATCGGCCGCCCGGTCATGTCCTTGACGAGCTCGCCCGTGAGACGGGCGGTCACCTCCTTGTGCCAGAGTGGCCGTAGCACGCCCATCGTGCGCGCGGGCGCGATCACCATGAGCGCCTCGAACTCTTTGGCGAGCGCCATGGCGTTGACCTTTTCGGCGAGATCCTTCGCAAAGCGGTCCTCTTCCTGCTGGTGAAAATCAGCTTCGCTCATCGTGCCCCCGCCAAGGCCAGTCCCCGCAGGTGCCGGCGACTGGCCGGCGGGCGCAGTCTTGATGTCGCTGTCTTTCCTGTCCTCGCGCTCCTGGTGCGCCACGGTGCGCAAGTCGATCCGCTGGGCATCGCCGTGATTGCGCAGAAACAATGCCTTGCGCCCGTCGGCAACGAGGACGAGCGTGTCGTGGTCGAGGGTCATGATCAAAGCTCCTTCTTTGAGGAGCAACGCATGGCACGCGCGCAGGGTTTCGCTACCGCGCCGAGGCGGCGATCGTCGTGCGATGAAGCAGGCGGTCATGGCCGTCATAACCGCCCGTCGCCCGGTGGAGCACCGAGCGATTGTCCCACATGACGAGCATGTTCGGTTCCCACCGGTGACTGTAGCGGAAGGCTTCACTTCCCTGCCATTCCAGAAGCTTCGTGAGGAGGGGCAGCGCCTCCGCCGCCTCCATGCCCTCGATGCCGATGATATAGCCCGCGCAGCCGAACAATCCTTCGCGCCCCGTTTCGGGATGGCTGCGGATGAAGGGATGAAGCTGCGTTGCCATCGCCTCGTCGCTTGAGCGGATATCCATGCTGCGGCCCCCGGCCCCCTTGGGGTCGCGCGCGCCATACATGCCCGAGGGCGCATAGCCGCCCCGTGCGCTGTGGATCGCCATTTTCCCCTCGATCCGGGCGCGGAGGTCCCCGGGCATTGCCGCGAGCGCGGCGTGCTGGTTCGCAAATTCGGTGTTGCCGCCGATGGGCGGGATGGTAATCCCGAAGAGGCAGGTGCCGGCAGGAGGGTGCGACTGGAAACTCCAGTCACTATGCCAGTTTTCCGCAAAGAGCGGCGCGGTCTCGTCCGCGCGGCGTTTCACTGCGATGATATTCGCGCGCCCGCGGATCGGGCGGATGAAGGGATCCTCGCCGAAACCGCCGAAATATCCGGTGAAGCGTTCAAGATCGTCGTCGCTCATCGCCTGATCGGGGAAGGCCAGGACATGGTGCTCGAGCCATGCGGCGCGGATCGCGGCGACGGTTTCGGGAGAAAGCGGCTCGGTCAGGTCGACGCCGGTAACATGGGCGCCGCAGGCCTGGCCGCTGGGGGTGATGTCGAGCGCCATCGCTTGATGCTGCGCTGTTTGCCGGGGCGGGTCAATCCCGCTTGCTGATGCCCACGACCGCGTGCATCGGCAATTCGCCGTAAAGGTGCGGGAAGAGGGCGCCCCCGCGCGCCTCTTCCCAGCGGACCATCGTCTCGACCTGGCCAAGATCGATCTCGGCAATCCTGAGATCGCGCTCGCCCGCGAAATGCTTCTCCAGCGTGCCTTGAAGCTGCTCCGCGGTCGAGAGATGGATAAAACCGTCCGCAAGATCGACCGGAGCGCCGCGAAAAACACGCTCGCGCTCGAAATCGGCCCACTGCTGGGCGGTCAATATCTTGAAGGCGGTGGGGGCGGTCATTCGCCGCCTGTCTCGCCCGCGGCGGCTGCAACCTCGCTTGCCGCGCCCTCGTCCGGCGCGCCGTCCTCGCTCTCTTCGATCAGCGCGGCCGAGACGACATGCTCGCCCTCGGCGACGTCGAAGAGCCGCACGCCGGCCGAACCGCGCCCGATGACGCGCAGCGTGTCGAGCCCCATGCGGATCAGTTTTGCCTGATCTGTCACGAGCATCAGCTGGTGCGCCTGGGTGGCGGGGAAACTCGCGACCACCGGGCCGTTGCGGCGAATATTGTCGATATTGGTGATCCCCTGACCGCCGCGGCCGGTGCGGCGATATTCATAGGCCGATGACAATTTGCCATAGCCGTTGGCGCAGACCGTGAGGATGAACTGCTCGCGTCCGGCCAGTTCGGCGAAGCGCTCGTCGCTCATCTTCGGCGCGCCTTCCTTTTCGGCCTTCCACGGCGCAAAGCGAAGATAATCCTCGCGCTCCTCCTGATCGCGCATTCCGCCGCGATGCAGGATCGACAGCGAGATGACCTCATCGTCATTCTTGGCAAGTTTCATCCCGCGCACGCCTGTCGAATTGCGGCTCTGGAACTCGCGCACTTCATCGCCGGCAAAACGGATTGCCTTGCCCTGCCGCGTCGCAAGCAGCACGTCGTCATTTTCGCCGAGCAGCGCGACGCCGATCAGCCGGTCGTCCTCGTCCTCGCCCTCGAACTTCATCGCGATCTTGCCGTTCGAGGGGACGTTGGTGAAGGCGTCCATGCTGTTGCGGCGTACATTGCCCTTAGCGGTCGCGAACATGACGTGGAGCTTGCCCCACTCGGCCTCGTCCTCGGGGAGGGGCAGCACGGTCGAGATCGTCTCGCCCTGCGCCAGCGGCAACAGGTTGACCATGGGTCTTCCCCGCGTCGCGGGGCCGCCCTCGGGCAGGCGCCATACCTTCAGCCGGTAGACCTTGCCCGCGGTCGAGAAGAAGAGCACCGGTGTGTGGGTCGAGGTGACGAACAGGTTGGTGACGACATCCTCGTCCTTCGTCGCCATGCCCGCGCGGCCCTTCCCGCCGCGGCGCTGGGCGCGGAAGGTCTCCAGCGGGGTCCGCTTGATGTAACCGTCGAGCGTGACGGTAACGACCATCTCTTCGCGCTCGATGAGATCCTCGTCGTCGATGCCGTCGGCGGCGGGGGCGACGATCGTCTTGCGGGGGGTGGCAAACTCATCGCGCACCGCGACGAGCTCCTCGCGCATCACGCCATAGAGCTTGACCCTGTCGGCGAGGATCGAAAGCAGTTCCTCAATCTCGGCCGCCAGCTCCTCGAGTTCCTTGCCGATTTCGTCCCGGCCGAGCGCGGTCAGGCGGTGAAGGCGCAAGTCGAGGATCGCCTTTACCTGCGTCTCGGACAGCCGATAGACAGCGCTTTCCTCCATCTCGCCCTCGATCGCCTCGACGAGGCGGATATAGGGCGCGATCTCGCCGATCGGCCATTCGCGCGCGAGCAGAGCCTCGCGCGCCGCGGCAGGGTTGGATGCGCCGCGGATGATCCGCACCACCTCATCGAGATTGCTGACCGCAACGACAAGGCCGAGCAAGATGTGCGCGCGGTCGCGCGCCTTTGCGAGTTCGAACTTGCAGCGGCGCGTGATGACGTCTTCGCGAAAGGCGATGAACGACGAGAGAATGTCTTTCAGCCCGAGCATTTCGGGCCGGCCGCCGCGAATTGCGAGCATGTTCGCAGGGAAGCTCGACTGCGCCGGGGTGTGACGCCAGAGCTGGTTCAAAACGACCTCGGCGGTCGCATCGCGCTTCAGCTCGATCACGACCCGCACCCCCTCGCGGTTCGACTCATCGCGGATATCGGCGACGCCTTCGATACGCTTGTCGCGCGCGGCCTCGGCGATTTTCTCGACGAGACCCGACTTGCCCACCTGAAAAGGAATGGACGTTAAAACAATCGATTGCCGGTCGTTCCTGCCTTCTTCTATCACATGCGTCGCGCGCATCATGATCGAGCCGCGTCCGGTGGCATAGGCGTTTCGCGCGCCGCCCTGGCCGAGCATCATCGCACCGGTTGGAAAGTCGGGCCCCGGGACGATCGCCATCAGCTCTTCGAGCGTGATGTCGGCGCCGCCTTCAAGCTGGCGGTCGATCATCGCGAGCGTCGCGTCGACGACCTCGCCAAGATTGTGCGGCGGGATGTTCGTCGCCATCCCGACGGCAATGCCGCCCGCGCCATTGACGAGCAGGTTGGGGAAGCGCGCGGGAAGCACGGTCGGCTCTTCGCGGCTTGCATCATAGTTGGGCTGGAAGTCGACCGTATCCTTGTCGAGGTCGTTGAGCAGCACCATCGCGGTCTTTGCAAGGCGCGCTTCGGTGTATCGCATCGACGCCGGCGGATCGGGGTCCATCGAGCCGAAATTGCCCTGGCCGTCGATCAGCGGCACGCGCAGCGACCAGTCCTGCGTCATGCGCGCAAGCGCGTCGTAGATCGCGCTGTCGCCGTGCGGATGGTAGTTACCCATGACGTCGCCGACGATCTTCGCCGACTTCTTGTACGGACGGCCCGGAACGAAGCCACCCTCCTGCGCTGCATAGAGGATGCGCCGGTGCACCGGCTTCAACCCGTCGCGCACATCGGGGAGCGCACGGCTGACGATTACGCTCATCGCGTAATCGAGGTATGACGTCTTCATTTCATCGACGATATTGATCGGCGAAACGCCGTCCTCGGACGGCTGCATAGGCGTATTTTCTTCGGTCAAGACCCGGCCTTTTTGGTTCTTTCGGGAGATCCCAACGGACTAGCCGATGGCGGGAGAAAAGGCCAGCGATTCGCCCCGGTTTGGGGAGATTTTTTCATGCGTCCCTGCGCTGCTCAATCGGTCCTTTTGCGCATCATTTTCTGGGCTCATGACGTCCGACAAGCAGCTTGCCAATCGCGCCCGCCGCCGTAAAGCTCTCGCGCGATGACCGCTTTCCCGCCTGGTGTCGCCCCGTGGCCCTGATTGCGCTGGTAGGGGCCAGCGAGACGCTGCCCGATGGCGGGCTGCGCGCGCTCGTGTCGCTCGCAGGCGAGACGCTGATCGAGCGGCAGGCTGCAAGGCTCGCCGACGTCGGCGTCACCCATCTTGCCGTTGCAGTGGGTTCGGTACCCGCCGAGCTTCTCGCGACCTGCGACCGCATTCGCCGCCGGGGGATGCGGGTTACCTCGGTGCGGACCGCCGCTGACCTGATGGCCCTTGTCGAAGAGGACGACCGGATCATTCTGGTGGCCGATGGTTTGCGCGCGGGCGGGACGCATTATGCGGCGATCGCAAAGCCCGGGACGCCCGCAATACTGGTCACCGGCGACACGGTGCTCACCCAGGGGTTCGAACGGATCGACGCGACCCGCCGCTGGGGCGGACTGGCGTGCCTCTCGCCTCCGATGGTTGCCGAGCTCGCGGCGATGCCGGGCGAATGGGACATGATGCTGACGCTGCTGCGTCTTGCAGTGCAGGCGGGCGCGCGGCGGCTCTATTGCGAGCCCGCCTTGTTCGAACAGGGCGAAATCGCGATCGTTGCCGATCGCCGGATCGCGGCGCTGATCGAGCAATCGAGCCTGCAGCAGGTCGAATATGGCGGAATGGGGCTCGGGCGCTCGGCGATCATGATGCCGCTCGTCCGGCTCGCCGGACCGCTGCTCGTCAAATCGCCCGCAACGGCGCGCTATCTGCCTTATGTCACCGGGCTTCTTTGGGTCATCGTCGCGCTGCTCGCGGCGAGCGGCCTTGCCGCTGCAGGGGCGCTTGTCGCCCTGTTCGGCGGTCTTGGGCTTGCCGCAATGCGCTTTCTTTCGGCCTTTCGCGCGGAAAGCGCCGGCCAGGACCGGTGGCGCGAAATCATCCGCACCTTCGCCTGGGTGCTGCTCGCCATCTTCCCCTGGCTCATGTCGCTGGCAGGCGCCGCGCACGAAGCGCCCCCCTTTGCCGAGGCGGCGCTCGCACCCTGCCTCGCCGCTGCGATTCTGCTCGCGCGGTGGCTTTATGAAGATTCAGGAGAAAAGCGCCGCTTTCACTGGCTTCTGCCCGATGCGGACCAGGCGTGGATCATGCTCGCGCCGTCGCTGCTTTTCGGCTTCGCGGCCCCGATGTTCGCCATCCTGCCGCTCCTCGCGCTTCTCCAGATCCTGCTCTGGATCCGTCTCGCACGGCGCCCCGAAGCGCGATAAAACAAGGTCCTTGAAGGTTTAGAGCGCGTTAACGCCATTCTGCTATTGGCGATTATCCATGCGTGATTCCTTCGCCTCGCCCGGTATCGAGCTGCCGTCGCCGACCCTGTCGGCGCGCCTTCGGGAGATGGCGGATTTTCTTGCTGCACCCAGTGCTGAGCGGTTGACCGAGGAGCAACGCGCGCTGGCGCTCGGTATCGCACGCCGCCTCATGGTCGACGTGGCCGCCCGGCTCGACGCCGACATCGACCCAGCGGCATTGTGGGAGGATTGGATCAGAGGCGGGATACCGGGAGCAGGTCGCCTTGCGGCCCCCTGTTTTGCGCGCGGTGAGGAACATCGCTGGCGGGAGCAATCGGCGCAGCGTGCGGCGCCGCCGCTGGTTCCCGCGCCCGAGGAGGTTGTTGGCGGAGACGGGAAAGGCGATTTTCCCGGTGCCGACGCGGCGATGCCCGACGCCGCGCGCTTCTATCTCGCGTTGCAGATCGCCGACCGGCGCCGCGCCGATGCCCTTGGCAATCCCTGCATCGCGGTTGCTGATCTCGACACCGATCTTTTTCGCGCGCTGCTGCTCGATATCGCCGCGTGGCGGCTGGTAGAGGTTGGAGCCGCGCAAGCCGACGCAGCGCGCCTCGGCGATGCGGTGCGGAGCGCGCTTGCAAGGCGAGCGAGCGAGACCGGCATCGATGCCGCCGCTGCCAGCTGGCACCGCGCGCTCGAAGCCGAAGGCGCTCTCGCCGAAGCGGCGGCGCGCGCGATAGCACGGCATGACTGGCCTGCGCTCATCGGGCTCGCTGCGGCCGCACACCGCCAGCCCTACGCCGCGATGGCGCTGACGCTGCTCACCGCCGAAACCGCAGCATTGCCCTCGCTGCTTGCCCCGCTTCGCATCGAACGCACGGCGATTGCACCGCTCGAGGCGTCGCTTTCCCTGCTGCCCTGCCGCACGATTTCGGGCAGCGCCGCGCCCGACGAAGATTATGCAGCTCTCCTCTCGGCGCGTGCCGGGAGCCTCGTTCCGCCCGCGGAGGGCGGGACATGATCGCGCCCATCGTTCGCGGCCGGATCGACCGGGCGGGTGCGCTCATCAGCGCCGACGCACCGCTGCTGCGTCTTCAGCAGCGGGCGGGAGCCGGGCTTGAGAAGCCGCTTGCGCTTCCCCATCTGGCGCGGCTCGCCGCGCTCGCCCAGCGGCTGCAGCGCGAGATCAGCCGTCCGCTCCATGCCGCCGATGATCACAGCGACGTCTTCGCGCTCGTTCGCATCATTCCTGATGCCGAGGGCGCAAGCCTCGAGATCAGCGATTGGCGCACGCGCCCGGTCACCCAGCCGCAGGCGCCGGTCGAGAGCGAGCTGCCGGTCGCAGCCGATGGCTGGAGCTGGGAATGCGATGCGCGCCTCCGGCTCATTGCGCTGCGTCCCGGTCCTGAGGCCGCGCCGGTTCCGGAGGATTGGGAAGGCCGGTCCTTGTCGGAACTCTTCGAGCTGCAACCCGATGGTGACGGGCATTTCGCCGTCCTCCGCGCGCTCGCGCGGCAGACGTCGTTCAAGGGCCAGTCGGCGCAGGTGGAGGCGGCGGGAGAGCGGACCCCTACCATTCTCTCGGGCGATCCGACCTTCGATGCAGCAGGGGGATTCACCGGCTTTCGCGGGGCCGCCGTTCCAGGCGCCGTGCCGGGCGAAGCGGCTCCGGTGCGCTCGCCCGCAGACCCGGTATTCGGGTCGCTCCCACTTTCGGACCCGCAGTTCGGGCGGCGGATCGATGGCGCGCTGCGCGGGCCGCTCAGCCGGATCATCGCGACCGCCGAGACGATTTCGGGACAATTCGACGGCCCGATCCGCGCCGATTATGCGCGTTACGCCGGCGATATCGCGCATGCAGGGCGCCATCTTCTCGGCCTCGTCGACGACCTTGCCGACCTCCAGAATATCGAGCGCCCGGGTTTCAAGGCGGCGCGTGACGAGATCGACCTTGGCGATCTGGCCCGCCGGGCCGTCGGGCTGCTCGGGATGAAGGCGGAGGAAAAGGGTATCCGTATCGACGCGCCGCGCACCGACGATCAGGCGCCCGCATATGGTGAATTCCGCCGCGTCCTCCAGGTGCTGCTCAACCTCCTTGGCAATGCGATCCGCTATTCGCCCGAGAATTCGCTGATCTGGATCCGCGTCGACCGCGAGGGCGACCGGGCGACGGTGACGGTTGCCGACCAGGGGCAGGGAATTTCGGCCGAGCAGCAAGCGGTGGTGTTCGAGAAGTTCGAACGCCTCGGCCGCACCGACAGCGGCGGGTCGGGGCTCGGCCTCTACATCGCCCGGCGGCTCGCCCGCGCGATGGACGGCGATCTCACCGTCGACAGTGCCCCGGGGCAGGGCGCGCGCTTCACGCTCAGTCTCCCCGCGCGCGAAGGGGCATAAGGCTCATCCTCCAGGCGCGAATGGGCTGCTCCTGAACGGCTCATCCCGAAAAGAAAGGGCCGCGCCTCGGCGCAGCCCTACTCTCTTTCGCATTTGCGGGGGCTTCGCGCTCAGCGCTTCTCCACCGGTACATAGCTGCGCTGCGCCGGGCCCGTGTAAAGCTGGCGCGGGCGGCCGATCTTCTGCGCCGGGTCGGAAATCATCTCGTTCCACTGCGCGACCCAGCCGACGGTGCGGGCGAGCGCGAAGAGGACGGTGAACATCGTCGTCGGGAAGCCGATCGCCGACAAGATGACGCCCGAATAGAAGTCGACGTTCGGGAACAGCTTCTTCTCGATGAAATAATCATCATTGAGGGCCATTTCCTCAAGCTGCAGGGCCACGTCGAACATGGGATCATTGACCTTGAGCGCGGCGAACACCTCGCGCACCGTCTTCTGCATCACGGTCGCGCGCGGGTCGTAATTCTTGTAGACGCGGTGGCCGAAGCCCATCAGGCGGAAGGGATCGTCCTTGTCCTTCGCCCGCGCGATATATTCGGGGATGCGCTCGGGCCGCCCGATCTCGCGCAGCATGTTGAGCGCGGCTTCATTGGCGCCGCCGTGCGCCGGACCCCACAGGCAGGCGATGCCCGCCGCGATGCAGGCAAAGGGATTGGCGCCCGAGGAACCGGCAAGGCGGACCGTCGACGTCGACGCATTCTGCTCATGGTCGGCGTGGAGGATGAAGATGCGGTCGAGGGCGCGCACGACGGCGGGGTCGACCTGATATTCCTCGGCGGGGACGCCGAAGGTCATGCGCAGGAAATTATGCGTATAGCCAAGGTCGTTGCGCGGATAGACGAACGGCTGGCCGACCGAATATTTATACGCCATCGCCGCAATCGTGGGCATTTTCGCGATGAGTCGGTGGCTGGCGATCATGCGCTGGTGCGGATCGTTGATATCGGTCGAGTCGTGATAGAAGGCGCTCAGCGCACCGACAACGCCGCAGAGGATCGCCATCGGGTGCGCGTCGCGGCGGAAGCCGCGGTAGAAGGTCGCGAGCTGCTCGTGGACCATCGTGTGGCGGGTGATGGTGTTGTCGAACCGGGTCAGCTCGTCCGCGCTCGGCAGTTCGCCGTTGAGCAGCAGATAGGCGACTTCCATGAAGCTTGAATGCTCGGCGAGTTCGCCAATCGGGTAGCCGCGGTGGAGCAGCACGCCCTCGTCGCCGTCGATGTAGGTCAGCTTCGACTCGCAACTCGCGGTCGAGGTGAAGCCGGGATCATAGGTGAAGGCGCCGGTCTGACCATAGAATTTGCGGATGTCGACAACATCGGGGCCTACGGTTCCCGACAAAATCGGGCTCTCGATGCTCGTGTCACCCAGGGTGATTTTGGCGGTCGGTTCGGTCATGTTTCTTCCCCTGTGTGGAGGGCCAAAGGCAATGTGGCTACGCCCCTGCCGGAAAATTGTGCGCTGCGTCAAGTCGCGCCAGACTGGCGTCGCGGCCGAGCAGCAGCAACACGTCGAAAATTCCCGGCGACACGGCGCGGCCGGTCAGCGCGGCGCGCAGCGGCTGGGCAAGCTTGCCGAGCCCCAGCTCTGCAGTTTCGGCGGTCTCGCGAACCGCCGCTTCGATGCTCTCGCTGGTCCAGTCGGTGAGACCCCTGAGCCGCTCGGTCACATCCAAAAGGAGGCCCTCGGGCGCATCGCGCAGCAGCTGGGCGGCCTTCTCGTCCATCTCCAGTTGATCAGGCAGAAAGAGGAAGACGGCGCCCTCGGCGATTTCGCCGAGCGTCTTCGCGCGCGGCTTGAGCGCGCCCATCGCGCGGGTGAGGAGCGCGCGGTCCGCATCGTCAAGCGGCCGTCCGACCAGCGCTTCGACGCGCGGCGCAACGAGGCCGGCGAGCCGCGAATCGTCCGCTTCGCGAATATAATGCCCGTTCAGATTCTCGAGCTTCTTGAAGTCGAAGCGCGAGGGCGAACGGCCGACATTGGCGAGGTCGAACCATTCGATCGCCTGCTCGCGGCTGATGATCTCGTGATCACCATGCCCCCATCCGAGCCGCAACAGGTAATTGTTCACGGCCTCGGGAAGATAGCCCATCTCGTCCCGGTAGGCATCGACGCCGAGCGCGCCGTGGCGCTTCGACAGCTTCGCACCATCGGCGCCGTGGATCAGCGGGACATGCGCGTAGACGGGCTCGCGCCAGTTCATCGCGCGGATGAGCGCCGATTGGCGGAACGCATTATTGAGATGATCATCGCCCCGAATGATGTGCGTCACCCCCATGTCATTGTCGTCGACGACGACGCTCAGCATATAGGTCGGCGTTCCGTCCGAACGGAGCAGGATGAAGTCGTCGAGCTCGGCATTCTGCACCGTCACCTCGCCCTGGACGCGGTCGTGGATGGTCGCCGAGCCCTCCTGGGGAGCGCGCAGGCGGATGACGTGCGGCGCTTGAGGGTCGCCGTCATCCCGATCCCGCCACGGACTGCGCACCCGGAAGGGTACGCGCCTTTCCTGCGCCTCGGCGCGCATGGCGGCAAGCTCGTCCTGCGTCAGGTAGCAGCGATAGGCCTCACCCCGCGCCAGCAGGTCGTGCGCGACCTCGGCGTGCCGGCCCGCGCGCGCAAATTGATAGACCGCCTCGCCATCCCAATCGAGATCGAGCCACTTCATGCCGTCGAGAATCGCGTCGATCGCGGCCTCGGTCGAACGCACCCGGTCGGTGTCTTCGATCCGCAACAGGAATTTGCCGCCGTGGTGGCGCGCAAACAGCCAGTTGAAAAGCGCGGTACGCGCGCCGCCGATGTGCAGGAAGCCGGTGGGCGAGGGGGCGAAGCGGGTCACCACGGCACTGCCGGTCGCTTCGGTCAAATCAGTCTGGTCTGGGGTTGCCACCACGAAGTCTTTCACTCGTTTTTGCCGTCGCCGGCGGGGGCCGGGACGGATCGGGGGTGCCCCTAGCATGGCGACATGGCCGCTTCAAACGCCCATTCGCGTCAGCGCCGCCCCGTCGGTGCGGCGGGCCAAATTCCCATGGGACGCCCGCGCTACGCCGCGCACATTGGCGGCGGCGGAGGCTCGAGGTCAGTGGTAGCGGCGAAGCAACCCGGAAAGTCGCCCTTGAACCATGACGCGCTCGGCCTCGTAGCGCTGCGGCTCGTAAGCGCTGTTCGCCGGGTCGAGGCGGATCATGCGGCCCTCGCGGCGGAAATATTTGAGCGTCGCGTCCTGCCCGTCGACCAGCGCGACGACAATGTCGCCTTCGCGGGCGGTGCTGGCTTTCTGGATCAGCGCATAATCGCCGTCGAGAATACCCGCCTCGATCATGGAGTCGCCCGAAACTTCAAGCGCATAATGCTCGCCCGAACCCAGGAGCGCGGCCGGAACCGAAAGCTGGTTGTGATCTTCGAAGGCCTCGATCGGCACGCCCGCGGCGATACGGCCGTGAAGCGGAACCTCGATGATGTCGTTCGCAGCGATCGGCCGCGCCGCTGCAGGCTTGCGCAGCGGCAGCACATTATGGTCGCTCGGCGCCTTCGCCCTTGCAGCTTCGGGAAGCTTCAAGACCTCCAGCGCGCGCGCACGGTTCGGGAGGCGACGCAGGAATCCTCTTTCTTCAAGAGCGCTTATCAAGCGATGTATGCCCGATTTCGACTTGAGGCCCAGTGCCTCCTTCATCTCTTCGAACGAGGGCGAAATGCCGCTGGCGTCGAGCCTTTGCTGGATGAAGTGGAGCAGTTCGTGCTGCTTAGCGGTCAACATCACTCGATCTCCATAAGTGGCTCGCCGGACATAAGGAGAACGATAGTGGAACAGAGCGGAACTTGTCAAGCAATCGCGATATAGTCAGCGCTTTCGAGCGGCGCGCGCGCGGGCGCGCGCGGCTCGCGGATCACGAGCGCATTGGCGGCGGCGAGCGGAACGGTCTGGCCGCTGTCCTGCGAGGCAAAGGGGGTGAGGCCGTCTGCATCGAGACGGGCGCGCAAATAGTCTCGCCGCTCGCCACCCGCCGCGAGCGGCGCTGCGAGCGGCGCCTGGCGGACGAGCGGGAGCGGCGCGCGCGCGCCCGCGAGATGGCGGACGAGAGGGAGGAGGAACAGCGTTGCGGTGACGAACGCGGAAGCGGGATTGCCCGGCAGGCCGAGCAGAGCGGCCGTGCCGATCGTCCCGGCGACGAGCGGCTTGCCAGGTCGCATCGCGACCTTCCAGAAATCGACCGACCCTCCCGCGCCGGCGAGCGCGCCTTGGATATGGTCATGATCGCCCACCGAGGCCCCCCCGATCGTGACGATGACGTCATGATGTCGCGCAAGATCGCGCAGGACATTCGCGATCAGCGTGCGATCGTCGGGTGCATGAAGGGGCAGGCCCACCTCGGCCGCCTCTTCCTTAAGCATCGCGGCGAGCATCGCACCATTGCTGTCGGGTATCTGGCCCACGCCAAGCGGATGACCCGGCGGGACGAGTTCGTCGCCGGTGGTCAGAATTGCAACGCGGGGGCGGCGGCCTACCGCTGCCGCAGGCGCGCCTGCCATGATCGCGGCCGCGATCGCGCCGGGCGTAAGCCGCGCCCCAGCGGCAAGCAGGCACGTCCCCGCGGCAAAGTCGCCAGCGCGCGCGCGCACATGTTTTCCGCGCGCCGCCGGGCCTTCGCCGGTCAGCACCAGGGCCGCGCCTGCTTCCGCGACATCCTCTTGTACCACCACCGTATCGGCGCCGGGGGGAAGCATTGCACCGGTAAAGATACGCATTGCCTCGCGCGCACCGATCGCGCGCGACGGCATCGCGCCCGCAGCCACCTCGCCCGTGATCGACCATGGCCCTGGAAGATCCTCGAAGCGTATTGCATAGCCGTCCATCGCCGATAGCGCGGCGGCGGGTTGATCGCGCAGCGCTGTGACATCTTTTGAAAGAAAACGGCCAACCGCATCGGTAAAGGGGATATTCTCGGGTGCAAGCGGTGCGGCGAGCGCCAAGATGCGTGCCTGCGCTTCCTCGACGCTCAAGAGCAGCTTCATTCGGCGCGCCAGTCGCCTGAGCGGCCGCCGCTCTTCTCCAAGAGACGGATGCCCTCCAGCACCATGGCCCGGTCGAGGGCCTTTGCCATATCGTAAAGCGTGAGAAGCGCGACCGAGGCGGCGGTCAGGGCCTCCATCTCCACCCCCGTGGGACCGGTTGTCGCGGCACTCGCGCGAACCAGGATGCCGCCGTCTTCCCAGGCAAAGTCCACCGTCACCTTGGTAAGCGCGAGCGGGTGACACAGGGGAATAAGATCCGCGGTGCGCTTTGCCGCCATGATCCCGGCGATCCGTGCGGCGGAAAGCACGTCCCCTTTGGGCATGTTCCCGGCGCGAATCGCCGCAAGCGCCGCCGCCGCCATGCGGATCCGCCCTTCCGCAATCGCAAGCCGCTCAGTCGCCGGCTTGGCGCCAACGTCCACCATATGCGCTGCGCCCGTTTCGTCGAGGTGAGTCGGTTTGTCTTTCATCGCGGTAAGCGAAGCAACGCAGGGCAGAAAAGGCAAGGGGGGGAGCGGTGAGGGGCAGGGGGCAAGGCCCGAGCCTCATCCCTCAAGCAATGCCTTGGTCGCGGCGGTGACGTCGCTCTGGCGCATCAGACTTTCTCCCACGAGGAAGGCATGGACGCCGTTTGCCGCGAGCCGCGCGCAATCGGCGTGCGTTGCAATGCCGCTCTCGCCGACGAGGAGAGTCCCTGCCGGTACCAGCTTTGCGAGGCGCTCGGTGACGGCAAGGTCGGTCTCGAAGGTGCGTAGGTCACGGTTGTTGACCCCGATCAGGCGCGATTCGAGCCGGGTAAGTGCGCGCTCGAGTTCGGCCTCGTCGTGAACCTCGACGAGAACGTCCATGCCGCGTTCGCGGGCGGCCGCCTCGATCTCGCGCATCGCGCCGTCGTCGAGCGCGGCGACGATGATCAAGATCGCGTCGGCGCCGATCGAGCGCGCTTCGGCGACCTGCCAGGGGTCGATCATGAAATCCTTGCGCAGCACCGGGAGGCTGCACGCCGTGCGCGCGGCGATCAGATACTCCTCATGCCCTTGAAAATAGGGCGCATCGGTCAGAACCGAAAGACACGCCGCGCCGCCTGCTTCATAGGAGCGTGCATGCTCGGCAGGGTTGAAATCTTCGCGGATCAACCCTTTGGACGGCGAAGCCTTCTTGATCTCTGCAATGAGACCGAGGCCGCCCGCGGCGATTCTTGCCTCGAGCGCTGCGGCAAAACCGCGCACAGCGCCGCCGTCGACGGCGTCGAGCGCGGCGATGGACCGCGACTTGCGCCGCTCGGCGACTTCGACCGCTTTGGTCGCGAGAATTTCGGTCAGTCTGTTCATTTATAGGCGATCCAGCAGTTGAGCAGCGCGTTGGCGAGCCCTTTGTCGATCGCCTCGGCGGCTTCCTCGACCCCGTCCACAAGGGTTTCCGCGTGGCCTGCGACGACGAGGGCTTCGGCTGCATTGTAAAGGACCGCGTCGCGGTAGGCGCTGTGCTCGCCCATCAAAAGCGCGCGGAGCGCCTTCGCATTATAAGCTGCATCGCCGCCGCGAATGGCCGAAATGGGGTGCGTTGGCAGGCCCGCATCGGCGGACGTGCTGCGCTGCATCCGCACCCCTTCTGCGGTGATGACCGCGACTTCATTGCCGCCCGCCAGCGACAGTTCGTCGAGCCCTTCGTCGCCCGAGATCACGCGCGAATGATCGGTGCCAAGCTGGTGGATCGCCTCGGCATAGACGGGCACATAGGCAGGGCGCGCAATGCCGATGAGCTGACGCCGGACGCGGGCCGGATTGGCGAGCGGCCCCATGAGGTTGAAAATGGTGCGGCGGCCGAGCGCCTTGCGGATCGGCATGATGCGCTTCATCGCCGGGTGATGGTGCGCAGCGAAGAGGAAGCAGATGCCCAGATCGGCAAGCTGCGCCGCCGCTGTCTCGCTCGCGCGCGTGAGGTCGAGGCCGAGCGCTTCCAACGTATCGGCGGCGCCCGCCTTCGAAGACGCGGCCCGGTTGCCGTGCTTGGCGACGGGGACCTCGCACGCCGCCACCACGATCGACACGGCTGTCGAGACGTTGAGCGTATGATGACCGTCGCCGCCGGTGCCGCAAACGTCGATCGCGCCTTCGGGGGCATCGACCGGGATCATCCGCTCGCGCATCGCCTGCGCGGCCGCGGCGATCTCGACCATCGTTTCGCCGCGGTCCGAGAGGGCCGCAAGGAAGGCGGCCACCTCTTCATCCTCGCCGCCTCCGTCGAGCATCGTCTCGAAAGCATGCGCTGCCTCGTCGGGACCGAGAAGCGCGCCGGGGTCGGGGAAGGGGCCGAAGCGGCTCATGCCGCCCGCCGCTCGGCGACCGGCAATCCGGCGATCCGGAGGAAATTGGCGAGCATTGCGTGGCCGTGTTCGGTTGCGATGCTTTCCGGGTGGAACTGGACGCCGTGGATCGGCAGCTCGACATGGCGAAAGCCCATGACCGCGCCGTCGTCGCTGGTTGCGTTGATGGCGAGAACGGGCGGAATCTCGACGACTTCAAGACTGTGATAGCGCGTCGCGGTGAGCGGCGAGGGAAGATTGGCGAAAAGCCCGGTCCCGTCGTGGCAGACGGGCGAGGTCTTGCCGTGCATCAAATGGCCGCGCTGGACGATGCCTCCGAAATGCTGGCCGATCGCCTGATGTCCGAGGCAAACGCCGAGCAGCGGCGTCTTTGCCTCGGCGCAGGCTGCGACAAGCTCGAGACTGATTCCGGCCTCGTTGGGCGTGCACGGGCCTGGCGAGATGAGAATCGCGTCCGCACCGCTCGCCATGGCTTCGGCAGCGCTCAGCGCGTCATTGCGCTCGACCCGAACTTCAGCGCCGAGCTCGACCAGATAGTGGACGAGGTTGAACGTGAAGCTGTCGTAATTGTCGATGACGAGGATCATGATGCCCTACTGCCCGTAACCTGGGGTGCCCGCAAGCCGCACCGCCTCGCGCGCAGCGGCGAAGAGCGCTCCCGCCTTGGCCTCGCACTCGCGCTGTTCATATGCAGGGTCGCTGTCGGCGACGATGCCCGCGCCCGCCTGGACGTGCATTTCGCCGTCCTTGACGATCGCCGTGCGCAGCACGATGCAGCTGTCCATATTGCCGTCGGGCGCGAAATAGCCGACGCCGCCCGCATAGGGCCCGCGCGCGTCGGCTTCGAGCTCGGCGATGATCTGGCACGCACGGACCTTGGGCGCGCCGCTGACCGTCCCCGCCGGGAACCCCGCAAACAGCGCGTCGATCGCGTCCTTGTCGGGTGCGAGGCGCCCGATGACGTTCGACACGATATGCATGACGTGGCTGTAAAATTCGACCGTATAGCTGTCGGTGACGGTGACGCTCCCCCCTTCGGCGGCGCGGCCGACATCGTTGCGGCCAAGATCGAGCAGCATCAGATGCTCGGCGCGTTCCTTGGGATCGGCGAGCAGGCTTTCGCGGTTCTCGGCATCCTCGGCGCTGGTCCGGCCCCGGGGGCGGGTGCCCGCGATGGGCCGGATAGTGATCTCGCCGTCGCGCACGCGAACGAGAATCTCGGGCGACGAGCCGATCAGTGCGAAACCGGGAAGGTCGAGGAAATAGAGAAAAGGGGAGGGATTGATGCGGCGCAGTGCGCGATAAAGATCGAACGGCGGAAGGTCGAACGGCGTCGAAAAACGCTGCGAGAGCACAACCTGAAAAATGTCGCCTGCCGCAATATAGTCCTTCGCGGTGCGGACCATTTCGGCAAAGCGCTCGGGCGTGGTCGCGGCGTTGCGGACGATCGCGTCCGGCTCAGCGTCCGTGGTCGCACGCTGGGTCTGCGCGCTCTGGCTTGCAAGCCGCGCGGCGATGCCGTCGAGCCGGTCCTGCGCTGCGTCGATCACCCGGTCGATTGGCGCGCCTGCATCGGGCCAGATCGGTGCGATGAGGAACAATTCGTCGGCGAGGCGGTCGAACACGAGGATCGTCGTCGGGCGTACGAAGATCATGTCGGGAAGTTCAAGCCCCGCGCCGGGGGCGCGCGGCACGCGTTCCTCGACGAGGCCGATGGTCTCATAGGCGAAGAAGCCGACGAGCGTCGCGAGCGCCTTGGGCAGTCCGGCGGGCACGTCGAAGCGGCATTCGGCGACGAGGTCCCGCAGCGCCTCGAGCGCGGGGCCCGCCACGGGCACGAACGCAGCCTTGTCATGGCGCCAGTCGCGATTGATCCGCGCGGCGTTGCCATCAACCTCGAAAATCAGGTCGGGATCGAGGCCGAGAAGGCTGTAGCGACCGCGCGTCTCACCGCTTTCGACCGATTCGAGCACCCAGTCTCCGCGCCCCGCCTCGATCAGCTTGAGCGCCGCCGACACCGGCGTCTCGACGTCGGCGATCAGGCGCTGCCAGACCACCGCGCCACGTCCCTGCGCCAGCGCCTCGAGCGCGGCGGCCCTGCCTTCGAGCGCCGTCATCCCGGGGGCTACTGCGCCGGCGCCGTGCCGGTCAGCTCCTTGCGCAGCTGCTCGAGCAGGTCCTTGTTGATCTTCACGCCGGCGCGGCGCTTCGCCTCGGCGACGAGCTGGCCGACCAGTTCGTTGCCGAACGCCGGGCCGAGCGGCTGCGCAATCGCAGCGACGCGCGCGGGGTCGATATCCTTGGGGTTCGGCCGGTCGACCTCTCCGAGGGCGATGACCATCCACCCCCGATTGCCGGGGAGTTCAAGCGTCTTCACACTGCCTTGTGCCATCGAGAAAAGAAGCGCGAGCTCGGGCGGCACCGGCTGGCCATTCTGGCCGAGTTCGGCGCGGCTGCCGCCGATCGTCTGGACCGAGCCGACGTTCGGACCCGCTTCGCGCGCCGCGGTCGCAAGGTCCTTGCCGCCTTCAACGGCTTTCACGATCGCGCGCGCCTTGTCGCGCGCCACTTTCTGACCCTCCGCAAGGCGCCAGTCGGCAAGAAGGCCAGCGCGAATTTCCGCGAAGGGGGGCGGGGCGGCCGCGACGATCGATTTCACCGCGAAGACCGCAAACTTTTCGTTCTCGGTAATCGTCGCGAGCTGGCCTTCGCCCTCCGCGCTCGCCTGAAAGGCCTGTGAGATCATCGGTGCCAACTCGGGAGGAAGCGCAAAATCAGGTTGCGTCGGCGCACGGCCGGTGGGGAGCAGCGCGGGCGTCTCGACGAGCTGGAGCTTGCGGTCGCTTGCAACCTCCTCGATCGCGGCGCCCCCGTTCACAGCGTCCTGGATGGCGTTATAATAGTCGACGATCGCCTCGTTCGCCTTGTTCTTGGCAAGTTCTTCGCGAATTTCGGCGCTCGCATCAGCAACAGTGCGTGCGGGCTTGACAGTAATATTCTCGACGCGTGCCACGGCCCAGCCGAGTTCGGTCTGCGTCGGGCCGAGAAGCTCGCCTTGCTTGGCGGCAAAGCCGGCCTTGGCTGCAGCTGCGCTCGTTGTGGCCGCATAAGCGGACTGCGTAAGGTCTCCCGTGGTCGCGGCGGACAGCCCTGCCGCCTGCGCCGCTGCGGCAAGGGAGGCACCGCTGCGCACCTTGGCTGCGATCGCATTTGCTGTGGCCTCGTCGGGCGCGATCACCTGCGCGAAACGGCGCGTCTCGCTCGCGGCGTAACGCGCGGCGTTGGCCTTGTAGACATCGGCGACCTCGGCGTCGGTCACCGCGGGCACCGGCACGGCGCTGCGGTCGAATAGTGCATATTGAATCACGCGGCGCTCGGGGACCGTATAGCGCGAGAGGTTCTGCGAGAGATATTTGCGCAGCACCGCATCGCCCGGATCGGTGGTGGGCGCAAAGGGGCTCGCGGGGACGAAAGTTGCCGACCCGCGCCGCTTTTCGAGCAGCAGCGCGGCATAGGGCTGTGCCATCGCCGCGGACACCCGGGGCATCCTGCCGATCGGTTCGGCGATCTGTTCAAGAAGCACCTGCTGAGCCACATCGCCGCGCAGCTGCGCCTCGCTGATCCCGTTCTGGCGCAAAAATGCCTGATAAGCCCCCTGATCGAAGCGGCCCGACACGCCAGCGAAGATCGGCAGATCGGCAATGCGCCCGTCGATGAGGCGCTTGCTGACACCAAAACCCATCTTCTTCGCAAGCTGCTCGAAGGCCGCGCCTTCGATGAGCTGGTCGAGCACCTGGTCGAGCCCGCCCGATTCGACGAACGCCGCCTTGGTGAGCCCCGGCTGCTGCTGGCGCGCCTGGTTATAGGCGAGATTCACGCGGTCGCGCAGCTCGCCGACTCCGATGTCGGTGTCGCCCACCTCGGCAACCGTAGCACCGCCAAGCCCGCCAAAGGTCGAGTTGCCGGTGACGTCGCTCAATGCAAAGGCGACGCCCACCAGGACAACGAAGGCGAGTGCGAGAAACTTGCCGATCGCGGAAGAGAAGAGGTTGCGGATCGCGGTGATCATCGGGCGGGCAATCTTTCGAGTGGGCGCCAAAGGCGCGGTTGGGCGCTGCTTTAGAGCCTGAGTAGCGCAGATGGAAGCCTTGTCATTGCCCGGCTTGCCTAGCGCCACCGCGCCCGGCTAGGGGCCTGAGCATCGGAAACAAACGGTGATGGAGCGGAGCGATGGCACGGCGCAAATATGTGGTCGGCAACTGGAAGATGAACGGTCTGCGCGCGGGGCTGGGCGAGGCCGAGGCCATTTTTGCTGCGGCCAGGGACCACGCGCCCGTTGATGTTGCGCTCTGTCCTCCTTTTACGCTGATCGGTGCGATGGCGGCGTTGGGCGGCACGGTCGGTGGGCAGGACTGCCATGCGCAAAGCGCGGGGGCCTTTACCGGCTCCGTCGCGGCGCCGATGCTTGCCGATGCCGGTGCGAGCCTCGTCATCGTCGGACACAGCGAGCGGCGCGACGGGTTTGGCGAAACCAACGCCGACGTGAAGGCGAAAGCCGAGGCAGCGCTCGCTGCGGGTCTCGCCGTCATCCTGTGCGTTGGCGAATCCCGCGCCGTGCGCGATTCGGGCGGCGCGATCGATCATGTGCTGAAGCAGATACGCGAATCCTTGCCCGACGATTTCGAGAGGGCAGCCCTTGCCATCGCCTATGAGCCCATCTGGGCGATCGGCACCGGGCTCGTTCCGACAATCGAGGATGTCGCTGCGATGCATGGCTCGATCCGCGCGGCGCTCTCCGAACGGATCGGCGCCGGGGCGGCCGAGGTGCGTCTCCTGTATGGTGGCTCGGTCACAGGCGATAATGCCGCCGACCTCCTTGGCGCGGGCGACGTCGACGGCGCGCTGGTCGGAGGGGCGAGCCTGAGCGCCGCGAAATTCGTGCCGATCATCGAAGCGGCGGCCGGCCTCTCCTGACGCCGCGCCTCCGCCCAGGCAGCGCGCGCCGGGATCGCAAGGCCGCGGGGCGGCGCGAACGGTCAGCTATGGCTTGAAGCTGCGCCGCTTCGTCTCTATGTGCGCGTGCAACCATGGCCTGCGTGCGGCTATTCACGTTTTTCGGGAAATTTCGATGTCCAGCCTCTTTACCTTCCTGCTCGTCGTTCAGGCCGTCGTCGCGGCCGCGATGATCGGCGTCATCCTGATGCAGAAGTCGGAAGGCGGCGGATTGGGGGTCGGGGGCAGCCCGGCGGGCCTGCTTTCGGCGCGCGGCGCTGCGGATTTCCTGACCCGCGCGACAACGGTTCTCGCCTGTCTTTTTGTGGGCCTGTCGATTCTTCTCGCCGCGATGGCGTCGGTCGGGCGCAGCGGCACGACGCTCGACACCTCGCTGTCGAAGAGCGCGCAGCAGTCAAGTGCGCCCCAGGTACCACTGAGCCAGGCGCCCGCGGCGCCTGCCGCACCGGCGGCGACCAACGACCCGCTGGCGGCCGCGGCCGCTGCGGCGAGCCAACCGACCGAGACGCCTGCTCAAAACGATCCTGCCAAGAAATAACCGCTCGCTTTCCCTGCGTCGCGGTCCCCTCGCGCGGCGGAATTTTTTCCGCCGCATGTGATTCGACGGCTTGCGCCGTCACCCCTCCTTTGAGTAAGTCTTTCCTCCCATGGCGCGGTTCATTTTCATCACCGGCGGCGTGGTTTCCTCCCTTGGCAAAGGTCTGATGGCGGCAAGCCTCGCGGCCCTGTTGCAGGCGCGGGGATTTCGCGTGCGCATTCGCAAGTTCGATCCTTATCTGAACGTCGACCCGGGCACGATGTCCCCCTATCAGCACGGCGAGGTCTATGTGACCGACGACGGAGCCGAGACCGACCTCGACCTTGGACATTATGAGCGCTTCACCGGCGTCGCCGCGCGGCAGAGCGACAATGTGACCTCGGGCCGTATCTATCAGCAGATTATCACCAAGGAGCGCCGTGGCGACTATCTCGGCGCGACGGTTCAGGTGGTCCCGCACGTCACCGACGCCATCAAGGCCTTTGCGCGCGCCGAGACCGACGACCTCGATTTCGTGCTGTGCGAGATCGGCGGGACGGTCGGCGACATCGAATCGCTCCCCTTCATCGAGGCGATCCGCCAGCTCCGCAACGAGGAAGGACGCGAAAATACGCTCTCGGTCCACGTCACGCTGGTGCCCTATATCGCGGCCGCCGGCGAGCTGAAGACCAAGCCGACCCAGCACAGCGTGCGCGAGCTCGCCTCGCTCGGCGTCCAGCCCGACATTCTGCTCTGCCGCTGCGAAAAGCCGCTGCCCGACGGGGAGCGCGCGAAGATCGCGCAGTTCTGCAATGTGCGCAAGGAAGCGGTGATCCCGGCGCTTGACGCCGATTCCATCTACTCGGTGCCTGTTCAATATCATGGCGAAGGGCTCGATTCGGAGGTGCTGCGCGCCTTCGGCATCCACGATGCGCCCAATCCCGATCTGACGGCCTGGTACGACATCATGGACCGCAAGCAGCACCCCGAGGGCGAGGTGACGATCGGGGTGGTGGGCAAATATGTGTCCTTGCCCGACGCCTACAAGTCGCTCAACGAGGCGCTGGTACACGGCGGGCTTGCCCACCGGGTCAAGGTGAACATCCGCTGGCTCGACGCCGAAATGTTCGAGCGTGACGAGGATCTGGCGGCCAATCTCGAACCGCTGCACGGCATTCTTGTGCCCGGAGGATTCGGCGAGCGTGGCTCTGAAGGCAAGATTGCGAGCGTCCGCTTTGCGCGCGAACGCGGCGTCCCCTTTCTTGGTATCTGCCTCGGCATGCAGATGGCGTGCATCGAAGCGGCGCGAAACACGAGCGGGATAGCAAAGGCATCAAGCACCGAATTTGGCCCGACCGATGAACCTGTCGTCGGCCTGATCACCGAGTGGATGAGCGCCGAGGGGCTGCAGAAGCGGGGCGCCGATACCGATCTTGGCGGGACGATGCGGCTCGGTGCCTATGCGGCCAAGCTTTCGCCGAACAGCCATGTTGCGAGCATTTATGGCGCGAGCGATATCAGCGAGCGCCACCGCCACCGTTATGAGGTGAACGGCGCCTATCGCGATGCTCTTGAAAAGGGTGGTCTGGTCTTTTCAGGCCTTTCCCCCGATGGCATGCTGCCCGAAATCGTCGAGCGGCCTGACCATCCGTGGTTTATCGGGGTACAATTCCATCCCGAGCTCAAGTCGAAGCCGTTCGACCCGCACCCGCTGTTCGCGGGCTTTATCGAGGCGGCTGTCAAGCAGAGCAGGCTGGTCTGACGCCATTGAGGGAGAAGAGGGACAATGGATCACGCGAAACTCGCCGAACTTCAGGGGCCCGACAGTATCTTCTCTGGCCTGACTGGTGAGGACTGGGCCGATATCGCAGGCCGCGCGGTGCAGGTCCAGTTCGCCAAGGGCAAGGAACTGCTCAGTCAGGGCGACAAAGGCGACAGCCTCCTGATCCTGACGGAGGGAAGCGCGCGCGTTTCGCTCCTCACCGCAAACGGGCGCGAGATCGTCCTTGCCTATGCCGAACCGGGCGCGGTCCTCGGCGAAATTGCCCTCCTCGACGGCGGCGAACGGACAGCTTCGGTCATTGCGACAAGTGCCGGCTCAGCGCTTCAGCTCGGCCGCAACGCGATGCGCGACTTCGTGACCAGTCACCCCGATTTCGCCTGGTCGCTGATGCAGCAGCTCGCGCGGCGGCTGCGCACCGCTGATCAAACGATCGAAAGCGACCGTGCCTACGCTTCTGGCCCGCGCCTTGCGCGCTACCTCAAGCGGCTGATGCGCAAGGACAGCTCCGACGCGGTCGCGCGCGTCGAGCTCAGCCAGACCGAACTCGGCAATTTCGCGGGCATGAGCCGTGAACATATCAACCGCCAGCTGCGAAGCTGGGAAGAATCGGGAATCATCGCACTCGATCAGGGCCGGGTGCGGGTGCTCGACCCCGAGATGCTCGAGGATATCAGCGAGGTCGAGGGCTAGAGCATCGCGCTGGAAATGGGAATCGGGGGATTCCCAAATGGTCTGAGTTGTGATTCACCGGGTTAGGAGGTGGATCATGGGGAAAGCTTATTCGAGAGATCTGCGCGATCGCGTGGAGGGGTATATAAGATCGGGTCATTCGCGGCGTGATGCTGCCCGCCGCTTTGGGGTGAGCCCGAGCTTTGCGGTGAAGCTGTCGCAGCGTGTTGCGTTGACGGGTTCGACAGCACCGGCGCGACAGGGCCGGCCGGCCGGGGGCGGTAAATTGGCGGCCCATATGGAGGTGCTGATCGGCTGGGTGGAGGCGCAGCCCGACATCACGATGCCCGAACTGGCGACGCGGCTGAAGGCGGCGACAGGGGTTGTTGCCCATCCCGCATCCTTGTCGCGTGCGCTGTTGGCTGCTGGATTTACCTTCAAAAAAAACGCTTCTGGCGTGGGAGTGCGCACGCGCTGACATTGCCCTGCGCCGTCGCAGCTGGCGCCAACATCGCCAGCCGCGGATGCGCCGAGAGCCGCATCGGTTGATCTTCGTCGACGAGACGGCAACCACGACCAAGATGACGCGCCTGCGCGGGCGAGCGCGCTACGGCTCGCGCCTCAAGGCAAAAGCGCCGTTCGGGCACTGGAAAACCCAGACCTTCATCGCCGGACTCCGCCACGATGGCCTGGTCGCTCCCTGGATCATCGACAGGCCGATGAACCGCGACATCTTCGAGACATGGGTCGAAACGCAGCTCGCGCCCACGCTCAACCCTGGTGACGTCGTGATCCTCGACAATCTCTCGAGCCACAAAAGCGAGAAGGCCGCGACAATCCTCAAAGAGCGCGGCGCATGGTTCCTGTTCCTGCCGCCCTACAGCCCCGATCTCAATCCGATCGAAATGGCCTTTTCCAAGCTCAAGGCTCACCTGCGCCGCAGCGAAGCGCGCAGCTTCGACGCCCTCTGGCGCGTCCTGGGCAATATCTGCGACCTCTATTCATCCGAAGAATGCTGGAACTACCTCAAAGCCGCCGGCTATGCGTCCGATTAAACGCACGATGCTCTAGGGACCGGAGCCGCCGGTCCGCTGGGCCGCGATAGGTTCGCTGGCGCGGCTCTTCTTTCCCGCGAAAAGCGGGGATCCTCGATCAAAGCTCGGAGATGAGGAAGCGATGTTTCGCGCCGCAGCGACGCGATGGACCTTGCCTTAGCCGCGCAGCCGGTCGATCGCCTGTGCGAGGGCGACATAGAGCTTCCCGATATCCGACGAGAGGAGCGTGACGCTGATCGCCGATCCGTCGCGCGCGCCCAGAAGCAGGCGGAGCATCGCCTCGAAATCGTGGATGAACTGATTGACCGCGGCATGGAAGCTGTCGTCGGCCTGATAAAGGCGCAGGATCTCCTTGGCCTCGCTGTTTTCGACCAGCTTGACAGCGCGCCGGGCAAAGACACCGCGGTCGCCTTTCAGATAGGCCTCCCAGGCCGCATCGCTGACCTCGCTCGACAAGATCTTGGTGAGGTCGATCGCGGTCGACTTCAACGCCTCGGTGAGCAGCCCGGCCTGTTTGGCGAGCGACTCGCGATCCGAGGCGGCGATCGCCTGATCGGCCTCGCGGGCGCGCTGCTCGACGCTCGCGCTGGTGTCGATGATCGTGATGAGCTGGCGCATCAACCGGTCGGCGGCGCCATTTGCTGCCTCGACTGCGCGCTGCGAGGCTTCCTCGATGGCGCTGAGCTGGGCCATGACCTCGGTCTTGAACGCCGCGTCGAGCGCCCCGGTCGCGGTCGCCTGCATCGCATCGCGCGCGCCGGCCACCAGCTTTTCGAGCGTCTGACGCGCCTCTTCGGCGGCGCTGTCGGCGGTTGTGCGCACCTCGCCCAGGGTCGCTATCATGCGCGCGCCGCCCTGCTCGGCAAATTCATCGGCGCCCGCGCGCAGCTTCGCGAGCGCCTCATCGGCTTCAGCGAGCGAGGCATTGAGCCGCTCGGCGAGCGCCTGCTGGCTTTCGGCATGACCGGCCATCTTTTCTTCATTGGCCTTGAGCGTCGATTGGACAGCATTGACGTGCGAGAGCGTCGATTGCGCAACAAGCTCCGAAGCTTCGAGAATCGGCTTGATCTGCGCCAGTGCGGTCTGCGTGGTCTGGCCGTGCGCGCCCATTCGGTCGAGCGCGCGCGGCAGTGTCTCGTCGAGCTCGCGCGTGACGGCATCGAGCGCGAGAAGGAGCGATTCGGCGTGGGTGATGAGCTCGCGCGCCGAACCATTGCCCTTGTGCACCTCGGTCATGAAGGCGGCGAGCTGGCCCTTCGTATCGTCGATCGCCCGGCCGATGACGCCGGTGCTTGCCGAAACGCTGACGTCGAGAGTTTCGAGCTGCTGGCTCACCTCGGCGACATGCGCGCTGATACGCTCGGCAAGCGCTTCGCTCGCTGCGCCGTGGCCCGCGATCTGATCGCCGATCTCGGTGCCAGCGCTGCGCGCCGCGGCAAGCCGCGTGTCCATCTCGTCGGCCGCGGCGGCCACGCCCTCGCGAAATTGGCGCCACGTCGATTCGATCTTCTCGCCCATCGCTGCGACGGTTTCGTTCATTTCCTCGCGTGCAGATGCTGCAGAATTGGTGATCTGGGCGAGCGCTGTTCCGTGCGCGCCGGTCACCTGCGCCGAGGCGGCGAGCAGGCTCGCCTCGGCCTCCTTCGTGCGCTCCTGAAGCCCCGCGATCGCATCGGAGATGCTCGCGGCCGAAGCTTCGCCGGTCTGCGCGGCCTTCGCTGCCTCTTCCGCGAGTGCGGCAAGCTTCGCCTCAAGGCTTGCACCTTGCTGGTGCGCGACGAGGCCCGCCTCGCGAAAATTGACGGCGAGACGCTGCGCGACATCATCGATTCGCGGCAGTCCGGCAAGGAGTCCGTCCATGCGCTGCATCGCGACATCGCCCGATCGCGCCAGCTGGTCATTCGCATTCGCGATGACCGACGCATTGCTCGCGAGCTTGTCGCTGCTTTCGTGCAACCGGGCAACCGCATCCAGCCCGAGCTGCTGGACAATCTTCGCCTGTTCGGCGAGCTGCTTCTGCGCGTCGGCGAGGTGGAGACTGAGCGAATGCATCGACTGGCCGAGCGCCTGATTTTCATCGCGCAGCGCGGCCGCAACGCGTGCAAAGCGCGCCTGCTCGGAGCGGCTCGAGCGCAATGCCACCATCCAGAGCAGGAGAAGAAGGCTAAGCGGCATCGCGACCGTGGCGACAAGCGCGGGCCATTCGCTAAGCGCCGGCGCGCGCCGGAACCACAAGGTCGCGGCGCCGAGCGCGAAGCCGGTCCAGATGAAGCCTGCTGCAACGAGCATTACCGGGAGACGCTCGCGCCAGGGCGAGGGGGAGGCGGACGCCTCCTCGCTTTCGTCCTCAACCAGCGCCGAACGGTCGAGCCAGCCGCGCTCGGCAGGCGCGTCTTCCATCGCGGACGGTTCCGCGGGCGGCAGGCTGTCAGGCGCAGCCGCTTCGGCGGACGCCGTCTCGTCCGCACCTTGGCTTGCCTCGGAATTCCGCCACAAACCGACGATCTTCTTTTCCCCCGTCATGCCACCATCTTACCTATCATTCGCGCCGGGCGAAACGGAAACTTAACCCTGTTGTGACAGGGCTGTGGAATGTCTTTCGACAGTGGCCCCCTCGACCGGTATCTGAGCGCCGCAGTCGGCGACGATCCGGCGATCGCGCTTGACCTTCGCGGCGCCTTCAAGGCCAGCGCGTGCGACCTCAGCGATCTCATGCGGCGCGCCCGCTGTGACGCGAACTGGCATATTGCGGCGCTCCGTCTCAAGGGACTTGCTGCCACTTTCGGTATCATTCCGCTGATCGAACTTGCCGAAGAGGCGATGGCCGGCGCGCCGGGTGACCCCGCCGTGCTGCGGCAGATCAATAAGGCGATCGACAGCCTCGCCTAGGCGCTGCGCGACAAACCGGGTTCAATCCCCGTTCAGCCGCGTCCTGACATTCCCAATATCGACCACGGCCGTCTTGCCTTGGCAACGCTTGCGGTTTAGCCGCGTTACCGAACCGCGGCCGGACCGGCGATTGCTGGGCAAGGCGGCCGATTCAAAGGAGAGTTTCACGATGATCAAGCGTTTTCGCCCGATGCCCGCGACGGCGATGGCCGCTGTGCTAGGCTTCGCGATGATGACGACCGCCGCCGCTCCCGCGGCTGCGCGCGAAAAGCCGAAAAAGGAAGAGGCGGCCAAGGGCCCCCAGCTTGACCCTAGCAAGGATTTCAGACCCTTTGCCCAGAAGATGGATGCCGCCTTCAAGAAGAAGGACGCGGCGGCTCTTCAGGCCGCGATCACCGAGGGGCAGGGCGCGGCCACGACGAACGACGACAAATATTATCTTGGCTTCTTCACCTTGCAGCTTGGCATCCTGAACAAGGATCAGGCGCTTCAGGAGCAGGGCCTAAACACAGCGCTTGAGTCGGGGCTTGTGCCTGCGGCAGACGCGGCGATCTATAATTTCTTCGCTGGCCAGTTCGCCTATCAGAAGAAGGATTATGCGAAGGCGGCGCAGCGGCTTGAGGCCGCACGTGCAGCCGGGTCGACCGAGCCTGCGCTCGCCGACGCACTCCTCGACAGCTATGCAAAATCGGGCCAGACCGACAAGGCAGTCGCCTTTGCAAAGGAAAATATCACGACAATGCTCGCCGCGGGCCAGCGGCCCTCCGAGCAGATGTTCGTGATCCCCGCGCGCGCCTTGCAGGAAGCGAACCGTACTGAAGAGATGCTCGATCTGCTTGCGCTGCGTGTCCAATCCTATCCGACGCCGCAGATCTGGCACCAGACGCTGATGATCGCCATTCGCGGTGCCGACAAGGAGCGCACGCTCGATACGCTAAGGCTGATGCGTGCGACGAACTCGCTGCTGGAGCGCAGCGAATATGCGGAATATGCGGCGCTTGCATCGCAAGCGGCGCTGCCGGGAGAGGTCGTTGCAGTCATCCGCGAGGGCAAGGCGAAGCGGGTCATCCCGGCTGCCGACGCCGATCTCGATGAGCTCGCCAAGACCCAGGCCGAGCGCGCGGGCGATGAAGAATCGACCCTCGCGGCCTATGCCAAGAAGCCCGCGACGCTTTCGAATCCGAAGGTCGCCGGCGTGACCGGCGATGCGCTCGTCGGCTATGGCCGCGCCGCTGAGGCCATCCCGCTCTATCAGGCAGCGCTGAGCGCAGGCGGCGACAAGGACCTGTGGACCTATCGCCTCGCTGTTGCGCAGGCGATGACCGGGGACGCGGCCGCCGCGAAGGCCAGCTTCGGGCAGGTCACCGGCCCGCGCAAGCCGCTTGCCAAATTCTGGCTCGCCAAGCTCAACGCCGATGCGGCGCCGGCCGCTGCACCCGCGCCCGCCGCCGCCCAGCCCGCCACCGGCGGCTGATCGGCAGACAAGCCAAGAAAAAAGGGCGCCGTTCTTGTGAGCGGCGCCCTTTTTTCGTCTGGTTCGCGTAGACTAACCGTCAGGCCTCAACCGGTATCCCGGCGAGCTGCTTTGCCGTGCGAATGGTCAGTGACGTCTTGACGCTCGTCACATTGGGCGCCGAGGTCAGATGCGCGGTGAGGAAGGACTGGAAGCTTTGCAGGTCGCGCGCGACGACTTTCAGCAGAAAGTCGATTTCGCCGTTGAGCATGTAGCATTCGCGAACCTCGGGCAGGCCGCCGACATAATCCTCGAACGCCTGAAGGTCGGCTTCGGCCTGGCTGCGCAGGCTGACCATGGCAAAAACGGTGATCCCGTACCCCAGCTTCGCTGCGTCGAGATCGGCATGATAGGAACGGATCACGCCCGACTCCTCGAGCGCGCGCACGCGGCGCAGGCAAGGCGGCGCGGTCAATCCGACCATTTGAGCGAGCTCGACGTTGGTCATTCGCCCATTTTTCTGCAGTTCGCTCAAGATCTGCAAATCGATCTGATCGAATTTTTGGCTCGCCATTTTGTAACTTCCGCTTCCCAATCTCGCGGGAGACCATAATTATATTTCAGGCGATTGCAATTGTCCCACAATGCGACGACAGGGTTAACGCGCTTTCATGACCAGCGGATTCACGCTAGCCGGTAATTCTACGCTAACCAATGAAACTGGGTGTGGGGCCTGCTTTGCGTGACTGCTGACTCAATGATCGCAACGATCTTGCGCCAGACTCCGGCCGACCGCCGGGCGCGTATTGCTGCCTGGCGTCAGCTCTCCGATATTCTGGCGCAGCGCGGCAATCAACTGGCTGATGAGGATGTGCGCCGCGCGCTCCACGCGCTCGCGGTGCTGCGGCCTGAAGTTCCCGAGAAGGTGCGCCGCGATTGCGCGCGCGCGCTGGCCCGCCATGGCCGCTTCGCCCCATTGGTGGCGCTTTATGCCAATGATGTACCCGCCGTGTCGGTCGCAATGATGCGCGAGGCGCGCCTTTCTGAGGATGACTGGCTCGCGGTGCTGCCGGCAACGAACCCGATGGCGCGCTCGGTTCTTGCCGGGAGGGGCGACCTGCCCGATCCGGTGCAGCGCGCGCTCGCGGCGCTTGGCAGCGCTTCGGTCGCGCTGCCGCAACCCCCGGCCGCTGCGGAAGAGGCAAAAGATGACGCCGCGCCCAGTCAGATCAGCGAGTTGGTGCGGCGGATCGACAAGTTCCAGTCGAGCCGAGGCCAGCCGCTCGGTCCGCGGCCTGCGGCGCCCCGGCTTCGTGCGAAGGAGCGCGAGGGCTTCTTGTTCGAGACCGGCCCGGACGGCGTCATTCACTGGGTCGAAGGCATTGCGCGCGGTGCGATCGTGGGGCTCTCGATCGCCGAGGCGGCCTTTGGGGGTGAGCCCGGCGTCGATGGCGTCGCAGCCGGGGCTTTTCGGCAGCGCGCCGAAATGATCAACGCGCGGCTCATTCTCGAGGGCGGCGCCGAGGAAGCCGGCGAATGGCGCTTCTCGGCCTTGCCTTGGTTTGAGCCCGCGACCGGACAATTCAGGGGTTATCGGGGGAGCGCGCGGCGACCGCGAAGCAACGAGACGCCTTATCGCGCGGCGAGCGGCGATGCTGCGGGCGACTCCATTCGTCAGTTGATCCACGAACTTCGCAGCCCCCTCAATGCGATTTCGGGGTTTGCCCAGATCCTATCAGGGCAGATGTTTGGCCCGGTCAGTCAATCCTATCGGCGAATGGCGCAGACGATCGTTGCCGATGCTGCGGCCGTGCAGGCGATCATCGACGATCTCGAAACGGCTGCGCGCTCAAGCGCCAACCCCTCTTCCGAAGCCGGGGCAGGCGAGGCGGAAGCCGATATTGCTGCCATCGTCACCCAGGTCGAGTCTGACCTTGGCGGATTGCTCGACGATCATCAGGTGAGCGTGAGCATCACGCGCATCGGCGGGCCTTTCCGCGCACGGACCAGCGACGCTGACGCGCGGCGCATGGTCGGCCGTCTCGTCACCGCGCTGGTCGATGTGTCCGAGCCCGGCGCAGCCGTCATTGGCCAGCTCGTGACCGATCCCGAGCATGACGACATGCTGCAACTGCGCATCGTGCGCCCCACCGCAATCCGCTCTGCAACGGCCGCCGAACTGCTTGACCCTGGATATAGTCCCGAGGGCGAGGCGCCGGGCGCGGCGATCCTGAGCCTCGGCTTTTCGCTTCGCCTCGTCGACAGCCTCGCGCGCGCCGCGGGCGGACGACTCGATATCGGGCACAATGCCTTGACCTTGCACCTTCGCTCCGCCAACCCGGCGAAGGCGGAAAAGGACGCGTCGCAGGGCGACTAGTCCGAAAGAATGCATGGGGGAAGAGAGCGGTGCAGCCGGCGGGCAATTTGTTCAATGTTCCGCAGGCGTCCGATCTGGTGAGGCTCGCGGACGGCGAGCGCCCGCGTTTCTGGGTGACTATCGACACCGAAGAGGATTTCGACTGGTCCCAACCCTTCAGCTGTACCGCCTATTCGCTTGGATCGGTCCCTGCGCTCGCCGAGTGCCAGGCCTATTTCGAGCGCGCCAGCGTGCAGCCCATCTATCTGGTCGACTGGCCCATCGTCACCGATGACCGCGCCCACGACATATTGGGCCGCGCGGCGCAGGAGGGGCGCTGCGAGATCGGGGCGCAGCTTCACCCCTGGGTCAATCCCCCCCACGAGGAGGAGGTGAACGAGAAAAACAGCTACACCGGAAATCTGCCGCGCGCCCTGCAACGCGCCAAGATGACACGGCTGCGCGACGCGATCCGCGACCGCTTCGGTGCTGCACCGCTCGCCTACCGGGCCGGTCGCTACGGCTTGGGCGCCGATACCGCGGCGCTCCTTGCTGAACTTGGTTTTCGGTGCGACACCTCAGTGCGCGCGGGTTTTGACTATCGCGCGGGTCACGGCCCCGACTATCGCGCGGCGCCGCTTCATCCCTGGTGGGTCGAGACAGATGCGGGCGCGGTCCTCGAAATCCCCGTGACGACGGTCTTTGGCGGCCTCCTCGGACGCCTGGGACCGTCGGTCTATCATCGCCTCGAGCAGAGCGGTGCGCGCGCTGCGCTCGCGCGCTTTGGGTTTGTCGAGCGGATCGCGCTCACCCCCGAGGGCATTCCCGCCGAGCGCGCGCTCGAGGCGATCGACATCGCGATTGCCCAGCAGCTGCCCGTGCTCAACTTCTCCTTCCATTCGCCATCGCTGCAACCGGGAAACACGCCCTATGTGCGCGATGCTGCCGATCTGGAACATTTCTATCGCTGGTGGGATATGGTCCTTGATCATCTCGCGCGCCGCGGCATTGAGGCGGCGACCGCCGCCGGGATCATCGCAATGGCCGAGCGCGCAAAGCCGCCGATTGCGTGAAGCGGCTTGCCAATGCGGCGCGGCCTCCGCTATCGCGCGTTGACCCCTCGGGGGCCTGTAGCTCAATGGTTAGAGCTGGCCGCTCATAACGGCTAGGTTGCGGGTTCGAGTCCTGCCGGGCCCACCATTCTCCCTGCCGGGGGAGGCCCGTGCCGCTTCTACCCCGCTCCCTTCAGCGCGATCACGTCGCCATGCGCATCCGCCTCGCCCGCGGCCGCGGCCGCGGCCAGCATATGATCATGCTCGGCAAAGACCCGTTCGATATCCTCGCGCTTTTCAAAGATAAGCTTCGCAACGCCCGCCGTCATGCCGCCCTCTTCGCCGACCCGGCCGAGGACGCTCGCCAGGTCGGCAAGCGTCGCGCGTTCAGGGGTGGGGTGAAGACCGCCCTTGTCGTCGCGATAGGCTGTGCATTCGATTGCCATGAGATCCATCCGCCTTGTTTCAAACGATAAAACGCTTTGCCGTGCAAATGGATGCATTCATCCCGGCGCCGGGGAACCCGAGCAAAAAGAGCTCGTTGGCACTCCCGAGGTCTGCGGGGAATGGCAGGCCTGCGGCGAGGGGCGTTCTTTTGGCTCCTTCGCCTCATGCAAAGGAGTAACCATGCGTAAGATTGTGATGATGTCCGCTGTGGCGGCGAGCTTTGTGATGGCGCCGATGGCGGCGATGGCTCAGGAAACGGCCACGCCCGCGCCGACCGAAGAACCGGCCCCGGCCCCGGCGCCTGACGAGGAGCCTGCCCCGACTACTGATCCTGCTCCGAGTGATGAGCCGGCGCCTGCTCCGGCGCCCGGTGAAGAACCCGCGCCTTCGGATCAGCCGGCTCCGGCTCCGAGCGACGAGCCGGCTCCGGACCCGCAGGGCTGATCCGCGCCTTTTCGCGCCTATCGCCAGGAGGGCGGCAAGGGAAACCTTGCCGCCCTTCGCTTGTGCGCCATCATTGCGCCGGCGGAAAGCTGACCGATACGCAGCTGCCCCGGCCGACCTCGCTCGCGATGTCGAGCTGGCCCTGGTGACGCTCGCTGATATGCTTGACGATCGCAAGCCCGAGCCCGGTTCCGCCCACCGCGCGGCTGCGCGCTTCGTCGGCGCGGTAGAAGCGCTCGGTGAGCCGCGGCAGGTGCGCGGGTGCGATACCGTCTCCCTCGTCGCTGATGCTGAGCCGCACGCGGCCGGCCGCGCGCTCGAGCTTGACGATGATCGGCGTCCCTGCGCGGCCATATTTCATCGCATTCGTGATGATATTGTGCGCAAGCTGAGCGAGCTGCGCTGTATCGCCCAATATCGGTAAAGGATCGCCGGGCCGCGTGAGGACAATATCCTGCGCGCGTGCGTCGTCGCTTTCGCGCAGCTGCGCAACCGTGTCTCCAACGACGGCCGCAAGATCGACCGGCGTGGTGGGACGGCGGAAGCGGTCGGCCTCGATGCGCGAGATCGACAATAGATCGAGGACGAGTTGCTGCATCCGCCGCGCCTCGCGCTCGATGATCGCGAGGAAGCGGCGGCGCAGCGCTGGATCGGCATCGCCGCTTGGGTCCTGCAGCGTCTCGACATAGCCCAGAATAGCAGCGAGCGGGGTGCGCAGCTCGTGGCTGGCGTTGGCGACGAAGTCCGACCGCATCCGCTCGGCGGCGTCGATTGCCGAGCGGTCGGAGAGGATGATGATGCGCTCGTCCTCCGGCAGCGCGGCGGTGCGCATCGTCCAGCGCTGGCCAGGGCGCGGGAAATCGACGAGGCTTACCTCCCGCGCAGTCCCGGACATTCCCCCGTCTGCCAGCCATTCTACCACGGCGGGATGGCGGATCGCGGTGCGGATGTCGGCCCCGGTGATATGGGGGCCGAGCAGTTCGACCGCGGCATCGTTTGCAAAGGTAACGACATTGTCTCTGGTACCGATGAACGGATCCGTTTCGTGGCCGGCCCAGCGCGCAAAGCCGGGGTGGCGGAGCAACGAGGGGGCGGAAGAGGGCAGGGTCGAGGTCGCAGCATGCGCATCGGTCACCGCCCCGGGCACGGCTGCATAGACGATTGCGGCCGCGGCGAAGCCGGCGAGGGAAAGGAGGGCGACCGCGAGTGGCTGGCCCCCCGCCAGCGCGGCGAGAACCGCCGCAATTGCGATCAGCGTCAGCGCGATGATCAGGCTGGACAGGCGATCGAACATCGCGTTCGCGCCTCGCACGCGCAGCCTTGACGCGCAAGCCATTCGCGCAGCTTAAATCCTTGCCGCGCGAGTGTGCCAAAGCGGGATGGGGACGGAGGTCCTGCGGCTTTTCCTTTTCGCGCGGGGCGCGGATAGGCTATGCGTTTGGGCATGGAAAAGAGCGACACTCCGGCCGGATGCACCGGCGAGGCGGATGAGGCCGTTCCCTCGCGCCGCAGGATGCTCGCGCTCGGCGCGGCGGGCGTCTCGACGGCGCTCACGATCCGTCCGGCCTTTGCCCAGACCGCCGTGTCGGTGATAAACTGCGAGATACCCGTGCCCGGCGCTACAGCGGCGGGCCAGTATGTCGACGGCCAGGGCCAGCTTGTTCCGGCTGGAACCAAGGGTGCCTTTCCCGGTTCGCCGCGCCCCTTTACCGGCGAAGAGGTCAAGCGCGCCTTCCGCGGCCAGACGCTGCCGGGCACTAGCTACGAACAGTCGCAGGCCTATCTCCAGTATATCCGGCGCTTGCAGGCGGGCCAGTCGGGCTTTACCTGTTTCGCATCGATCCAGATGCCCCGCTGACCATCGACTTCCTTTGAAGCGATGGCGGCTTTGCTGCGCATCGCAGACAAAGGATATTGCGTGAAACTAGCTTCGCTCAAGGCCGGCCGCGACGGACGGCTCGTTGTCGTCTCGGATGATCTTGCCTGGTGCGCGGATGCGGCGTCCATCGCGCCGACGATGCAGAATGCGCTCGACAATTGGGACGAGGTCGCCCCGCGGCTCGCCGCGCTGGCCGAGGACCTCAACCATGATGCGATCCCGAAGGAGCGCTTTCATGAGCGCGACGCGGCCTCGCCGCTGCCGCGCGCCTTTCAGTGGGCCGATGGCAGCGCCTATGTGAACCATGTCGCGCTGGTCCGGCAGGCCCGCGGGGCGGAGATGCCCGACAGCTTCTGGCACGATCCGCTCATGTATCAGGGCGGCAGCGACGGGTTTCTGGGCCCGCGCGACCCCATTCCGCTCGGTGATCCGGCGTGGGGCTGCGACATGGAAGCTGAAGTTGTCGTGGTGACAGGTGACGTGCCGGCGGGCATCGACGCGGGGTCGGCGCGCGACAGGATCCTGCTCGTCGGGCTCACCAACGACGTTTCGCTGCGCGGTCTGATTCCGGCCGAGCTCGCCAAAGGGTTCGGTTTCTTTCAGTCCAAGCCCGCAAGCGCGATGTCGCCGGTTTTTGTGACCCCTGCCTCGCTTGGCGACCGGTGGCGCGATGGCAAGCTTCACGGAACGCTTTGCGTTGACCTCAACGGAACGCCGCTCGGCCGCGCCGACGCCGGGGTCGACATGACCTTCGACTTTGGCGCTCTCATCGCGCACGCGGCAAAGACCCGCAACCTCGGGGCCGGGACGATCATCGGCTCGGGCACCGTGTCGAACCGCGACGCGGGCGGAGGGCCGGGCAAGCCGATCGCCGAGGGCGGGCTCGGCTATAGTTGCCTCGCCGAGGTGCGGACGGTCGAGACGATCCTTCAAGGCGAACCCAAGACCCCCTTTATGAAAAAGGGCGATACGGTGCGTATCTGGATGGATGACGAGCGCCACCACAGCATCTTCGGGGCGATCGAGCAGCAGGTCGCCTAAAACCAAAAAAGGGGCGGGAGATGCCTCCCGCCCCCCGGATGGTCGAGCTTGCCTCCGCTCGGTTAGGACATCGACCCCGCGAGCGCGTCCTTGAGCGAACAGGCTGCGGGTCCAAGGATCACGATGAAGAGGCACGGCAGGATGAAGAGGATCAGCGGCACCGTCATGATCGCCGGAAGCCGGGCTGCCTTTTCCTCCGCGCGCATCATGCGCTCGTTGCGGAATTCTGCTGAAAGAACGCGCAAGGCGCTCGCGAGCGGCGTGCCGTATTTTTCGGTCTGGATCATGGTCGTGACGACGCCCTTCACCGAATCAAGATCGACGCGATAGGCGAGATTCTCGAACGCCTGGCGGCGCTCGGTGAGGAAGCCGAGTTCGATCGAGGTCAGCGCAAACTCCTCACCGAGTTCGGGATAGGCCCGGCCCAGTTCCTTGGCGACGCGACTGAAGGCGGCATCGACGGTGAGGCCCGCCTCGGCGCAGATCACGAGGAGGTCGAGCGCGTCGGGAAGCCCCTTTCGGATGGCGTCGGTGCGCTTCTGCCGCTTGTTGTCCACGAAGAGGTCGGGCGCCTTGTAGCCGAGAAGCAGGGCCCCCATCGTCGCGGCGGAGCGCTTGAAGGGCGTAAGGTCGGGCCACAGATCGATGCCATAGATCAGCAAGGCGGCAAGACCGCCGAGGAGAATCGGCAGTACGAGCCGCCCGAAGATCACCGCAACCGCCAGATCCTTCGAGCGGATGCCGGCCTGCGCGAGCTTTTGCTGCACGTCCTTGATCTGCTCGTCCTGAAGCACCTGCAGCTTGCCGAGGAAACTGCGCATCTTGTCGGCCGTCTGGTTCTTGCGAACCAGCTTGACGCGGCGCTTTGCGGTCGACGCCGTGATGCCTGCCTTGAGCTGTTCGCGGCGATCGTTGAGCGCCTTGACCCGCTTGGCCATGGGGTCGCGAACGGTGAGCGCGCCATAGACGGCGAGCAGCACGGCGAAGACGCCCACTGCAGCAAGCATGGTCGCCGCCCAGACGACGTCGACGCCCAACAGCGTGGGTCCGGCCTGGCGTCCGGAGAAGGCGGCGAGGACGAGATTGCTGTTCACGGCCGTTCCCTCAGATCTCGAAGCTGATCATGCGCGACATGATGAACGCGCCGATGCTCATCCAGACGAGGCCGCCGAGCCCGGTCACGATGAGACGCTGTTCGTGGAAGAAGCCCGAGAGATATTCAGGGTTCATCGACCACACGATGCCGAACACGAAGAAGGGCAGGGCGCCGACGATATAGGCCGAGGCCTTGGCCTCCGACGACATGGCGCGGATCTTGAGCTTCATCTGCGCGCGCTTGCGCAGCACGTCCGAGAGATTTCCGAGCGTCTCGGCAAGATTGCCGCCGGTCTCTCGCTGGATCGCGATCGTGATGCAGAAAAACTGGAACTCGGGGGTTCCGAGCATCTCGGCCGATTCCTGCAGCGCTGCCTCCATCGTGTTCCCGATGCGGATGCGCTCGACCACTCCGCGAAATTCCTCGCCGACGGGTCCCGGAAGCTCCTGGCTGACCACCTGGAAGGTTTCGGTCACCGGAAGCCCCGATTTCAGACCGCGAACGAGCAGGTCGATCGCGTCGGGAAAGCGCGTGTTGAAGGCCGCGACGCGCCGCTTGATCAGCCGGCCCGTCACCAGATAGGGCACACCGACCGCCGCCATCACGCCGATCAGCGCGGCGAGCACGAAGGGCGTGCGAAGCACGAGGAGCGCGCCGGTCATCACCACGAACAGCCCCATCGATGCGAACATATACTGGCTGACCGTCCAGCCCTTGCCCGTCCGGCGCAGGCGCAATTCCATCTGCTCGCGCCGCGGCATGAGGCTGGAGAGGCTGCTCCCTCGCCCGCTCGCTGCCTGGATCGTCTTGCGCATCTGGGCCGCGACCACCGCTTCGGTCGACGCGGCGTGGCGGTCCTTCATCATCGCGAGGCGGCGGCTCTTCGACTTGCTGACCGACGGTCCGCCGAACAGCAGAACGACGAGGACGAAAGCCAGGAAGCAGGCCGCGATAATCAGCGTAGGCAGGGTCATGATCGTACGTCCGATTAGCGATGGGAACGACAGAGGTCCGCTTTGTTCTGCGATCTCGTCACGACTGTTTTGCGGTCTTTTTCGTCACCAGATTGCCAAGGCTGCCGAGCTTGCCGAGAAGCGAGGCGCCCGACTGTCCCCGGGCGGACACGGAGACCTCCTCGGCCTCCTCGGCGCCGTCGAGGACGAGGCGCATCAGCTGTGTCCAAACCTGACTTGCCTTGGTGCCCTTGCAAATCTCGGCATAGGATTTGCCAAGTTTTGCCGACTGGCTGACCAGCTTGGGATCGAAGGGGATCGTGACGTCGACATCGCGCTCGATCGAGGATTCAAACTCCTTGCGCGAAAGCTCGCCAATCGTGCTCTGGAACTTGTTGGCCACGAGAATGACGCGTGCGCTCGGCACATTCTGCTTGAACCACGACAGGAGGCGGATCGTGTCGCGCGCCGCGGCAAGCGTGACGTCGCTGACGAGCAGGATCGTTCCCGCTTCCGCCACGAGGTGCGGGAAGGGGATGAGGACCTGGCGCGGAATGTCGACAATCGTCATTTCGAACGCATTGCGCAGCTCTTCTTCCAGCTGGAAGAAGGCCGAGCCGTCGGTCATCACCGGCTGGTGGATCGGCGCTTCGGCCGACAGGAGACTGAGCTTGTCCGAGGCGCGGACCATCGCGCGTTCGATGAACAGACCATCGATGCGGCTCGGATTGTCGATCGCGTCGATCAGGCCGCGGCCCGGTTCGAGGTCGAGCGTCAGCGCGCCGGTTCCGAAATGGATGTCGAGATCGAGGAGCGCGGTCTGGCGGCCCGCCTGCTCGCTCATCACCCAGGCGAGCGAGGTCGAGACGAGCGAGGCGCCCACGCCGCCGCGCACGCCGACCACCGCGGTCATGTGATGCGGCTTGTCGTCGAGCATGTCCGCATGCTTGGGAGCCGCGAGCATTGCCTGTGCCATCGTGAGCGATTCACGGACCTGATCGAGCGACAGGGGCTTCAGGAGATAATCCTGAATGCCGCTCGAAAGGAGATCGCGATAAAGTCGCACGTCGTTGACCTGCCCGGCTGCGATCACGACGGTGCCCGGCTCGCACACTTCGGCAAGCGCGTTGATGTCGTTGATGGGATCGCCCGATTCGGACATGTCGACGAACAGGATGTTCGGGCTTGCCGAGACGGAGAGCGACTGGACCGCATTGCGAAGGCCGCCCTTGTTGCACTTCTCGATCGGCCAGCCCATGTCGGCCGCGGCGACGCGGATCAGCTCCAGCGTATCGTCGTCGCAAACGAAGGCGTTAAAGGGCTCACGCAGCCCGGCTGCTTTGAAAGGCGCGTTCACTTGCCACCTCCACTCGTCGATTCACCGCGCAGTTCGCCGGCTCCCGTCGGCGGCTTCTCCCGATAGGTCTTGATGGCGCGGCTTGCGGTATTGGGATCGTACCGCTCGCCGGCCGCTCCCTTGATGAGGTCATTGGGGTCCGAGACCATCGCGGCGAGATTGCTGTTCGTCGCGCAGCCATAGTTGGACGAGGTCGCGTTGTTGAAATTGATCGACGACTGGCTCGCCCAATCGGGGCATCCCGGCACATGGGCCGAGGCGCGCGTCACGACGATGCGCATGTAGCCGGGCGGTATTTCGCCCGTGGTGACGGGCGCATCGGTGCCAACGAGCAGGCCGCGACGCTCGACGATGGCCCGCACCGCGGCTTTCGCGGCGTCATTGCCATAGGCGGCAGGATCCTCGATCGAGATCCGGTCGCCGTAACGCACGCCCATCGCATCGAACCAGCCCTGAAGGCGGCCCTGCTCACTGGGCGGGAGTTCACCGCCCGTGGCAGCGACGTCGAATTGATAGATGTGGTTGCGCACGACCGGCTGGTGCACCGAATCGAGGCTCATGTTGCTGTTGGCACTGCCCGTGCAGCCCGCGAGCGTCGTGACCAGTGCCAGCGTGGTCCAAGTTGCGATTTTCTTCATCACTTTGCTCCCTGAAAGCCAGCGCGTCACTTGATGCTGAAGCCAGGCGACACGTCGTCGCCGCCGCGTAGCCGGTCGGCGTCGCCTGCCGAGGTGTCGAGGCGCGGTTTGGGCCTGTCGCCGCCGCTCACGCCGTTGCTTGTCTGGTTGAGAAACAATCGCGCGGCGTCGTTCGCCACCTGATAGGCATCGGTGGGAAGCTTGATGTCGTTCGCCGAAACCGGGTTCACCAGATAGGGGGTCACGACGATGACGAGTTCGGTTTCGCCGCGGCGGAAGCTGTCCGACTTGAACAAGGTCCCGAGGATCGGCACATCGCCAAGGCCCGGCATCTTGTCGATCGCGCCGATCGCGCGATTGTTCATCAGGCCGGCGATCATGAAGCTCTCGCCTGAGCCGAGTTCGACGGTCGTCTCGGCGCGGCGGATTGTCAGCGCGGGGATCTGGAATCCTTCCATCTCGATCGCGCCTTCGGTCGAAAGCTCCGAAACCTCGGGCCGCACGCGCAGGCTGATGCGGCCATTCGACAGCACCGTGGGCGTGTAGGCGAGGCTCACACCATATTTGCGATATTCGATCGTCGTGCCCGCAAAATTGCCGGGAATCGGGATCGGGAATTCGCCGCCTGCGAGGAAATCGGCGGTTTCACCCGAGATTGCCGTCAGGTTGGGCTGCGCGAGTGTCACCACCATTCCCGAACGCTCGCCCATGTCGAGCGAGGCGATAAGGTCGAGGCCAAAGAGGCGGCCCGCCCCTGCGATACTGCGCGTACCGCTCGGCGTCGTGATCTGGTAAGCGGTCGACCCGGGGGGGATCGGCGGATCGCCTTCGCCCGGATAGAGAATGTTCCCGGCAGTGCGGCCGCCGAAGACTCCGCCGAGGAAGCCGTTGCCAAGCGGGCCATCGCGGTCGCGGGTGAGGATATTGCCGCTGATCTCCTTGACCAGCGAGCGGTTCACCTCGGCGATGCGAACCTGCAGGTTGACCTGGAGCGGCGTCGCGGTGCGCAGGCGGGAGAGCACTTTGGTCCCTTCGCCGACGAAGGCCTGCACCAGGCGTTCAGCTTCGGCGGCATCATCGGGCGACTCCACCGTGCCGGTGAGCAGCACGAGGCCGTTCATCGTGTTCGCCGCGATTTTCGCCTCGGGCATGGCGAGCGCGAGCATCTGGTCGATCGTCTCGATATTGTTGCCAACGCGCGCGACGGTCGAATAGACCACGCGGCCGCTGGCATCGGTGGCATAGATGCTCGTCTCGCCCGGTGCCTTGCCGAAGATGTAGAGCTGGCGCGCCGAGCGGACCTGGACATCGGCTACGGCGTCGTTCGCGACGAAGACGTCGACCATCGGGGCGGGCAGGCTGATCAGGCGGCCGCGGCCCACCGACAGGTCGATGCTTGAGCTCGCATTCTGGGTCGCCTGCGCCGAGGCCTGCTGCGACGGGGCGGAAACCAGGGCCGCCGAGACCAGGCCGATGGCCAGGGTTCGGGCCAGCGCGGCCGCCTTCATTTTGGCTTTGCGGTTCATCTTACTTCCCCCCAACCGGAACTTCGGTAGTCCTGTCACCGCGGGTCACGCGAACGACCGGACCGCTGGACACCGGCGCCGGGCGTCCGCCCGCTGCCGGAGCGCCCGCATATGCAGCCTGCTGCGGCGCGGCTCCGCTGCCGCCGACGCGGCCCCTCACCGGGATCCAGAAGCGCGATACGTCGCCGCCCGTCGTGGCCGAGCTGCGGCCCGAAGTCGGGCGCGCCGCGACTTCGGCGAGCATCTTGCGTTCAGCGGCGGTGCCGCCCTTTGCGGGCACATCGATTTCACCCGAGGCAATCGCGGCCTCGAGTTCGCCGCTCGTTTCCGCCAGCGGACGCAGGGCGAGCGAAAGCTTGCCCATATTCTGGGCCACCGCGATCTTCTCTGCGATTTCGGGCGTCGCCTCGAGCGTCACCGAGCCGAAGGTGCGAACCGGCGTCTTGCCGGTTTCGTCCTTCGCGTCGTAGCGCTGGTCGGTCGCAAGGACGCGGACGTTGCGCACGATCGTCTCGGCCGTGAACAGCTGATCGTCGGGATAGGCGCTGCCCTCCTTGACCTCGATCGTCTGCGACAGCACGACGTCGACCCGGTCACCGGGGAAGACAAAGCCCGCAACGCCCTGTTCCTGCGAGACCTTGACGGTCACGGCGCGCATGCCGGGGCCCAGAGCCGCAGCGAGGAAGCCGCGATCGTCAGGATGGACGAGAGCGCCCTGGGTGAGCGGTTCGCCCGCGGTGATCGGATAACGCACGACCGTTCCGACCAGCGAGTTCACGTCGGTCTTCTCTTTCAGGAAATAGGCCTTCTCGACCAGGTCCTTCGGCCAGGGTTGAAACCGGAAGCTGTCAGGACCGATGATCGTGCCGGCGGGTAGCTGCCGCGTCGCAACGAGAATTGTCGGTCCGGAAATTTCCGGCGCCGCCGCTGCGCGCGCGGTCGGTGCCGAGGCCCCGCGCATCATCTGGTTGACCCCAAAGGCCGCGCCCACTGCAACGATCAGCGCGCCGACGATCAGCATTATCTTTCGCGTATCCATGACGATTTTTCGCCCTCCTGCACGCACCGGAAACGGCCGTGCTTTCCCTCAAGCCGATGCGATAGACTGAAACTGGTTAAGATAATGTTGGTGAAGCGCCCAAAGGCCTGCCGCCGCGATCGCGACCCCGTAGGGGACCTCGACGGGCTTTTGGGATGGACGCAATTTGATGTGAATGAGCATGGCGCCTGACAGCAGTCCGCCGGCAATCGCCATGACGGTCAGCGTCGGCATGAACAAAGGCAGCGGGATCCACAGCATCACCGCACCGATCATCTTGACGTCGCCGCCGCCCATGGCGCCGATCGCGAAGAGCCCGGCAAAAGCGAGGAAGACGCCGAAGGCGGCCGCGAACTGAAGCGGCATCTCGGGCCAGGCCAAAAGACCGCTCGCAAACCAGAAGGGGATGGCGAGCAGCGCGATCGCCGCGTTCAGCGCATTGGAAATCGTGCGCGACCGCAGGTCGCTGATCGCGGCAGCGATCATCAGCGCGGCGAGGAGAGCCATCAGGCCAAGAGCGGTCGGATTGTGTCCCACAGCATTTTCAGTAGCAAGCATGGCTTACCAAAGCGTAACCATGTTGAAATCCCCGCCCGGCTTGCATTCCCCGCGCGGGCCGATATGCGCCTTGGCATGAGCGACGCGCCGCCCCATGCCACCGACGTTCTCGTTGTCGGCGCCGGGATCGCGGGCGCGAGCCTCGCGGCCGCGCTCGCGCCGTACCGGAAGATCGTCATCATCGAGGCGGAGGATCGCCCCGGCGTTCACGCCACCGGACGTTCGGCCGCCTTCTGGCACGAAAGCTATGGCGGGGTCGGCATACAGCCGCTTTCGGCCGCCTCCTATGCCGCGCTCGCGCGCCCCGACGGCGATTTTTCCGACCATCCCTTTCTCGCGCCTCGCGCTGCGCTCACGATCGGGCGCGGCGAGGAAAAGGAAGCGGTCGACGCTTTCACGCGGGCCTTTGCGGCCAAGGGCGTGGACATCGTGCGTTTCGCGGCGGCCGAGGTGAGAGAAAGAGTGCCGGGCATCCGGTCCGACTGGACCGAAGCTGCCTATGAGGCGGCGTGCAGCGATATCGATGTCGCGGCGCTCCACGCTGCCTATCTGCGCGCAGCAAGGCGCGCAGGCGCAAAACTGGTTGCGCGCGCGCCGCTCATCGCGGCGCGCCGGCGCGGCGGGCGGTGGCATGTCGAGACGGGGCGGGGCGAGATGATCGCCGATGTCATCGTGAACGCGGCGGGCGCCTGGGCGGACGGGGTCGCAGCGGCCTGCGGCGTCAAACCGCTCGCCATCCAGCCCTATCGGCGCACTGTACTTCAGGTCCGACTCGGGGTGCCCGTGCCGGCCGCCCTGCCGCTGATCGTCCATGTTGGCGGCCAATTCTATTTCAAGGGCGAGAGCGAAGGCCGCATTTGGCTGAGCCCGCATGATGAAACGCCTTCCGAGCCCTGCGATGCGGCACCCGAGGAAATCGACGTCGCGCTGGCGATCGAGCGGCTGCAGGCGGTCGTCGACTGGCCCGTCGCGGCGGTCGAGCGCAAATGGGCGGGACTGCGCAGTTTCGCGCCCGACCGTCTGCCTGTGTTCGGCGCGGACCCTTGCGAGCCTGCCTTCACCTGGTGCGCGGGGCAGGGCGGTTTCGGTATCCAGACCTCGCCTGCCATTTCCGCGCTGCTTGCAGCCCAGCTCGGCGCGCCGGCGCCCGGGGGCGCGATCGGGGCCCTCGATCCCAGCCCTTATTCGCCGGGCCGTTTTGCCTGACCCATCGAGGCGCTTGCGCGCGGCGGCGAGGCGCTTAACATAGGTTAGCCGCGCATCCTGGCGGCTCCGCTTGGTGGAGGACCCGATGGCCCATTATTTCGAGATCAAGAAAAACAAGGCGGGCGAGTTCGTCGCCTATTTCAAATATAATAGCGAAACGATCTTCTGGACCGAAGGCTACAGCAGCAAGGCCTCGGCGAAAAACGCCATCGAGTCGATCAAGAAGAATGGCCCCGGCGCCGAAACGCGCGAAGCCGAATAGCTTTTGCAAAAGGCCGGTGCGGGCGCCTAGCGCGCCCGGGCCGCAGCAAGCGCAGCGTCACTGGCAAGCTGGTCGGCAAGCTCATTGTCGCCGTGCCCGGCGTGACCCTTGACCCAGAGCCATTCGATCTCGTGCCGCTTTGCCTCGGCTGCGAGGCGCTGCCACAGATCGGCATTGGCGACGGGCTTTTTCGCGGCGGTCTTCCAGCCGTTCCTTTGCCATCCGTGGATCCATTTCGTGATGCCGTCGCGAACATAGACGCTGTCGGTGGACAACTCGACGCGGCACCCCCGCTTCAAGGTGGCGAGCGCCTCGATCGCGGCCATCAGTTCCATCCGGTTGTTGGTTGTCTCTGCCTCGCCTCCCGATATCGTCTTAACGACATCGCCCCAGCGCAGCACCGCACCCCAGCCGCCCGGGCCCGGATTGCCCTTGCACGCGCCGTCGGTCGCGACGATCACCGTTCTGCCTGCGCTCCCCGTCATGCCCCGAAGAGATCCATCGCATCGGGGGCAGAGTAGCGGCGCAGGCGCGCGAGAAAGGGCGAAGGGTCCTTGCGCGTCACGAGCGCGTCCGCGGGCGTGTGGATCCAGTCGTGGGCGCGCGTCAGCAGGAAACGAAGCGAGGCGCCGCGCGCAAGGATGGGCAGCGCGGCGCGTTCCTCGCTGGTGAGCGCGATCTCGCGCGCATAGCCGCGCATCAACGCCGCTGCGCGCGCCCCATCGCACCGCGTCCCGTCGGAGGAGAAGGTCCATGATGCGTGGGTGACGGCAAGATCATAGGCGCGGTAGTCACTCGCGGCGAAATAGAAGTCGATGAGCCCCGTCACTTCGTCGCCCAGCATGAGCACATTGTCAGGGAAAAGGTCTGCGTGGATCACGTGCGCGGGTAGGTCCGCGGGCCAGCGCACACCCAGATAGCCGAGTTCGGCATCGACGATTGCGCCGAGGCCCGGCAGCACGGTGTCGAGATCGCCCGCGGCCTGTGCGATCTCGCGCCAATGCCGATGACCCATGTTGTTCTCGCGAACGCCCGCGAAATCTTCGAGCGCCCGGTGGGTTCGGCCGAGCGCGGCGCCGGCGGCTTCGCACTGAGCCGCGGTCGGCCGCGTCAGCGAGATTCCGGGGAGAAATTGGATAATGCACGCCGCGCGCCCTGAAATCTGCTGGATCGCAGCGCCGCTTCGATCGCGGATCATCGCTGGCACCGGGCAGCCCTTGGCAGCGAGATGGCCAAGCAGGTCGACGAAAAAAGGCAGTTCGTCGGCGCGAACCCGCTTTTCATAGAGCGTCAGGATGAAGCGTCCGTCCGTCGTCTCCAGGAGGAAATTGCTGTTTTCAACGCCTTCGGCAATGCCCTTGCACGAACGGACGGTCCCGATGTCGTAGCGGGCAACGAGCGCAGCCAGGTCGTCGGGATCGACCTCGGTATAGACCGCCATCAGCGTTCAAGCCCGCGCGGCAACTTGAAGATCATGTTTTCCTGCGCGGTCACGACGACGTCCTCGACGATTCTGCGGTGCTTCGCCACGGCATCGATCACTTCGCGCACCAGCGTCTCGGGCGCGCTCGCGCCCGCGGTGATGCCGAGCGTTGCGATATCCGCGAGCCAGTCGGGCGCGATGTCGTCGCCGCGTTGAACGAGATGGGCAGGGGTGCCGAGCCGCTCGGCAACCTCGACAAGGCGAAGGCTGTTCGAGCTGTTCGGGGCGCCGATCACGATCACCCGGTCGCACTGGCCCGCAATCGCCTTCACGGCCGCCTGCCGGTTTGACGTTGCGTAGCAAATATCCTCTCCGCGGGGTCCCTGGATCGAGGGAAAGCGATGCTCAAGTGCGGCAACGATGTCGCGCGTATCGTCGACGGAGAGCGTCGTCTGGGTGAGAAAGGCAAGCTTTTCAGGATCGGGCGGCGTCAGGCGGGCGACGTCGTCGACCGATTCGACCAGTGTCATTGCGCCGTCGGGAAGCTGCCCAAGCGTCCCGATGACCTCGGGATGCCCGGCGTGCCCGATGAAGACGATGTGGCGTCCGGCCTCGTGCGCGCGTTCGGCCTGCCGGTGCACTTTCGAGACCAGGGGGCAGGTCGCGTCGATATAATCGAGCCCGCGCGCTGCGGCCTTTGCGGGCACGGCCTTGGGAACGCCGTGCGCACTGAACACCACCGGAACGCCATCGGGAACCTGATCGAGCGATTCGACGAAGATCGCGCCCTTGGCCTTCAGCTTGTCGACGACATAGCGATTGTGGACGATTTCATGGCGCACATAGACGGGCGCGCCGAAACGTTCGATCGCGAGTTCGACGATGCGGATCGCCCGGTCGACGCCGGCGCAAAATCCGCGCGGCGCCGCGATCAATACCTTGAGTTCCGCCGGTTCGGCTCGAAGCGGGGACGCCATTTTGAGCGGTGCGTTCATGCCGCAGCGCTCTAGCGTAGGAGGCCGTCTGCGGTAAAGCGGCTTGTGGGGCGGGCGCCTGCCTGTTGCACCTCGTTCATCGCGCCGATAAGAAGCGGCGCGCATGGAGCGGGAAAGACCCCGTCCCGTCCCGCCGATTGGAAAGCCTGACCCTTATGAAGCCGACTTCCTCCTCGTCCCGCAAGATCATCGCCATCCTTTGCGGGGTGGCGGCCATGGCGACGGCGGCCGGCTGCGGACGCGACAATGAGCTCGACATCTCGGCGGGTGTCGGCATCACCGCGACGCGCGACAAATGCCCCGCGGTCGCGATTCCGCTGCATACCGGCGACATCACCCTGTTCGACCCCGCGACGCGCCGCGATGCGGGCGCGATCGACGTCGTGGCGACGATCACGAAGCTGACGCCCCAGTGCAACGACACGGGTGAGAAAATCTACCAGCTCGCCGATTTCGACGTCGTGGCAACGCGCCGCGATGCAGGACCGGCACGCAGCGTCACCTTGCCCTATTTTGCGACAGTCGTGCAGGGCGGGACCGCGGTGGTGGCGAAGCGTCTCGGCCAGGTGACCGTCAGTTTCGCCGAGGGCGAGACCCGCGGGTCCGGCCATGCGCAAGCGTCGGCCTATGTCGACGCGGCCGCGGCGACCTTGCCCGCCGACATTCAGGAGCGCATCACGCGCAAGCGCAAGCCCGGCGATGCCGACGCGGCTGTCGATCCGCTCAGCCTGCCCGAGGTGAGAGCGGCGGTGCAACGCGCCAGCTTTGAACTGCTCGTCGGCTTCCAGCTGACGCCCGAACAGCTCGAATATAACGTCCGACGATAGGGTGTCGCGGCGGCGCGGCGGCGCCCGTCGCATCTTCGATGACCTGCGGCGCCCGGCGGCGGCGCAGGGCTTTTCGTGTTGCCCAAGCTGCGATAGGGCGCGCTTCAATCCCTTGAACCAGGATAGGTCCCTTTCATGACCCTCTTCAGCCGCTTTTCCGATCATATCGGCGCCGCGCTCGATGCGCTGGCCGCCAGGAATGCCCTGCCGGCGGGGCTCGAGCGAAGCGCGATCAGCGTCGAGCCCCCGCGCGATCCCGCGCACGGCGATGTTGCAACGAACGCCGCGATGGTGCTTGCCAAACCCGCAGGCATGAACCCGCGCGCGCTCGCCGAGCTGCTCGTCGCCGAACTCGGCGCGCTCGGCGAGGTCACCGAGGCGAGCGTTGCGGGGCCGGGTTTCATCAACTTGCGCCTCGCCGATGACAGCTGGCGCGAGGAGCTTGCGCTCATTCACGAAAAGGGCGCCGATTACGGTCGCTCGGCGATGGGCGAAGGCCGCCGGGTCAATATCGAATATGTCTCTGCCAACCCCACAGGGCCGATGCACGTCGGCCATTGCCGCGGCGCGGTGGTCGGGGATGCGCTTGCCGCCTTGCTCGAATTTGCCGGGCACAAGGTGATCCGCGAATATTATGTCAATGATGCAGGCGCGCAGGTCGATGTTCTCGCCCGCTCGGTCCACATGCGTTACCGCGAAGCGCTCGGCGAAGATATCGGCGTGATCCCGGAAGGTCTTTATCCTGGCGACTATCTGAAGCCGGTCGCCAAAAGCCTCGCGGCCGAATATGGCGACCGCTTCGTTGGCGCGCCGGAGAGCGCCTGGCTTGGCCTGTTCCGCGCCGAGGCGGTGAGCGCGATGATGGACATGATCCGCGGCGATCTTGCGAAGCTTGGCATTCATCACGATCTTTTCTCGTCGGAAGCTGAACTGCAGGCGGAAGGCAAGCCAGCGGCGGCGGAGGCGTGGCTGCGCGAGCAGGGGCTCGTCTATGATGGTCTGCTCGAAGCGCCGAAGGGGGAGACGCCCGAGGATTGGGAACCGGTTGAGCTGCCGCTGTTCCGCTCGACCCAATTTGGCGACGATCAGGACCGGCCGATCAAGAAGTCGGACGGCAGCTGGACCTATTTCGGCGCCGACCTTGCCTACCATTATCAAAAGGCCCAGAGCGCCGACGAGCTGATCGACATCTGGGGCGCCGACCACGCCGGCACCGTCAAGCGGATCAAGGCGGCGGTTGCAGCGCTGACGGGCGGAAAGACGCGTTTCGACGTCAAGCTCGTCCAAATGGTGCGCCTTCTTAAGAATGGCGAACCGTTCAAGATGTCGAAGCGGGCCGGCAATTTCGTGACGCTCGCCGACATTGTCGACGAGGTCGGCAAGGATGCGGTGCGCTTCACCATGCTGACGCGCAAGGCCGATGCGCAGATGGATTTCGACTTTGCCAAGGTCGTCGAGGCGTCGCGCGACAATCCTGTCTTCTATGTCCAATACGCCCATGCCCGGATCGCTTCGCTGAAGCGAAAGCTGGCCGAGACAGGCGTCGCGGCCGCTTCACCCGAACTGGCGCGCCTCGATGCCTATGAACTGGGCCTCGTGAAGCTTCTCGCGCAATTCCCGCGCATCGTCGAGGCAGCCGCATCGGCGCGCGAGCCGCACCGCATCGCCTTCTACCTCGGCGACGTGGCAGCTGCCTTTCATGCCTGGTGGAACATGGGCAACGACCGCCCCGAGGCGCGCGTGATTTTGCCGGCTGACCCCGAACTGACGGCGACGCGGCTTTATTTGGCCGATGGAATCGGGCAGGTTATCCGCAATGGGCTGCACCTGATGGGGGTCGACGCGCTCGAGGAGATGGCTTGATGGGCGATAACGGGGATGCGGGGCTGGGATTGGACGCCGAGGATCGGCTGCCCTGGCTGGAGGCGGCGGACGACTATGAAGACGATCCGGAAGTTTCGCCGACCCGCCTGCTTGTCATGGTCTTGGGCGGCCTCCTCCTGATCGGTGCCGTGCTCGGGGGGCTCTGGTGGCTCCAGAATGGCGGAGCGCGCGGCAATGGCGAGCTGATCGCTGCCCAGCCGGGCCACTACAAGGTCGTGCCGAGCAACGATGCCTCGCGGACTTTCGAAGGCGAAGGGGATGCAAGCTTCGCCGCGAGCGAGGGCGTGGAGCCCGCGGGCCGGGTGGATCCGAGCCGGATGCCCGAGGAGCCGGCTGTCACGCCCGCCGAACGCGAGGCTGCGGCAAAGGCTGCCGCGGCGAAGCAGGCAGCTGAAAAGGACGCGGCGAAAGCCGGGGCGGGGCGGGCTGCCGCGGCCGGCAGTGCGGGGGCGGCTCCCGCTGCAACCTTGGTGAAAACCTCCGTGGGCAGCGCGGCGAGCGCACCGGCCGAGGCCGGCGGCGCCCTTGTTCAGCTCGGCGCTTTCCGCAGCGAAGCGGCCGCAAACAAGGCCTGGGCGAACCTTTCGAAGCGCTTTGCCTATCTTGCCGAACTCAACCGCTTCGTATCGGCGGCGGATGTGGGCGGCAACAAGGTCTACCGCCTTCGCGTCGCGGCAGGGACGGCCGCCAACGCCAAGACTTTATGCGGTAAACTACGGGTAGCAGGGGAGAATTGCGATATCGTCCGCTGATTCGGCCCGTTTCGCCGCAACCGGCGTTGGTTCGTATCGGCCGCTATGGCATGATGCGTCCCTTGGTTGCCGCGTGAGGGGGCGCCAGCCTATGGAGGTTGACGCATGATACCCGCAATTTTCGGCCTTTCGGGCCTGACGCTGACCGACGATGAGCGCGCTTTCTTTCGCGATAGCAGGCCTGCAGGTTATATCCTCTTTGGCCGCAACATCGAGAATCGCGAGCAGCTCAGGCGCCTTACCGACGATCTGCGTTCGCTCGATGGCCGCACCCATTTGCCGATCCTGATCGACCAGGAGGGCGGACGCGTGGCGCGGATGAAATCGCCCGAATGGCCCGATTTTCCAAGCGGCGCCGCTTTTGACGACCTCTATGAGCGGGCGCCGGCGAGCGCAATCGAGGCGGCGCGGCTCAACGCCATGGCGCTCGCCTCCATGCTCGCCGAGGTCGGAATTACCGTCGATTGCCTGCCGCTGCTCGATGTTCGCCAGCCAGGTGCGAGTGACGTCATCGGCGACCGCGCGCTCGGGAGCGAGCCGATGCGCGTCGCAGCGCTCGGGCGCGCGATCCTCTCCGGTCTCCAGGACGGCGGCGTCGTCGGCATCGTCAAGCATATACCGGGCCACGGCCGCGCGCTGCTCGACTCGCACGAGGAATTGCCTGTTGTGACGGCAAGCGATCACGACTTGCAGAGCGACCTTGCTCCCTTTGCGGCGCTGCGCGACGCGGCGATGGCGATGACCTGTCATGTCGTGTTCAGCGCGTGGGACCCTGACCGCCCGGCGACCTTGTCGCCGCTGATTATCGACAGCGTGATCCGCCAGCGCATCGGTTTTCACGGCCTTTTGATGACCGATGATCTCGACATGAAGGCGCTGTCGGGCGATGTGCCCTCGCGCGCTGCGGCCGCGATTGCGGCGGGCTGCGACATCGCGCTCAACTGCTGGGGGAAGATGGACGACATGATCGGGATCGCGAACGCGCTCGATCCGATCAGCGAGAAGGCGCTCTCGCGCCTCGAGGGCGCGATGGACCGGATCGCGGGCGTGCGCGATCCGCGTCAGTTTGCGATGCTCGTCGATCAGCGCGATGCGCTGCTGGCGATCGCCTGAGCTGCCGATGGAGGAACTGCCACTCGATTTCGAGCTGGCTCCACGAGCGGCGGAGCGCGAAGATGCGCTGCAACTCAGCCTCGAAAGCTGGGAAGGACCGCTCGACCTCTTGCTGACCCTTGCGCGAAGCCAGAAGGTCGATCTGCGGCAGATATCCATCCTTGCGCTGGTCGAACAATATCTGACCTTCATCGCGGAAATGCGGGCGCTAAAGCTCGAGGTCGCGGCCGATTATCTCGTCATGGCCGCCTGGCTCGCCTATCTCAAATCGGCCCTGCTGCTGCCCAAGGATCCGGCCGAGGATCCCTCGCCCGACGAGCTTGCGCTCAGGTTGCAACTCAGGCTCCAGCGGCTTGCGGCGATGCGCGAGGCCGCAGCGCGGCTGCTCGCGCGCGACCGGGTCGGCCGCGATGTGTTCCTGCGGCCGAAGCCCGAAGGGCTGCGCGAGGTTCGGGTTCGGCGGTGGGACGCTACCCTCTACGACCTGCTCGCAGCCTATGGACAGGTCAAGCTGCGCACCGAACCCGTCGTCCATATGGTCGCACGGCGCCCGGTGGTCACGCTCGACGCGGCGCTTCATCACCTTGAGCGCATGATCGGAATCAAGCTCGACTGGGCCGAACTCTCCGACTTTCTCCCCCCCGATTATGTGGGGCCGCTGCGCCGCTCGGCGATTGCATCGAGTTTTCTTGCAGCACTCGAACTTGCGCGGCAGGGCCGCGTCGACCTCAAGCAGGACGGCGCGTTCGAGCCGCTTTATCTGAAGGCGGCATCGGCATGACCCCTATCGACGATCGCGAACGCGCCATCGAGGCCATGATCTTCGCCAGCGACGAGCCGCTCGACCCGCGGCAGCTCGCGGCCCGCCTCGGTGACGATGTGACGGCAGGTGAGGTGCGCGCGATCGTCCAGAAAATCGCCGCGCGCCACGCAGGAAGCGGCATCGAACTGGTTGAACGCGGCGGACATTGGCACTTCCAGACGCCTGCCGACCTTGCGCATCTCCTCCGCCGCGAGCGCGACGATCCGCGCAAGCTTTCGCGCGCGGCTTCGGAGGTTCTCGCGATCATCGCCTACCATGAGCCGGTCAGCCGCGCCGAGATCGAGGCGATTCGCGGTGTTCAAACATCGAAGGGCACGCTCGACGTGCTGATGGAGGCCGAATGGATCGCCCCGGCGGGTCGGCGCGAGGTGCCCGGGCGTCCGCTTGTCTATCGGACGACGGACGCGTTTTTGCAGCATTTCGGGCTTGGCAGCCGCAAGGATCTGCCGGGCATCGACGATTTGCGCGCCGCGGGCCTTCTTGATCCTGTCGACCTTGCGTTCGAAGAGGCAATGGGCGAGCTGGATCTGGTCAAGGACGGCGAAGAGGCTTAGGGTTTTTTGACGTCGCCGCGTGCATTACGCGTCGCTCCCCCCTATATGGACGGCGCAAGGAGATTTTGAGATGGGTGGTTTGAGCATCTGGCACTGGCTGGTCTTCGGCGTGATCGTCCTGCTATTGTTCGGCAAGGGACGCTTCTCGGACATGATGGGCGACGTTGCCAAGGGCATCAAAAGTTTCAAGAAGGGCATGGCCGACGACGACACGCCGCCGGCCGCGCCTCGCCATATCGAAGGGCAGCGCGCTAGCGATCCGTCGGTCACACCGGCTCCGACCGCGGAAACCGAAAACCGCTGATTTTCGTCCGTCTGCGGGGATTGGCTGGTAAATGTTCGACGTTGCGCCCACCGAGCTGCTGCTCGTCATTGTCGTGGCGCTGGTCGTCATCGGCCCCAAGGACCTTCCCAAGGCGATGCGGTTTGTCGGCAAATGGGTGGGCAAGGCGCGCGGCATGGCGCGCCATTTCCGTGCCGGGCTCGACACGATGATGCGCGAGGCCGAGCTTGAAGAACTGGAAAAGCAATGGCGCGAGCAGAATGAGGCGATCATGCGCGAGTTTCCGCGTGTCGATGCCGAGCCGAACGCGCCAGCGATTCCCGCTCCGGTCCGTGAGACCGCCGCAGACGATGATGCGGCTGCCGCCCCAGCATCTCCTGAGCATCCCGAGACCCATGCCGTGCCGCCGAGGGACGGGCCGCTGCCATGACGGCTCCAACCCCGCTTGCGGACGATGAGGATGACGGTGCCGGCGGCAAGATGCCGCTGCTCGATCATCTGATCGAGCTGCGTTCACGCCTTTTGAAGTCGCTGCTTGCGATTGCCGTCGCTTTCGGGGCGTGCCTTTATTTCGCGCGGCCGATTTTCGGCATTCTCGTCCAGCCGCTCGTCCAGGCCGGGCAGGGCAAGCTCATCTACACCCAGTTGTTCGAGGCCTTTTTTGTCGAGATCAAGGTCGCGCTGTTCGCAGCGATGATGATCGCCTTTCCGGTGATCGCCAACCAGCTCTGGAAATTCGTGGCGCCGGGTCTCTATCGCCAGGAAAAGAAGGCGCTCCTGCCTTTTCTCTTTGCAACCCCGGTGCTGTTCGCGATCGGCGCGAGCTTTGCCTATTTTGTCACCGTGCCCTTGGCGCTCAAATTCCTGCTGGGATATCAAGGGACCGTCGGCGGGGTGACGCAGGAGGCGCTGCCCTCAGTGGGCAATTACCTCAGCTTCATCATGCAATTCATCATGGCGTTCGGCATCGCCTTCCTTCTGCCGATCCTCCTGATGCTGATCGAGCGGTCGGGACTGGTCACGCGCGCCCAGCTCATATCGGCGCGGCGCTACATGATCGTCGCGGCCTTCGGGATCGCCGCAGTCGCAACGCCGCCCGACGTTCTCAGCCAGTTCCTGCTCGCGGTGCCGCTGATCCTGCTTTATGAACTGTCGCTCTTCGCCATCTGGTTCACGCAGCGGCGGCGCAACAAAACAGGCGCCGAAACGGCGCCCGAGCCTCTCGAAGAGGGTTAGGGTAAGTTACTTTTCGGGCTCTCAGTTGATGGCGTCTGAGCCGGCCTGTCCAACCGATTCGATATCGCGGCCGACGCCCTTCACCGTATTGCAGCCAGCGACCAGAAAGCTGGCGAGCAGGGTGAGAAGGATAACACGGACACTCGTCATTCGATCACCTCTTGCGGGTTCCAGGGTGCAAAATGGCCCGGCACGCGTTCGAGGGGGGGGGAGGGAATGCGGGCCGGGCCAATGTTGCTGAGCAGCGCTGCGGGGGGGCGATGACCGCTGCTCGAAAGGGAAACGAGCCTGATGGCGGTAAGTTCCCAAAAAAATGCGCCGGGTCGCACTTTTTTCCGCGTTTCTTTTGAATCGCTTGGATTCCAAAAGTTTGCGGTCAGAGCGCCGTGATCCCGCTCGCCACTGCGAGCCCCAGAAAGGCGAGAAAGCCCATGGAATCGGTCGTCATGGTGACGAAAATGGAACTGGCGACGGCCGGATCCTGATCGAGCCGGTCGAGGAGGAGGGGAATGGCGACGCCCGCCACCCCGGCGACGAAAATGTTCACGATCATGGCCGCCGCAATCACGCCGCCAAGGCCGGGGTTTGAGAACCAGACGGCGGTCGCGGTTCCCGCGATCAGCGCAATCGTTCCGCCGTTGAGGAGCGCGATCTTCATTTCGCGCCAGACTGCGCGCCAGCTGTTCGAATCGGTGAGCTGGTTCATCGCGAGCGCACGAACCGTCACCGCGAGCGTCTGCGTTCCCGCATTGCCGCCGACGCCTGCGACAATCGGCATGAGCGCAGCCAGCGCCACCATATGTTCGATCGCGCCGCCGAACAGGCCGACGATCGTAGAGGCCACGAGCGCGGTGCCGAGATTGGCAATCAGCCAGCGCACACGCGCGGCATAGGTTTCGCGAATCGGCTCGTTGATGTCCCCGTCGCCGGCGCCGGACAGGCGCAAAATGTCTTCGCCTGCTTCTTCCTGAATGATGTGGACGATGTCGTCGACCGTGATCATGCCGACGAGCCGTCCGGCCTTGTCGACGACGGCAGCCGAGATCAGGGCATATTTCTGGAAGCGAAGCGCGACCTCTTCCTGGTCCATGTCGACCGGGATCAGCGTCTGCTCACGCTTCATCACGTCGCTGATCGCAATGTCGCGCGGGGTGCGCAGGATCCAGCTGAGCTGGCACGTTCCCACCGGGCGGTGCATCGGGTCGACAACAAAGATTTCCCAAAAATCGCTCGTGAGCTCGGTGTCTTCGCGCAAACGGTCGATGACGTCGCCAACGCGGACATGCTCGGGCACCGCCACAAGGTCGCGCTGCATCAGGCGGCCGGCTGATTCCTCGGGGAAGGAGAGCGCATCCTCGATCGCGGCGCGGTCCTCGGGCTCCATCGCCTGAAGGACGGCCTGCTGCTCGTCCTCCTCCATGTCCTCGATGATTGCGACCGCGTCGTCGGTGTCGAGTTCGGAGGCGATTTCCGCCACCTGCTCGGGCGCGAGCAGGTCGATCAGCCGCTCGCGCACATGCTCGTTCATCTCGGCGAGCACGTCCGGGGAGAGCATGTCGCCGAGGACCGAGGCGAGTAGCGGCCGGTCCTCATCGGACACCAGCTCAAACAGGTCGGCGATATCGGCAGGGTGGAGGCGGCCGATACGTTCACGCGCCGCTTCATGTTCGCCGGCTTCGGCGAGCGCGAGCACGTCGCTTACGAATTCGGGCTTCAGCCGATCGTCCTCGTCGAGCTCGGTCTCGGCCTCCTGGCTTGCACCTTCGGCGCCGCGGCCGCGGTCATCGGTGAGGATATCGTCTTGGGGGTGCAGGGAATCTTCGCGTTCGTCCATCGCGCGGCCCTCCCTGTCATGATCGGCCGAAACAGCCTCGTGAACCGAATTTCCCCCTAGTCCCGCAGGAAAGGCTTGGCAACGCCGGCCAAGCCGGCGCGGGCAATTAATGCGTGGCTTTGCCGGCTGCGCCCGCTATGGCACCGCCCATCCAATCCATGAGGAGCCCTCCATGTCCGAACAGACCCTTACCCTGTCGCTGTCGACCGGCGATGTTGTCATCCGCCTGCGCCCCGATCTTGCGCCGAAGCATGTCGAGCGGATCAGCCAGCTCGCGAGCGAAGGCTTCTACGATGGCGTCGTCTTTCACCGCGTGATCCCCGGCTTCATGGCGCAGGGCGGCGATCCGACGGGAACGGGCATGGGCGGCAGCCAGCTTCCCGACCTTCCCGCAGAATTCAACAGCGAACCGCACGTTCGCGGCATCTGTTCGATGGCGCGTGCGCAGAATCCGAACAGCGCGAACAGCCAGTTCTTCATCTGCTTCGAGGATGCCCGCTTCCTCGACAACCAGTACACCGTCTGGGGCGAAGTGATCGAAGGCATGGAAAATGTCGACGCGCTGCCCAAGGGCGAGCCGCCGCGCGAGCCTGGCAAGATCGTCAAGGCGACGGTTTCCTGAAAAATCGCTCTCGGCCCCTCCCCATGCCCCAAGGCATGGGGCAGGGGCCCATGCGGGGCAGAGGCGAGGGATCCGAGACGGCAGCGCAGGCGCTTAGCGCCGCAGACGGCCCCCTCCCACGGCATCGGGACGGGAAGCCTTGCTCGTCACTCCCCGAGGAAGCCGTTCAGGCGTTCGCAGGCAGCGATCCAGTCTTCCTTGAACGCCTGGACGACCTGGCCGGCGCTCATCGCCTCGTTCATCAGGCCGACCCCCTGGCCGACCCAATAGGTCGCGAGCGCCTTTGCGCCTTCGTGGCCGCCTTCTGACAATTTATCGACCTTGCGCAGCGCAGGTTCGCTGACCAGCGACTGGAGCGGCATCGGAAGCGGCTTGGGTGCGCCTTCGGCCTCCCATGCATCGGTCCATGGCGATCGAAGCTGGCGCGAGGGCTTTCCGGTGCGGCTCTTCGAGCGCACAGTATCGCGCGCCGAAGCCGCGAGCATCTTTTCCTTCACGACGGGATTGGTTTCGGCCTCGGCGGTGGTCAGCCACACCGATCCGCACCAGGCGCCGTGGGCGCCCATCGCCATCGCCGCCGCCATCTGGCGCCCGGTGACGATGCCGCCCGCGGCGAGAATCGGAGTTGGGTTTCCGATCGCATCGAGCGCAGCGGCAACCTCGGGTACGAGCACCATCGTCGCGACTTCGCCGCAGTGGCCGCCGGCCTCGCCGCCTGCGACGACGAGAATATCGACCCCTGCGCGCACCTGCGCCAGCGCATGGTCGCGCGTACCGACAAGGGCCGCGACGGGAACATCATGCTGCTTTCCAAGATCGAGCATCAGCTGGGGCGGGACGCCGAGGGCATTGGCGATGAGCCTGATCGGATGGCGGAATGCGACCTCGAGGAGTCTTGCTGCACCTTCATCGTGCATGTTGTCCCCAAAACTCTGCCGCTCGCTCATCGCATCGTCGAGCCCCGCGGCGTCGACGTCGAACTGGCCGAGAATCCGGGCCGCAAACTGCCGGTGCGTCTCCGGGACCTGTGGCGCGGCGGCGGCCGGCGCTTCGCCCTTGCCGGAGAAGCTGTTGGGAACGATGAGGTCGACGCCGTAAGGACGTCCGCCGATATGCGCGTCGATCCAGGCAAGTTCCTCTTCGAGCCGGTCAGGCGACAGGGCGGCGGCGCCGAAAACGCCCATGCCGCCGGCTTTCGACACGGCCACGACGACGTCGCGGCAGTGCGAGAAAGCGAGAAGGGGAAATTCGATGCCGAGGAGGGCCGAGATGGGGGATTGCATGGTGTCGCTCCGAAGGTGGCATGGTTGCCGCGTCGACGCATGTCAGCGCCAGTTAACGTAAACGTCAAGTTGATTTGCAGACCCCAGCCATTATCGCGGGGGCCATGACCGATTTCTCGCTCCCCGGCTTCGACCTCGATGCCTTCGTCCGCGCCACGCTTTCCGAAGATCTCGGTATCGGCGGCGATATCACCTCCCTCGCGACAATTCCTGCGGAGGCGCGCTTCGAAGGGGTGATGGGCAGCCGCGACGCGATCACCGTCGCGGGATTGCCGATCGCGGTGCGCTTCTTCCGTGCGCTTGCGCCCGACATGGCCATCGAGGTGCTGGTCGAGGAGGGCGCGCAAGTTGACCCCGGTACCGACCTTGTTCGCCTGTCGGGCAATGCGCGCGCGATGCTGACTGCCGAGCGCTCGGCGCTCAACACGGTACAGCATCTGTCGGGCATCGCGACGCTGACGCGCACCTATGTCGACGCGATTGCCGGGACGGGTGCGACGCTGCTCGACACACGCAAGACGATTCCCGGCCTTCGGGTGCTCGAAAAATATGCCACCCGGATGGGCGGCGCGACCAATCACCGGATGGGTCTCTGGGACGCGGCGATGATCAAGGACAATCACGTCGCGGTGGCGGGATCGGTCGAGGAAGCGGTGCGGCGGGCGGTAGCGGCCGGAATCGAAACGATCATCGTCGAAGTCGACCGCGTCGACCAGGTGGCGCCCGCGCTTGGCGCCGGGGCGACACACTTGCTGCTCGACAACATGGACCTTGCAGCCTTGCGCGACTCGGTTGCGATCGTTGCCGGTCGCATTCCCACCGAAGCCTCGGGCGGGGTTCGGCTCGACACGATCCGCGCGATAGCCGAAACCGGCGTGACCTATGTGTCGGTGGGGCGGCTCACCCAATCGGCCCCCGCCGCTGACATCGGGCTCGATTTTGCGCTGGCTTAACGCCCTCCGCCATCCCTTTGCCGCGCGCCTCCCATTGAGCAGCTTCGATCTGGCGCGCGAGGGAGGCGTGCTCCTTCGGCAATCCAGGCTCGGACCGAAGATCGGGGCCTTCTGGGCGGCCATCGTCTTTATGCTGGCACCGACATATGCCCAGGCGCAGGCGCTCGCCTGCACGGCGCCCGATCATATCCCGGTTCCGCGCCCCGAAACGGCGCCGCGCGGCGAGCCGGCGCGAAGCCCCAGGATCGCAGGGTATCTTTTGGCGATGAGCTGGTCGCCGCAGCGCTGCGCGAGCGCTGCCAATCCGAAGCGGGCGGCCGATCGCTTTCAATGTTCAGGGGAGAATGGGCGCTTCGGCTTTGTCCTTCACGGTCTGTGGCCCGAGGCGGACGGTCCCGCCTATCCGCAATGGTGCCGCCCGGCGCAGACCGTGCCCGCGACCGTCCTCCGTCGCCACATGTGCATGACGCCCTCAGCGCAGCTGCTGCAGCACGAATGGGCAAAGCACGGCACCTGCATGAGCCCGAATCCCGCCGCCTATTTCCGCGCCGCTGCGATCATGTTCGGCGCTGTGCGCTTTCCCGACATGAAAGGCCTCGCGGCGCGCCCGCAGACCGCAGGCTCGGTCCGCGCTGCCTTTGCGCGCGTCAACCCGGGGATAAGTGCGCCGATGATCGCGGTCGCAACCGATCGCAAGGGCTGGCTCACCGAAGTGCGCATCTGCCTTGGCCCCCGGATGCGGCCGCAGCGCTGCAAGCCGTTCCAGGCGGGCGCCGGCGAGCGGGCCACCGTGCGCATCGCCCCTCCGCCACTTTAGCCGACCGGCTGCAACACGTCCCGGGACGGGACGCTTGGCCCGTTAACGACTTTTTAACCTTACCGGATCGTTAAGATCTGCCTAGCGTCGGGGCATGGACCGACTCGACCCCGATCTTCGCATCGACATTCGCGGCCGCTTGCGCGACCACGATGCACGGCAGTTGGCCATCGCGCGGCTTCGCGCTCCGGCGGACTGGGAAGGCTCGCTGCGCCGGGCGATCGCCGCCGAACGCCGCTCGCGGCCCGGGCTCGTGAGCAGCCGCGACGTGCGGCTTTTCCTCGAGAGTTTCGCGGTGTTTTTTACCGCGACTATCGTGTTTTTGCTGTAGGAAAGCCGGACATCCTAACCTCGTTGTGAGGAGGGTTTGCGCAAATAATTACGCAATCACCCGATGAAGATTCGCTATGAAATATTTCTACGCTCTCGTTCATAAGGATGCTGACGGCGCGTTCGGCGTGACCTTTCCCGATCTTCCTGGCTGCTTCTCGGCAGCCGATAATCTCGACGACGTTCTTCCTAATGCCGCAGAGGCGCTGGCGTTGTGGTTCGACGATCAAGAGGAGGTCGTTCCGATGCGGCTTGATCAGGCTCAGGCTGCCGTGGCTGACGAGTTGGCCGCAGGCGCGTTTCTCGTCGCTGTCCCTCGCATCGCCAACGATCATCATGTTGTTCGTGCCCACATCTCGCTGGATCGCGGCATATTGGAGGCGATAGATAAAGCCGCGTCTGAGCGGAGCCTGACCCGGAGCGCCTTCATAGCGCAGGCGGCTCGGAACGAGATCGAGCGACGCGCGCGATGAGTCCGCTGTGCATGAACCAGGTGTAAAGTTAACCGACACTTCACCCCTGGCCCGTAGGATCGGCCGCCGGAAAGGGCGCGCCATTCTTCATGTTCAGGCTGTTCAAACATTATGTGCCGTACGCGGTCGTCTGGCTTGCGCTGTTTGAGTTCGCAGTGCTGCTCGTCTCGGCGGAGGCCGCGTGGCATATCTATGCGCATCAGACGGGGTTCGATGCCGGACCGCCCATAGGGCGCTGGGTGCCGGTCGTCACCTTTGCGCTCGCCAACGCGCTCGCGATGATGGCGGTCGGCATGTACGGCACCGAGGCGCTACGGGCGATGGGCTTTGCCACCGCGCGGCTGCTCGCTGCGATCTCGCTTGGCGTCATCTTCCTGTCGGTCGTGCGCTTTCTGTTGCCCGATGCGACGCTGTGGCGCGCAAACAGCCTCTACGCGATGGTTCTTGCGATCGGGGCGCTCCTCATCGTCCGTCTCGCGCTGACACAGAGCGCGGGCGCTGACGCCTTTCGCCGGCGCATCCTTGTGCTCGGCGCCGGACCGCGCGCGGCGCGGCTCAAGGGGCTTGCCAATGCGCCGGGAAGCGGGCTCAGTATCGTCGGCTTCGTCGCGATGCGGCCAAGTGAAACCGCGGTCCCGGAGGCGCTGCCCCGCGCATCGGTGCCGAGCCTTGCCGACCATGCCGTTGCGCTCGGCGCCGGCGAAGTCGTGCTCGCGATGGAGGAACGGCGCGGCGCTCTGCCGCTTTCCGACCTTCTGCGCGTCAAGACGACCGGGGTGCACGTCAACGATATGGCGAGTTTTCTTGAGCGCGAGACGGGGCGCGTCGACCTTGCAACCACCAACCCGAGCTTTCTCATATTTTCCGATGGCTTTTCAGCGGGACAGCGCATCGCCAAGGTCAGCAAGCGATTGTTCGACATCGTCGCAAGTCTTGCGGTTCTGGTGATCGGCCTCCCGCTGATCCTTCTCGCGGGAATTGCGGTCAAGCTCGATAGCAAGGGACCGATATTCTATCGCCAGCCCCGCGTCGGGCTCTACGGCCAGATCTACAATATCGTGAAGATCCGTTCGATGCGGACCGATGCCGAGGCCGCAGGGCAGGCGGTGTGGGCGAGTGAGAATGACCCGCGTGTCACGCGTGTCGGGCATATCATCCGCAAGCTTCGCATCGACGAACTGCCGCAGACCTGGTGCGTCCTTAAAGGTGAAATGAGCTTTGTCGGGCCGCGCCCCGAACGCCCGAGCTTCGTTGAAGAACTGACGCGCGCTCTCCCCTATTATGCCGAGCGCCATATGGTGAAGCCCGGCCTCACGGGCTGGGCACAGATCAATTATCCCTATGGCGCGTCGGTCGAGGACGCCCGTGTCAAACTCGAATATGATCTTTATTATGCGAAAAATTATTCGCCCTTTCTCGACCTCCTGATCCTGCTTCAGACGGTGCGCGTCGTTCTATGGCCGGATGGGGCGCGCTAGGCGTGTCCCAGCTTCTCGCCCTGTCCGGTCTCCTTGCGACGCTCGCGCTGGCGGGGTTTGCCGGGGTGACCTTGTGGCTGCTCAGCCGGCCAAGGGCACGGATGGCGGCGCTGATGCCGGCACCCCATTGGCTGATTGCGGCGGCCGGGGGGACCACTATCTGGTGTATCGGCGTCGAGGCGTTCGGGCCAGGGTCCGCGCAGGCGATGCTTGGGCGGGCGGTGCGCAATATCACGTGGCTCGGATGGCTTGGCGCGACCTTCTGGAACGCACGCGCGCCCATGTCTCCGCCGCAGCGGCTGATCCTGCGACTTCTCATGACCATTTGCGCCGTCGCCGCGATTGGCGGAGTCGCGAGCTTTCTCAACCACCTTCCGGCAGCGGGGTGGATGGCGCCCGGCCTCGCGATCGCTGCGATGATCACCGCGTCGGGCGGGCTTCTCCTCGTCGACAGCGGTGTGCGCCATGGCAGCGCAGGGCTCAGGATGCCCGTGCTCGCGGTCGGCGGCGGCTTTGCGATGCTCTGGGCGTATGAACTCAATGTCCAGCTGATCGGGGCGCTGACGGGCGCGCCTGCAACGACGCTGATCCTGCTGCTCCCCGCCGTGGCACTGCTCATCCTGCCGACCTTCATCGTTGCTGCCATGGACGTCGGCCGCGAGCGGATGCGGCTGTCGCGCACCGCGGCTACGCGCACGATCCTGCTGCTCGGCGCCGCCGCCTACCTGGTGCTGATCGGACTGACGGGCGCGGTCGCGCGGCTTGTCGGGGGCGATTATGGCGAGCTTGCCCAGGGGATATTCCTGCTTTTCGCGCTCGGGGCCGGGGGGCTGCTGTTCCTGTCGAGCCGCGCCCGCGCATGGATCTCGGTGATGATATCGAAGCATTTTTTCGAGCATCGCTATGATTACCGCGCCGAATGGATGCGATTCACCGCGACCCTCGGGCAGGCGGAGGAAGGCGAGGGCAGCACGAACCTCCACCGCCGGGTTGCGAAGGCGCTCGCCGAGCTAACCGGCAGCCCCGGCGCGCTGCTGATGCTCCCCGACGCGCAGGGTACGTTCTGCGTCGCCGACGATTGGCGCTGGCCGGGCGGCGCGGACGAGGCGGCCGAGCTGCCGCTGCGCTGCGCCTTCGTGCTCCAGGAGACGCAGCATATCGCAGACCTCGATGCGATACGCCGCGCCGGCGCCAAGGCTGGCGATGAGCTCGCACTTCCACCGTGGCTGATCAACGACTTGCGCGCCTGGGTCGCAGTGCCGGTTCTTCATTTCGGGCGTATGCTCGCGCTGGCAGTGCTTCACCGGCCGGCCGTTTCGCGCGCGCTCGACTGGGAGGACCTGGACGTACTGCGCATCGCGGGGCGTCAGGCGGCGAGTTATCTTGCCGAATCGCAGAGCCAGGCGGCGCTTTCGGAAGCAAAGCGCTTCGACGAGTTCAACCGGCGCTTCGCCTTTATCATGCACGACATCAAGAATCTCGCGAGCCAATTGTCGCTGCTCGCGCGCAATGCTGAACGGCACGCCGACAAGCCAGAGTTCCGTGCCGACATGGTTGAGACACTCAAGCTCTCGGCGGGGCGGCTTGCAGGTCTGATCGCGCGCCTGTCGCCGCGCGAAAGAGGCAGGCCCGCCGAGGCCGCGCGGACCTTTGTCGAGCCCGTGCTTAGCGACATTGCCGCGCAGATGCGGCCGCGCGCGTCTCTAGTCCTCGGCTGCGAGCCGGGACTGGCGGCCTGGGCCGACGCTGCCGCGCTGCGCCAGATCGTCGAGCAGCTTGCGTCCAATGCCATCGACGCTTCGCCCGAAGGCTCGCCTGTGCAGCTGATCGCCGCACGCGAGGCAGGACGGGTTCGGATCGACATTCTCGACCTCGGCACCGGGATGACCCGCGCCTTCATTCAGGACGAGCTGTTCAAACCGTTCGTCTCGACGAAGGAGGGCGGGTTTGGGCTCGGCGCGTTCGAGGCGCTTCAACTCGCGCAGGCCATGGGCGGGGCAATCGACGTGATGAGCGAACCGGGGAAGGGAAGCCGCTTCACCGTGTGGCTGCCGGCAGCGGGCGAGAAGCGCGCGAACGACGCGGGACATGAATGGATGAAAGCGGGATGATGACAAGCGTGGGGACCGAGACGCGAAAGCTCCTGGTGGTTGAGGACGACCCGGGGCTGCAGACACAGCTCAAATGGGCCTATGAGGATTATGAAGTATTGATCGCGGGGGATCACGACCGCGCGATCGAACTTTTGCGCGCCGAGGAACCTGCGGTGGTGACACTTGACCTTGGCCTCCCGCCCGACGCCGACGGCACCCGCGAGGGTTTTCGCTTGCTGAGCGCGATTCTGGAGGCAAAGCCCGACACCAAGGTCATCGTTGTCTCAGGGCACGGCGAGCGCGCGAGTGCGCTCGGTGCGATCGCGAACGGGGCGTGGGATTTCTATCAGAAGCCGATCGATATCGACGAGCTTGGGCTCATCGTCCGGCGCGCCTTCCATGTCCGCGCACTCGAGGTCGAGAATGCCCGTCTCGCCAGCGAGGGTGCAGGGGACAACCGCGTTCTCGGCGGAATGATTACCGGGGCGCCCGAGATGCTGAAGCTTGCCCGTACGATCGAGCGGGTCGCCGACCTTGGCGTCAGTGTGATGCTGCTCGGCGCGAGCGGCACCGGCAAGGAATTGCTCGCCCGGGGACTGCACGAGGCAAGTGCGCGGCGCGACGGGGCGTTCGTTGCGATCAACTGCGCCGCGATTCCCGAAACCCTGCTCGAAAGCGAATTGTTCGGGCATGAGAAAGGCGCGTTCACCGGCGCGGTCAAGACGACCGAGGGCAAGATCGAACTCGCGCACGGCGGCACGCTCTTCCTTGACGAAGTCGGCGACATTCCCCTGCCGCTGCAGGTCAAGCTCTTGCGCTTCCTTCAGGAGCGGACAATCGAGCGGATCGGCGGCCGCAAGGCGATCGCGGTGGACACGCGCATCGTCTGCGCAACGCACCGCGATCTCGACGCAATGATCAGACAGGGGAGCTTCCGCGAGGATCTTTATTACCGCCTCGCCGAGATGGTGGTGAAGATCCCCGCGCTCGCAGAGCGCCCGGGCGATGCGGTGCTGCTCGCCCGCCATTTCCTTCATCATTATGCGCCCGAGATGAACCCTGGCGTCCGCGGCTTCGCCTCCGATGCGCTCCACGCGATCGACGCGGCGCCCTGGCCCGGCAATGTCCGCGAGCTTGAAAACTGCATCAAGCGCGCGGTGATCATGGCCGATGGCAAGTTGGTGACCAAGGATGACCTCGATCTTTCGAGGGAGCAAGCCGGCGAAGAGCCAGATTGGCTTAACCTTCGCAGCGCGCGCGAGGCGGCCGATCGTGTGGCGATCCGCCGCGCCATGACACAAAGTGAGGGCAATATCTCGGCGGCGGCGAAGTTGCTCGGGATCAGCCGTCCGACGCTCTATGATCTGCTCAAGCAGTATCGGATGCAGGCCTGAATGACACCGCCTCGCGTCTGGATGGGCGCGCTGCTGACGGCAGCGCTACTGGCCGGGTGCGATGGGCCGCGGCCGATGAGCGGGCGCGAAACGCTCGAGAAGCGGCGCGCGGAACTGCAGGCATCGCCCGCATCGGAGGAGTCGGTCGAAGCGCAGGTCGAGCTCGCGCGTATCGCACTACGCCTTCGTGACGGGGTGGCCGCTGAAGCGGCGGTCAAGGCCGCGCTTGCCGCCGGCGCGCGCGCCGAGCTGCTGCGCCCGCTCCTCGCGCGCGCCTACGCAGCGCAAGGGGATGGCGCGCGCGCGCTCAAGACGCTTGGCAGCGGGCCCGTCGCGCCTGAAATGGCGGGCGAGGCGGCATGGGTGGCAGGCCTTGTCTACCTCAGGGATGGCGACCTTGGTGCGGCGCGCGAGGCGCTTGACCGGGCCGTTCGCGAATTGCCGCGCGAGGCCGCGCTCTGGGTCGACGTCGCGCGCTTTCGCGATGCCAATGCCGATGCGATGGGGGCGCGCGATGCCGTGGATTATGCGATCGAACTCGACCCCGCGAACGCCGAGGCGCTCGCGCTCAAGGCCAATCTGGTGCGGACCCGCGCAGGGCTCACCGCATCCCTTGCCTGGTACGAAAAGGCACTTGCCGCCGATCCAGGCAATGCCGGGGCGCTGATCGACCAGGCCGCGACGTTAGGCGACCTTGGCCGCTATCGCGACATGCTTGTCTCGCTGCGCCGTGCTGCGCGGATCGTCCCGGGCGAGCCCCGCCTCTATTATCTGCAAGCGGTGCTCGCGGCGCGCGCGGGCAACTATCTCCTCGCGCGCAGCCTGCTCCAGCGCACGGGCGGGCAGATGGACGAAGAGCCGGCTTTCATGTTGCTGAGCGCCATCGTCGAACTCGAACTTGGCGGCGAGGCGCTGGCCGCGAGCTGGGCCGAGCGGCTGATCGCCGAGCAGCCGCACAACTGGACCGCCCGGCGCATCCTCGCGGCGGCGAGCTGGGCCGACGGCGATGCCGATGGCGCCGCTGAGGCGCTGGCGCCGATCGTAGCGCGAAGCGATGCCGACAGCTGGTCGCTATTGCTTGCAGCGCGGGTGGCCGCCGAAGACGGTGATGGCGAGGCGTCGGCTAGCTATCAGGCGCGCGCGGCGGCGCTGACGCGCGGCGATGCGGCGCCTTTCGCGATCGACGACAGCTATGGGCTGGTTTCGATGGCGGCCGACGCCGCGCCGCTCGATCCGGCAAAGGCGATTCCGGCCATCCGCGCCGACATCGCAAGCGGCCGCATGCAAAATGCCCTCGCGCGCGCGCTAAGGCTGCGCAGCGCTAATCCGGGGGTTGCCGACGCCCATCTCCTGTTTGGCGACACAGCGCTCGCCGCCGGCGCATCTGACCTCGCGGTGATTGCCTATCGCAGGGCGCGGGACCTTGACGCCGGTGAGCGCACTACGCTGCGGCTTGCCAATGCCCTCTACCAGGCCGGCGATGCTGCGGGATCGGGCGCGGCGATCCTGGCGCTGCGCGACAGTCAGCCCTCGAGCGTCGCTGCTGACCGGCTCGCGGGGCATCTCGCGATGGATCTTGAGCATTGGGACCAGGCGATCGCCCATTTCGAGCGGGTGCGCCGTCGGATCGGTAACCGAGACGCGGCAGTGCTGCGCGAACTTGCGCGCGCCTGGGCGGCGAAGGGCGATGCGAAGCGTGCGCTGACCCTGATCGCGCGCGCCTATCGGCTGCAGCCGCTGAACGGCGAGATCATGGGGATCTACGCCGATCTTCTTGAAGGCGAAGGCTATCGCCGGGCGGCCATGGATTTGCGCGAAAAGGCAGCGCAGATTGGAAAATAACGAGAGGAACGCGTCCCCTTGCCCTTCGCTCAGGCCTCGGTGAGGTCGAGGAGCGTGCGCGCGTCGAGACCGATGCGACGCATCTGCTGGGCGACAGGGGGCCAGATGTTCGTCAAAAAATCCTCGCGCATCAACTCGCGCAGCCTGTCCGTGGCGCCCGCCGCGACGAACATGCCCACGCCGCGCTTGACCGTCACCAGCCCCTCGTCCTGAAAAGTCTGGTACGCCTTGGCGACGGTGAGCGGGTTCGCACCTTCCTCGGCCGCGAGCGAACGCACCGAGGGCAACATGTCGCCGTCGCGGTAGGTTCCGTCGAGAATGGCGTTGGCAATCACGTCGCGAAGACGCTGGTACACGGGTTTGGTCTGGTCGAGCATGCCGACTTAATGCCATAAGACAGCAGCACAGTCAAATCGCGATCATTGCTCCGCCGGGCAGCAACGCGAAATTATATGTCCCAAGCGCTTACGACATCATCATATTCCGGTCGTGGCCGCTCTTTGAGGGGTTCACCCGGAGAGCCCAGAAAGAAATAGCCGACAATCCGCTCGCCTTCGCCAACACCGAAAGCGGCCGCGACGTCTGGGCTGTACGCCGCCCAGCCTGTAAGCCAGCTCCCGACAAAACCATGCGCATGCGCGGCGTGGAGCAGGTTCATGCCGACCGCGCCCGCGGACATCTGCTGCTCCCAGACCGGGATTTTCGCACCGAGGACCGGGGCCGAGATCAGCACGAGCAGGGTCGGAGCCTGGTGCGCGAACTGGTCGAGTGCCGTAAGATCCATGCCTGCCGCGCCTGGATTTTCTGCCACCCACGCGCGTTTGAGCAGGGCAGCGAAAGCCTCGCGCTGATCGCTCGCGACCGTGACGATCCGCCAGGGCGCAAGCTTGCCGTGATCGGGCGTGCGCAACGCAAGGCCGATAATCTCCCTGAGCTCGTCGGCACCAGGCCCGGGCGCGATCATGTCGCGCGCTTTTCCCGAGCGGCGCGTGGCGAGGTGGGAGCGGAGCGATGATCTGTCGTTGAACATGGGGGCGCATGTGGCCGTTTTGCGAGTCTTTCGCAAGCACGTGCGGTCGCCGCGAACCGGTTTCACGCGCAATTAGATTCTTCCATTGCTCGGTTTTCACGCTAGGTTGGCCGGATATATGCGGCATATGGCCGCAAAACGACATTGAACGACAAGGGGACGCATTCGCATGAAAGACATGAGCCTTTGGGACGGGGGGGATTGGACCTTCGTCATCGCGCTGGTGGTATTGGGCGCGTTCCTGACCATCGGCGCGCTGATTGCCGCAGGTCGCAAACCCGAGTTCGCGGGCCATCCCAAAGGCCTCTACATGCTCTTTTTCGCCGAGATGTGGGAGCGTTTCTCCTACTACGGCATGCGCGCGCTGCTGATCCTCTACCTGACGCAGCACTGGCTGTTTTCCGACGGCAAGTCGAACCTGATCTACGGGGCCTATACCAGCCTTGTCTACATCACGCCCGTGCTCGGCGGCTATCTCGCGGATCGCTATCTGGGACAGCGCAAGGCAGTACTGTTCGGGGGCGTCCTACTCGCTTTCGGCCATCTTTTCATGGCGTTCGAGGGAGTGGGTGGGCAGGATGACCCGACGATCAACGTCTTCTGGCTGGCGCTCGCGCTGATCATTGTCGGGTCGGGCTTCTTGAAGGCGAATATCTCGGTGATGGTCGGGCAGCTCTATCGCCTGACCGACATGCGCCGCGATGCGGCGTACACAATCTTCTATATGGGGATCAACTCGGGGGCGGCGATCGGCACCATCCTTGTCGGCTATCTCGGGCAGAAGATTGGCTGGGCCTATGGTTTCGGGCTCGCGGGTATCGGCATGATCGCCGGGCTGATCGTTTTCGTGCTGGGCAAGAAAGTGCTGCTGGGTGCGGGCGAAGCGCCGGCTCCGCTTAGCCGTCAGAAGGAATGGACCCTCTATGGCGCTGGCGTTGCTGCGGTCCTCGTGATGTGGGGACTCATCCAGTATCAGGACGTCATTCAGAACCTGCTGCTCGTCTCGGGCACGCTCCTTCTCGTCTATGTCGCTGCTGTTGCGGCGCTGCAGCTACCTTACGGCAAGATGGCGAGCGCCCCCGGCGACAGCCGCGCCATCCTAATCGCCGGCATGGCCGCGATGCTGTTCCTTCCGCTTTCGAACGTGCTCGGCCTGCCGCTGTCGGATGATCGCGCCAGGGTCGTGGGACTGACGCTCGCGCAGCTGATCTACGTCTGCGGCATGCTTGTCGTGCTGGTGGGGCTGGCGATCGAGAAATTCCGTATCGAGCATCATGCGCGCGACCGTATTTATGCCATCCTCTTCCTGATAGGGCTTAATCCACTGTTCTGGGGCCTGTTTGAACAGGCTGGCGGCAGCTTCAACCTCTATACCGATCGCTATGTCGACATCGGGTCGGTTCCGGCCTCGCTCTTCCAGTCGATCAACCCGATCTACATCATCCTCTTTGCACCGGTCTTCGCGGCGCTGTGGCAGTTTCTGGGCAAGCGCGGACTTGAACCCTCGGCGCCTGCCAAGTTCGCGCTGGCGCTCGCGCAGGTCGGTCTTGGCTTTCTCGTCTTCGTCTGGGGCGCGCGGAGCGTCGGACCCGAGGCGCTGACGCCGGTGATCTTTGTCTTCCTTCTTTACCTGCTCCACACGACGGGCGAACTCTGCCTATCACCCGTCGGTCTGAGTGCGATGAACCGGCTCGCTCCCTCGTTCATGGCCTCGCTGATTATGGGAGCCTGGTTCTACATGACCGCGGTCGGCAATTTCGTTGCGGGCAAGATCGGCGAAGCAACCGGGGGTGAGAGCGGCGAGATGACCAAAGACGCGACGCTCGCCATCTACAACGAGATCGGTTGGATCACGCTGGGTGTCAGCATCATCGTGCTCGCACTGTCGCCGATCGTGAAGAAGTGGATGCATCTCGACACGCTGCGCGACCGCGAAGACGATATCGCGGGTTCGGGCGAATTTGCAGAACCGCAGGCGGCCGGCGTCCATCCTGAACCCAAGCCCGCATCCTGATCGTGCGGCGGGGGATGAAAGGCGGCCTGCTTGCCGCCATGTCGCTGGCGTTCGCGGGCTGTGCTGCCGCCGGGCAGGACACGAAATCTGCGAATGATACGATCTCGTCTGCCGAGAAGAAGGCCGAGCGGTTCGACAAGGACCCCTATCCCTCCACATACAGGGGATATCCGACCCGGCTGACAGCGGTAACCAATGTCACCATCTTCGATGGCGAGGGCGGACGGATCGACAATGGCAGAGCCGTGCTCTCCAGTGGGAAGGTTGACCGGATCGGCGGGCCCGACATGGAACTGCCGACCGACGCCTATGTCATAGACGGGGCCGGCAAATATCTGACCCCGGGCGTGATCGACGTCCACAGCCACCTCGGCGACTATCCGACGCCCAGCGTCGATGCGCACGACGATGGGAATGAGGCGACCGCCCCGACGACGCCTGAAGTCTGGGCCGAGCATAGCGTCTGGCCGCAGGACCCGGGCTTCACGCGTGCGCTTGCCAATGGCGGGGTGACGACGCTGCAGATCCTGCCGGGCAGCGCGAACCTCATCGGTGGCCGCTCGGTGGTACTGAAGAATGTACCCGCGCGCACGGTTCAGGGGATGAAATTCCCTGGCGCTCCCTATGGGCTCAAGATGGCGTGCGGCGAGAATCCGAAGCGGGTCTATGGTGGCAAGGGACGGATGCCCTCGACCCGCATGGGCAATTTTGCGGTCGACCGAGCGACCTGGGCGAAGGCGGCAGCCTACAAGAAGAAGCTCGACGAGGGGAAGACCGTCGATCGGGACCTTGCCATGGAAACGCTCGCAGGCGTGCTGTCGGGCGACATCCTTGTCCACAATCACTGCTACCGCGCCGACGAAATGGCGTTCGTCATCGATATGGCGCGCGAGTTTGGGTACAAGGTGACGGCGTTCCATCACGCGGTCGAGGCCTACAAGATCGCCGACCTCCTCGAAAGGGAGGGCATTTGCGCCGCGATGTGGGCGGACTGGTGGGGCTTCAAGATGGAAGCCTATGATTCGGTGCCCGAGAATATCGCAATGGTCAGCCGGGCGGGTGCGTGCACCATCGTCCATTCGGATGATGAAAATCAGATCCAGCGGCTCAATCAGGAGGCCGCAAAGGCGCTGGCCGCCGGGCGCCGGATGGGAATCGAGATCAGCGACGCGCAGGCGTGGACCTGGCTCTCCTACAATCCCGCCAAGGCGCTCGGCATAGCCGACAGGACGGGCAGCCTGAAGCCCGGCAAGATGGCCGACGTGGTGCTGTGGAACGGCAACCCCTTCAGCGCCTATACGCGTCCTGAGAAAGTGTGGGTCGACGGAGCGCTGATGTTCGACGCGATGGACGCAAAGCGCCGCCCGGTGAGCGATTTCGAGCTGGGTCAGCCGGGCGAAGGGGATGTGAAATGATCCGCGCTCTCCTCGTTACTGCCGCCGCCCTCCTGGCTTTGCCTGCCGCGGCGCAGGATGTCGCGATCGTCAATGCGACGCTCGTCATCGGGGATGGGAGTCCGCCGATCGCGGGCGGGGCAGTGGTCGTGCGGGGCGGCAAGGTCGTTTCTGCTGGCGCGAATATTCAGGTCCCCGCCGGGATCGAGCGCATCGACGCCGAGGGGCATTATGTCACTCCGGGAATTGTCGCCGCGTTCAGCCGCGTCGGCTTGACCGAAGTCGATGCGGTTAGCGGTACGAACGACCGCTCGGCGCCGCGCACCCGTTTTTCCGCGGGGCTCGACATCGCCCCGGCGCTCAATCCGATGGGATCCCCGATCGCCGTCAACCGGGCCGCCGGTGTCACCCGCGCGATCGTTGCGCCGAGCGGGAGCAGCAACCTGTTTGCAGGACAGGGAGCGGTCGTCGATCTTGCAGACGACATGGACATGGTCACGCGCCCGCGCGCGCTGCAGTTCGTGGCTTTCGGCGAGGCGGGGTCGGCAAAGGCAGGCGGCAGCCGCGCCGCAACCTTCCTGCTCTTTCGCGAACAATTGCTCGCGGCGCGAAGCTATGCGCGCAACCCGGCGGCGCTTGCCGAATGGGGCAATGACGCGATGATTCAGCGCGCTGACGCTGATGCTCTCGTGCGGGTGATCGAGGGCAAGACTCCGCTGTTCGTGCGCGTCGACCGCGCCGCTGACATCATGAACGTGCTCAAGCTCAAAAGGGATTTTCCGGCGCTGAAGCTCGTCCTCGTCGGTGCGACCGAGGGCTGGATGGTGACGCGCGAGATTGCCGCGGCAAAAGTGCCGGTGCTGGTGTCGCCGCTCACCGACCTTCCTGGCAGCTTCGAGCGATTGGGGGCAACACAATCGAACGCCGGGCGGATGAAAGCGGCGGGTATCGACGTTTCGGTCGGGGTATTCGACGACGATGATGCGCATAAAATGGGCTATGCAACGCAATATGCAGGCAATCTGGTCGGGCTGACCCGAATGCCCGGGGCGAGCGGGCTGAGCTGGGATCAGGCCTTTGCCTCGATCAGCAGCGCGCCGGCGCGTGCGGTCGGCATGGACGGCGAGATCGGTTCGCTACGACCGGGGCGCGCAGGCGACGTGGTGATCTGGGACAGGGACCCGCTCGAGCTTGGCAGCCGCCCGCGAGCGATCTGGATCGATGGCAAGCGCCAGTCGCTGACAACGCGGCAGGACCGGCTGCGCGACCGCTACGCCAACCCGGTGGAAGATACGCTGCCAAACGCCTATGATTGGTGAGGCATAAAGACCGCGCCAGGCGGGCGCAGCGCCGAAGAGAGAGGTAAGGGGCCGTGGAACCGATGACCTTGCTGATCGTGACCTGCATCTTGTTCGTGGGTTCGCACCTCATACTGTCGCACCCGCTGCGCGCGCCGCTCGCAGGCCGCATGGGCGAGCGGCCCTTCCAGATTGTGTATTCCATCGTGGCACTCGCGACATTCATACTCGTCGTGCAGGCGTGGCGCGGCATGCCGCCCGAGCCGCCGCTCTGGGCTGCAGGCGATGCGCTGTGGACGATGGCCTCGCTCCTCGTGCTCCTCGCGAGCATTCTCTTCATGGGCTCGCTCGTCGGTAATCCGGCATTGCCCGCCCCCGGCGCGGCCTTTGCCGCACAAAGTGCTCCTCGCGGCGTTTATGCGATCACCCGCCACCCGATGATGTGGGGCTTTTCCCTCTGGGCGTTGGCCCACGCACTCGTCATGCCAACCCCGGGCCAGATGGTGCTCTCCGCAACGATCGCGTTTCTCGCACTCGTCGGAGCTGCAGGGCAGGACGCGAAGAAGGCTCAGTTGATGGGCGACACGTGGCGGCACTGGGCGGCCCGTACGAGCTTCGTACCTTTCGCGCGGCAGGCCAGCGGTACCACGCCATGGGGCGATACCATCCCCCGTCCGCACGCGCTGTTCGGCGGTATTCTCGTCTGGCTCGCCGCGACCTGGGCGCATGGCGCACTCGGCTATATGGCTGCGGGCATATGGCGCTGGGTCGGCTAGGCGCGCGAAACGGAGCCGCGGAGGCCGACAGCGAAGCGGGTCGCCGCCGCGGACGCCTGCTATAGCAAGCGCGGAGCAAGGCGCCGCGCCCCGCAAAGCCCCCTTAAAGCCGTACCATTCGCATGCCCTGCTCACCATATCGGGGGCCGCGGGTGCCCCCCCGAGGGGCGGCAGCTTCGATCATGGCGAGGTCTTCTGCCGTCAGCAAGACATCGGGAGCGGCGACGCTGTCCTCCATCGTGGCGCGGCGCTTGGTGCCGGGAATCGGGACGATGTCGTCACGCTGCGCCAGCAGCCAGGCGAGTGCGACTTGCGCGTTCGAAACACCATGCTTTGCCGCGATATCGGCGATGGTATCGACGATCGCGAGGTTGGCGGGCAGGTTTTCCTCCGAGTAGCGCGGGTCATTGCGTCGCCAGTCATGCTCTGGAAGCTCGTCGCGGCTGCGGATCGTGCCGGCAAGGAAACCGCGGCCGAGCGGGGAATAGGGAACGAAACCGATGCCGTTTTCGCGGCAGATGCCGAGAATTTCCTCTTCAACGTCCCGTTCCCAGATCGAATATTCGCTCTGCAGCGCAGTGATCGGTGCGGCCTTGGCCGCGCGGCGTAACGTGTCCGGACCGGCTTCGGAGAGCGCGATGTGCCGGACCTTGCCCTCCTTGACGAGCTCCATCATGCCCCCGACCGTTTCTTCGATCGGGACCGTGGGATCGACGCGGTGCTGATAGAAGAGATCGATCACATCGATACCAAGCCGCTGGAGCGAACCCTCGCAGGCGCGGCGGGCGTTGGCAGGTGAGCCGTCGACACCGACGATCTGCTTGCCATCGAACCTGAAGCCGAACTTGGTCGCGATCACGAGACCGTTGCGCTTGTCTCGGATCGCCTCGCCGAGCAGTTCCTCGTTCGCGAAGGGACCATAGATTTCGGCGGTATCGAAGAAGGTGACGCCAAGGTCGATCGCGCGGTGGATCGTGCGCGTTGCCTCGTCCATGTCGGCGGCCTCGCCATACAGGATATTGCCCCCCTTGATCATCGGCATGCAGCCGATGCCAATCGCAGATACCTGAAGCCCCTGGCCAAGCGTGCGATACTTCATGGCGTTTCTCCTGCCTGTTCGTCCGCGACTGCGTCAGCGGCATATTTGGTGGCGGCGACATCGGCGACGACATTGCCGAGCGTACGCCAGATATCGGGGAATGTCTCGACCGCGACAAGAAGGCCGAGCGGGGCGACGGGGACACCCATCGACACCGCGATCGGCGCAATCGAGGTGACAAAGCTGATCGAACCGGGAAGGCTGACGGCGCTCAGCGCCGCGGCGACCGCGACGGTAAGGCCGATCGCCATTGTCCATGGCGTCAGCCCGATCCCGAACAACCAGGCAATGTAGATGACCACCGCGAGATTCATCGCCGTGCTGGTGAAGCGGAAAAGCGCGACTGCGAGCGGCAGGACGATGTCGGCCTTTTTGGGGTCGACCCCCAGCGCTTCGGAGGCCTTGAGCATCGGCGGCAGGCTGGCGAGCGAGCTTTGCGTGCTGAGTGCGACCGCAAAGGCCGGGATCATTGCGCGGATGAAGCGGGGCGGCGCGACGCCGGCGACCAGCCAGGCGAGGATGAGGCCGAGGACCAGGCAGGCGGCGCCGATAGCCGAGATGATGAGCACATAGTGGAGGAGCCCGCCGAACGCCGCAAATCCGGCCTTGACGGCAAGCGCGTAGCCAAGCGCAAACACCCCGATCGGTGCGAGCGCAAGAACCCAGCCGATCACGACCAGCATGGCGTTGCCAAGGGCCTTGAACAGGTTCGAAAGGCTCGCGCGCTGTTCGGGTTCGATGCGGGTGATCGCAAAGGCGAAGATGGTGGTGAAGACGATGAGAGGCAGAACCGCGGTTTCCGCCGCGGCGGCGATCGGGTTGGTGGGCACGAGGCTGAGTAGATAGTCGGCAAAGGTCGGTGATGGCGGTGCCTCGAGCGCCCCTCCCAGTCCGCGGCGAAGCGCCTCGGCCGCGCTCGCCGACAGCGGAAAGACGTGTAGAAGCAGGGGGGTGAGCAAGAGCGCCATGATGCCGGTGATGACAATCGCGACGATGAAGGTTGCAACCGCCCGCGCCGCGAGGGTGCCGGCGCGCGCGGCGTCGGCGGTCGCGGTGATTCCGGTGACCAGCAGGGCAACAATCAGGGGGACGATTGTCATCTTGAGTGCGTTGAGCCAGAGGAGACCGACCGGCTCGACGATACGCAGCGAGGCGCTCGCCCCGCCAGGCGACAGGCCTTCCACCCCGACGCCCAGCAACATTCCGACGATGAGCGCCGAGAGGATGACCCATGCGGATTTCACGTTCAAATTCCTCGGGCAGTTGCTGGCCTTCTTGCCAAGCAAAAATGGGTGACCTAGGGCCATCCCGGGGGCTCCGGGCAAGCTCTTGTCCTGGTGTTCGGCTTAAGTAGCAGAGGTGGCATGCGCAAGTTTTTCGGAACCGACGGTATCCGCGGGATGACGAACGAGATTCCGATGACGGCCGAGGTTGCGATGCGCGTGGGCATGGCCGCCGGCGCCCACTTCCTGCGCGGAACGCACAAACATCGCGTCGTGATCGGCAAGGATACACGTCTGTCGGGGTACATGCTCGAAAACGCGCTTGTCGCTGGCTTTACAAGCGTCGGCATGGACGTCGTTCAGGTTGGCCCAATGCCGACTCCGGCGGTGGCGATGCTGACGCATTCGATGCGCGCCGATCTTGGCGTGGTGATCTCGGCGAGCCACAATCCCTTTCACGACAATGGGATCAAATTGTTCGGCCCCGACGGCTACAAGCTGTCGGACGAGGACGAGGCGCAGATCGAGCTGCTGCTCGCCGAGCAGCCGAAGCTTGCCGCGCCGGCGCAGATCGGACGCGCGAAGCGGATCGAGGACGCGCGCGGCCGTTATATCCACGCCGTCAAGCAGAGCCTGCCCGAATCGGCGCGCCTCGATGGATTGAAGATCGTCCTCGATTGCGCCAATGGCGCCGCCTACAACAGCGCGCCGACGGTGTTCTGGGAACTGGGCGCCGATGTGGTGGCGATCGGGGTTGAACCCAATGGCGTCAATATCAACGATCGCTGCGGCTCGACGGCACCTGGGCTTTTGCAGGAGACCGTCGTCGCGAGCGGCGCCCATATCGGGATCGCGCTCGACGGCGATGCCGACCGGCTGATCATCGTCGACGAAAAGGGCGCAATCGTTGATGGGGATCAGATCATGGGTCTCATCGGGGCAAGCTGGGCGCGGCAGGGGCGGCTGAAGGGCGGGGGGGTCGTGGCGACGGTCATGTCGAACCTGGGCCTTGAGCGCTTTTTGGAGAGTGAGGGGCTGCGGCTCGAGCGCACCAAGGTCGGCGACCGCTATGTGCTTGAACGCATGAAAAGCGGGGGCTTCAATGTGGGCGGTGAGCAATCGGGACATATGATCCTATCCGACCACGCAACCACCGGGGACGGAACGCTCGCCGGGCTCCAGGTTCTCGCCGAGCTCGTGACCTCGGGCAAACCCGCGAGCGAACTGCTCCACCAGTTCGACCCGGTACCCCAGCTTCTGAAGAATGTGCGCTTCAAGGGCGGCAAACCGCTCGACGACGCACAGGTCCAGGCGACGATTGCCGAGGGAGAGGGCGCGCTCGACGGCCGCGGCCGCCTCGTCATCCGCGCCTCGGGCACCGAACCCGTGATCCGCGTGATGGCCGAGGGCGACGACGCCGGCGAAGTCGAGCGCGTGGTCGATATGATTTGCGACGCAGTGCGCGTTGCTGCAGGAGAATAGACATGCTCGAAATGCGCCCCGATTGCGAACGTTGCGGCCGCGATCTGCCCGCCGACATCCACGGCGCCTTCATCTGCTCGTTCGAGTGCACTTTCTGCGCCGATTGCGCCGACAAGCTCGACGAGCGCTGCCCCAATTGTGGCGGTGACCTGCTCGACCGGCCGCTGCGCGAAGGCGCGGCGCTGGCCAAATTCCCGGCGTCGACCGAGCGGCGCCATCCGGGCGCGCGATGACGCGATCGGGGGCGGTGCGATGACGGCGCGGGTCCTGATCATCGCCGGATCCGACAGCGGGGGCGGCGCAGGGATCCAGGCCGACATCAAGACGGTGACGATGCTTGGCGGTCACGCGATGACTGCGATTGCCGCGATTACAGCGCAAAATACACTCGGGGTGCAGGGCGTGCACGCGGTCCCGACGGACATGGTGCTGATGCAGATCGACAGCGTCGAGAGCGACATCGGCGTCGATGCGATCAAGATCGGGATGATCGGCAGCGCCGAAACCGCGGCAGCCGTTGCCGAGCGGCTGGCGCGTCCCGACCTTTCGGGCGCGCCCGTCGTCTTCGATCCGGTGATGGTGTCGACGAGTGGATCGGTGCTCGCCGACGCAGCGACGATCCGGGCATTCGAGGCGCTGCTGGCGCGTGCGGCGCTGGTGACCCCCAACCTCGGCGAACTGTCAGCGCTCGGCGGCGAAGAGGCCATTCTCGCGTACGGCTGCGCGCTGCTCGTCAAGGGCGGGCACGGCGAAGGCGAGATGGTGACCGACCGGCTGCTCGAGGCCGGGGCGGGCGAAGTCGCGCGCTGGGAAGCGCCGAGGATCGACACGCCCTACACGCATGGCACCGGCTGCACGCTTGCGAGCGCTATCGCCACCGGGCTCGCGCAGGGCATGCCGGTCGAGCCAGCGACCGCGCGCGCGCGCGATTTCGTGCGTCTCTCGCTGCTCGATGCGCCGGGGCTTGGCGAGGGGCATGGTCCGATGGGGCAGCAGGCGGTGCGCAATGACGGGCTGTTTACCGGTCCGGCGCTCAATCAGGTCACGCTGCCGGCGGCCGACTATGGCGCCTCGGTCGCCTTCTACAAGCAGATGGGGCTGACGCAGATCGTCGACAGCCCGGAGAATGGCTATGCACGCTTTGAAGCCGCCAACGGTGTAACGCTCTCGGTCCACGTCGGGGGTGGCGGCGCGGGCGGCGCGACAATCTACCTCGAAAGCGGCGCGCTCGATGCCTGGGTCGCCTATCTCGCGCGGCGCGGGGTGCGCTTCGACACGATGCCCAAGGATGAGCCAAGGGGCTGGCGCGAGGCGCGACTGACCGATCCTGCCGGGAATCGCCTTTGCCTCTATCAGGCGGGCGAATATCGGAGATATCCGCCTTGGCGTATCTGACGGTCGGTGTCGACGAGGCCGGGCGCGGCCCGCTCGCGGGGCCGGTTGTCGCGGCCGCGGTGATCCTGTGCGAGGGCGGAATCGATGGCCTCGACGATTCCAAAAAGCTGACCGCGAAGCGGCGGGGCGAGCTCGACATCCTGATCAAGACCCGCTGCCGCTGGGGCATCGGCGAGGCAAGCGTCGCCGAGATCGATGCGGTCAACATCCTGCAGGCGACTTTCCTTGCAATGACGCGCGCGGTCGAGGCACTGGGCTGCGACCCGCATGAAATACTCGTCGACGGCAACCGGCTGCCGCGCTGGAAATATCGTGCGCGCGCGGTGATCGGCGGCGACGCCCTGCACCCCTGCATTTCCGCGGCGAGCATCATTGCCAAAGAGCATCGCGATCGCATCATGGTCGCAGCGGCACGCGACTACCCGGTCTTTGGCTGGGCGACGAACATGGGCTATGGTACCCCCGAGCATCTCAGGGCGCTGCGCGAGCACGGTCCGACGCCGCTCCACCGGGCGAGCTTCGCGCCGGTCGCGCAATTGCAGTTGGTCTGACCGCCGGAGAAGGGGAGAGGCGATGCGCAGCGGATTTACCGCCGAGGATGTCGGCGTGCAGACCGGGCGGCGCTTTCTCGTCACCGGCGCCAATGCCGGTATCGGCTTCGAAACTGCGAAGGTCCTTGCCGTGCGCGGCGCCGATGTCGTGCTGGCGTGCCGCGCTGCGGCGCGCGCCGAGGCTGCGATGGATGCGATCCGCAGCGACGCGCCCACGGCTGAGCTCAGCTTTCTGAAGCTCGACCTTGCCGATCTCGACCAGGTCCGCGAGGCAGCCGCAGCGGTACTCGCCGGGCCCAGGATCGACGTGCTCATCAACAATGCCGGGGTGATGGTTCCGCCGCGGACGCTGACGCGGCAGGGCGTGGAACTGCAATTCGGGGTCAATCACCTCGGCCCCTTCGCCTTCACCGGTCTCATCCACCCCCATGTCGACGACCGCATCGTGATCACCGCCAGCCTCGCGCACAAGGGCGGGCACATGGACTACAGCGACCTCGACGCGAGTCGCAGCTATCATGTCTGGCAGCGCTATCAGACCAGCAAACTCGCCAATCTGCTGACGATGTACGAACTCGACCGGCGGCTCGGGAAGGCCGGCCGCGCGACGCAGGCGATCGGTTGTCACCCGGGCGTCGCGCTCACCGAGCTCACCCGGCACCTGCCGATGCCGCTTCGCTATATGACCCCGCTTGCGACCCCCTTTTTCAACAGCGCGGCGCGGGGCGCCTGGCCGACGCTGCAGGCGGCGACGGGCGCCAATGTGCAGGGCGGCGACTATTTGGGGCCCCAGGGGCTGGGCGAGGTCACCGGCCGCTCGGGCCCGGCGCGCGCGACGAGCATGGCGCGCGATCCCAAGCTCGCGCGCGAGCTTTGGGAGCGTTCGATCGACCTCACCGGGGTGGATCCGGGGATATAGGGGCAGAAGGGCGAGCAAAGCGATGGCGCAGCATGTCATGGGCGAGGGGCCCCTCCACGATGCGGCGGGGCATCTTACAGATCCCGGTTATGCGACGCGCGAAGTTCGCCGTTACGACCGCAGCCTGATCGCCGCCCATCCTGCCCGCATCAAGGAATGGGATTATTACTGCGTTCTCAACGCGGACTTCGGGCTCGCGCTGACGGTCGCGGACAATGGCTATATCGGCTATCTTGGCGTTTCGTGGATGGATCTGCGCGGGCGAAGCTTTGTAAACGACGGCGCGCTGATTGCCGAGCCGATGGGGAGGATGGCGCTGCCTGCCAGCGCCGATGCGGGCGATATCGTTCAGGCGCAGGACGGGCTCGAACTGGCCTTCCGGCACGAGCCGGGCGGACGGAGGCTGACGGTCCGCGCGCCCGGCTTCGACGGCGGCCGCGGGCTATCGGGTGAAATCCGGCTCGATCAGCCCCCGATGGAGCGGATGGTCATTGCCACTCCCTTCGCCGACGACCCGCACGCCTTTTACTATAATCAGAAAATCAATTGCATGCCGGCGCGGGGCGGTGTGAGGATCGGATCACAGGTCCATGATTTCACGCCGGAAACCTCCTTTGGGGTTCTCGATTGGGGCCGCGGCGTGTGGACCTATGACAATGTCTGGTACTGGGGCTCGGCGTCGGGCCTTGTCGAGGGGCGGCCCATTGGTTTCAACATCGGCTATGGCTTTGGCGAGACCTCCGCGGCGAGCGAGAATATGCTGTTCGTTGATGGCCGCGCGCACAAGCTTGATCAGATCGCCTTTCACATGCCCAGCGGCGCGCCCGACAGCGATCGGTGGCACTTCACAAGCAATGACGGGCGCTTCGAGATGCATTTTGTGCCCGCGGTCAACCGCTGGGCCAAGGTCGAAGCCGGCATGGTCAAGACCGAGCAGGATCAGGTCTTTGGCTATTTTTCCGGACAGGTGATCCTCGATGACGGCGCACTGCTCGCTGTACGCGGCCTGCCCGGGTTTGCCGAGAAGGTCTGGAACCGCTGGTAACGGGCACTGCAGGATTTTTTTGCCCAGTGAGTCCCCGCTGCCACACTACCAGTGGTTGAGTCTTGGCCGCGCGGCGGACTCCATATGTCGTGGCAGACTCCTTTCGTTCTCCTCCCCTTAACCATTTGGACACGCGGATTCCCTAGAATCCTGAGCTTGACGGCGGCTGTCGCCGGACTCATCAGGGCCTTCTTTGCAACAAACAGGGGCGAGCGGCATGGGAGTGATGGAGCGGGTCAAGGCGCCGGCAGGGAAAGAGCGGGCACCGAAAGCGGTCCCCGCGGATCTGCCGCTCGACAGCATTTTGCAGGGCGACTGCGTCGAGACGATGCGCGCGCTCCCCGCGGCCTCGATCGACATGATCTTCGCCGACCCGCCTTATAATCTCCAGCTCGGGGGCGATCTCACCCGTCCCGACGGCAGCCAGGTCGACGCTGTCGACGATGAATGGGACAAGTTCGACAGTCTGGCCGCCTACGACCGTTTCACCCATGCCTGGCTCAAGGAAGCAAAGCGCATCCTGAAGCCCGGCGGCAGCATCTGGGTGATCGGCAGCTATCACAATATCTTCCGCGTCGGCACAGCCTTGCAGGATCAGGGCTATTGGATCCTCAACGACATCGTCTGGCGAAAGGCGAACCCGATGCCCAACTTCAAGGGGACGCGCTTTACCAACGCGCATGAGACGCTGATCTGGGCATCGATGGGCGAAAAGGCGCGCTATACCTTCAACTATCGCGCGATGAAGACGCTGAACGACGAACTCCAGATGCGCAGCGACTGGCTGATCCCGATTTGCGGCGGGCAGGAGCGGCTCAAGAAGGGCGGACACAAGGTTCACCCGACGCAAAAACCCGAAGCGTTGCTTTATCGCATTCTGCTTGCTTGCTCGAACCCCGGCGACGTGATCCTCGATCCTTTTTTCGGAACCGGCACGACCGGCGCCGTCGCAAAGCGGCTCGGGCGCCATTTCATCGGGATCGAGCGTGAGGATGATTATATCGCCGCGGCTAACGAACGCATCGAAATGGCGCTGCCGCTCGACGAGAGCGCGGTGAAGACGATGATGGCGCCAAAGGCTGCGACGCGCGTTGCCTTTGGTACGCTCGTCGAGTGCGGCATGATCCCGCCGGGAACGATGCTGACTGACACCAAGCGTCGCTGGCGGGCTAAGGTGCGGGTCGACGGTAGCCTCGAGTGCGAGGGGCAGGCACCGGGGTCGATCCACAAAGTCGGTGCAAGCGTGCAGGGCGCGCCGAGCTGCAATGGCTGGACCTTCTGGCATGTCGATAATGGCAAGGTGCTGCGCGTCATTGACGCGGTGCGGCAGGACTGGCTGCTCGCCAACGAGGCGTAAGCCTCGATGCTCAAAAGGCCTCGCCCAAGCCTTTCGAAGGGCCGATGCTGGCCTGGGACCATGCGGGAGGAATAAAGTGCGCCGGCGAATCCAGCACGAACGGAGAGGGGGAGCATGTTTGCTGCGCTGACCAGACCCAGCCTCGGCAACGCCTCGGCGAGCGCGAAAATCTATCTCCGCCCGGCCTGCTTCGTGGACCGGCCGCACGAGCTCGATGAGGCCTGCCTACGCCTCGCCGATACGATGCTCTGGTTCGCTGCGTGGCAGATCAGCGTGCGCGATGGCGGCGCCCCCCGATCGGCGCTTGTGCCGGTGCCCGAGCTCGATGACTGGATCGCGGCCATGCCGGACGCGCTCGGGCAGGCGGCAATGGCGCAGCGCGCCGCGGTGCAGCGCCCGCGCAGCGCGCTCGTGCTCGGCGAAAGGACCGTGCGTCTTAATGAACCGCAGCTCATGGGCATATTAAACGTGACGCCCGACAGCTTCTCCGACGGCGGTAAGCATGTTGACGCGGTTGCAGCGGCCGAGGCGGGGTTCGCCATGGCGGCGGCGGGGGCTGCCATCATCGATGTCGGCGGCGAATCGACGCGCCCCGGAGCGCCCCTGGTCTGGGAAGGGGACGAGGTCGCGCGCGTCGAGGGCGTCGTCGCGGCGCTTGCGAAGGGCGGCGTCGCGGTATCGATCGATACGCGCAAGGCCGCGGTCATGGAGGCCGCCCTCGCTGCGGGAGCGGCGATCGTCAACGATATTTCGGCGCTGCGCTACGATGCGCGTGCGGTGGAGGTGGTCACGGGCGCTGGGTGCCCTGTTGTGCTGATGCACGCGCCGTCGGCAAAGAGCGACCCGCATGAGGGCAGCGGATATGATCATCCGCTCCTCGATGTCTACGATATGCTCGAAGCGCGCATAGCAGCCTGTATTGCGGCCGGAATCGACCCTGCGAAGATCATCGTCGATCCAGGTCTCGGCTTCGGCAAGGGGGTCGCCGACAATCTTGCGCTGGTAAACGGCCTGGCGCTGTTTCACACGCTCGGCTGTCCGATCCTGTTCGGGGCGAGCCGTAAGCGGATGGTCGGCGCGCTCGATAACGAGGCGCCTGCGGATCAGCGGTTGGGCGGGAGTGTCGCGCTCCATTATCAGGCCGCATCGCAGGGCGCGCAATTGCTGCGCGTGCACGACATAGCCGAGAATCGCCAGGCGCTGCGCGTGTGGCGCGGATTGAGGGACGCAGCGCTGACGGCCTGATTCGCGGGTCGCAGCCTCAACTCTCGATGGGGCGTCACTCTATATTTGCCATTCGGCCTTGCGGCAGGTCTCATGGAAGTTTGAATGTCACCATATCCTTATTGCCATAAGGCCGTCATTCTAAACGCAGGATTATGCCGCACCCTGTTGCCAAGTGGCGGATGCCTGCAGTCAGCCATTAGTGGCTCGGCATCGTCAGCGATGAAAACGGGCTGCGCAATATGGAGGATACCACCGCAATCGGTGCGGATCGATTAGCTCATCGGCATCCTCGGTCGCTTCAAGCATTCCTCGCCATCTTCGCGGTAATCTCGTGGAGATGGGCGTGGAGCGCGCCGCTCAATTCATCGAACTCGGGCCATAGCGTTGTCTGGACGAAGCTGGCCGGGGGCACGGATTATCGCGGTCTGACGGTGCATCCGCGAGTAGCGGAACGGCTTGATGCCATATCGTCGGCATAGGGCGATGAAAAGCTGACGAGACCAAGGATCAGGAATTGAGAATTTAAACTCCTCAGCCCGCGCCTGCTTGCTCGCTGTCTCGAATCTAAGGCGGATACGCTCCGCAGCGCCGCCCGCGGCCGACGTCTCACCCTCCGCCCCGGCGCCAGCATAGAGGGCTTCAATCTTCCGCAGTTTCGCGGAGCTGCTCTTCCGGCACGGCCATCAATGCACCGTCGGCTTCTCGGTGAAGACGCTCTCCATCATCCCGAGGCGAGCGCGGGTGCAGGATAATACAGCTTCATGAATCTCGGCCTCCATGACCCGCGTCATCTGACGCAAGAGCCTGACGCTTGTTTCAATCTTTGGTCGAGCGCCCAGATGCGGGTTCTGCGAAAAGAGTTCGCAGATCCCCGCCATCATGGCGCGCATCTCGGCAAGCCGCTCAACGGCCTCGTGCGCCCGCTCGGGCAGTTCGATGACATCCTCCCCATTGAAAAGTCCCTCGATGAACCCGTCCAGTTCCTGGAGACGAACAAGGCCATATCGTCCCAGATCTTCGGCAGTTTCCACAGTCATACGGGTCAATCGAAATGGCTGACTGCGTTTCTGATGCCGGGTGAGGTCGTTCCACAAGCCGCGCAGCAGGATGCCAAGCAGCTCGTTGACGGCATCGATATTATCGAAGGTCGGCAATTCGCCGTCCCACAGATCCTCGACGATCTGTACCGGCGAGACCCATACAACGGGGGTCGCGATACTGCCCAGGAACCGCGTGCGCACCTCGTGGAATGGCACCGGGCACGCATGTTTTTCCAGCAATACCTGCACGGTCTTGGCGCTCGGCCTCTTGGTCGCTTGTTTCATATACCACCCCCGCGAAGAAATGATGACCGCTTGTACGGTGACCGGACGGCGACAGCCTATCAATAATAGTGAAGCAGGGACGGCGGCAAGGGGCAGGCCCGAATCGCCGTGGCAACGAGTATGAAAATTGCCGTGCGATCGTCTTCAGCCGCCGAAATACATATGCGACAAACGATAATGGCCCCAAGGGTGGGGGACAATCCGGACCGCGATCGCGGGACAGCCTGATTTGTGTCGGATTCTGGTCTGCCTCGCCGCCGCTGGATCATATTGCCGCGGCGAGCGATCAGGGCGGCGGCTTTTACGCCGGATGCTCCTTATGAGGCCAGCGCAGCTCGACTTCTCCGCTTGCGGCGCAAAGCCTTGCGATTTCAAGCCGCAGTATCGATGCCCAGATCGCTCAATTTGCGATAGAGGGTCGAGCGGCCGATGCCGAGGCGCCGTGCAACCTCGCTCATGCGACCGCGGTAATGGCCAATGGCGAGGCGGATCACGTCGGCCTCAATCTCTTCGAGCGGGCGCAGATTTCCGTCGGGAAGATAGAGAGTGACGCCGATCGCTTCGCCGTTGATCGCGATTTCTCCCTGTCCGTTTGCTCCGCTCCCGCCGAGCGCCGCCTCGATTGCGGCAAAATCGGCGCTCGTGAGCACATCGGTCTTGCTCGCGACCGCGGCGCGGAACAGCACGTCTTGAAGCTGGCGGACATTGCCCGGCCAGGCGTAAGCTGCAAGCAGGCGGAGCGCATCGTCGGTGACGCCGATCGGCCCCATCCCCGGGAGGCCGCTGATCCGCGCGAGCAAGTGACGGGTGAGCGGACCGACGTCGCCGCGGCGTTCGCTCAACGAAGGCAGGGTAAGCTGGGCGCTCGACAGCGCGTAGAACAGGTCCTCGCGAAAATGCCCGGCCTCGATCAGCTTGTCGAGCGGACTCGCGCTGGTCGAGATGATCCGCACATCGACGCTCTGGCGGATCGTGCCGCCGATCATCTGCACCTCGCCGGTATTGAGGAATTCGACAAGCTTGGCCTGCGTCTCAAGCGGGATGCATTCGACATGGTCGATGATGATGCTTCCGCCATCGGCCTGGACAAGGCGGCCGATCTGGCGGTCGAAGGCGCCTGGAAAAGCGCCGCGCTCGTGGCCGAAGAGGCCCGATCCGATGAGCCCCGGCGACACTGCCGAGCAGTCGACCATGACAAGCTGCCCGCGCGCCCGCGGGCTCGCGCTGTGGATGGCGCGCGCGAAGACTTCCTTGCCGGTGCCGGGCTTGCCGTTGATCATCACGGGCACGCGCGCGCGGGCCGCCTTGGCGGCGATCGCAAGCGCGCTGCGGAAACTCGGGCTCGATCCGATGATTTCCTCAAAGGCGAGCGGCGCGCGCAGCTTTTCGGTGAGCGGACGAAGCTCGCCCTGCGGACCGGCGGTCGAGGCGACGCGATCGAGGGCGCCGAGCAAGCGATCGGGAGCTATGGGCTTCTGGACGAAATCGCTCGCGCCGGCGCGCATGGCGCTGACGGCAACCTCGACCCCGTTGCGCATGGTGATGACAATGAGCGGCAGGGCGGGGCGCCAGCGCCGGAGCTCCGCGACGAATTCGGGAATGGCAATGCCCGGCGCGCCCTGGTCGACGAGGACGGCGTCGAGCGCCAGGCCCTCCTGCGTGCCGAGCTTGGCAAGAGCCGTGTCGGTGTCGGCCGCGACCGTGCTGCGCCAGCCGCCGCGCGAAACCAGCGCCGACAAGAAGCGCTGCTGCGCCGGTTCGCTGTCGACGATCATCACCGTTCGTGTGTCGCGCGCGCTTGCCATCGCTCTTGCTTTCCGCCCCTTCGTTGGCCTGGTCAGGCCGTTGTTCCGCTCTCTTCGCCTGCTTTAGGCAAGAGGGGTAAAAGGGCGATTAAGGCCTCGCTGCTTTCGTGGCGGGGCTTGAGGATAGCAGAAGGCGTAGCTAAGACCTGCGCGAATCCAGAATCGACCCGCGCGTGCGGCGTGCGCGAAGCGAGCAATATAAGGGGAAGAGCCAATGTCGTCCGAACAGGATATCAAAGCAGCACAGGAAACCTATTCGGGCTTCCTCAGCCTGTTCAAGGTAGGGGCGATCATCACGGTGCTCGTGACCGCCTTCGTCGTTCTTCTGCTCGCGTCCTGACCGGCCCGGCATGCGCATCGCCGTCCTGAAGGAACTCGCCGCTGGCGAGACCCGTGTCGCTGCGACCCCCGAAACCGTCAAGAAGTTCATTGGCCTTGGCGCCAATGTTGCCGTCGAGGCAGGCGCGGGCGAGCAAGCCTCGATCTCAGATGCCGACTATGCAGCCGCGGGCGCCAGCGTCGGCAGCCGCGCCGAGACGCTGAAGGGGGCAAACATCATCCTCGGCGTGCAGGGGCCGGATCCTGCGACACTGTCGGGCTTCGCCGAGGGCGCGTGGCTCGCTGCCGGGCTCAATCCCTTTGGTGAGCGCGCGCGCGTCGATGATTATGCAAGGCTCGGGATCGAGGCGCTGGCGATGGAGTTCATGCCGCGTATCACCCGCGCGCAGTCGATGGACATCCTCTCGAGTCAGGCGAATCTCGCGGGCTACAAGGCGGTGCTGATCGCCGCGAATGCCTATGGCCGCGCCTTTCCGATGATGATGACCGCGGCGGGCACGGTGAGCGCCGCCAAGGCCTTCATCATGGGTGTGGGCGTGGCTGGCCTGCAGGCGATTGCCACGGCGCGCCGCCTCGGGGCGCAGGTCAGCGCGACCGACGTGCGCGCCGCGACCAAGGAACAGATCCTCAGCCTCGGTGCCAAGCCGATCTTCGTCGAGAGCGTCGCCGGGATCGAGGGCGAGGGCGCGGGCGGCTACGCCACCGAAATGTCCGACGAATATAAGGCGGCGCAGGCTGAACTTGTGTCTTCGCATATCGCCAAGCAGGACATCGTCATCACCACCGCGCTCATCCCCGGACGTCCGGCGCCGCGGCTGATTTCGGACGCGCAGATTGCGACCATGCGCTCGGGCAGCGTGATTGTCGACATGGCCGCCGAGAGCGGCGGCAACGTCGAGGGATCGGCCCCGGGTGAGACGAAGCGCATTCACGGCGTCACCGTGATTGGGGCCAAGAATATTGCGGCGCTCATGCCTGCCGATACAAGCGCGCTGTTCAGCCGCAACCTCTTCAATTTCCTGTCCGCCTTCTGGGACAAGGAAGCAGGAAGGCCTCTCCTCGACGAGGAAATAGGAAATGCGGTCCGCCTCACCCAGGGCGGCAAGGTCGTCAACGAGCGATTGCTCGGATAGGCAGAAATCGGGAGATATATCATGGATTTTATTGCGATTTTCTCGATTTTTGTCCTCGCCTGCTTCGTCGGCTATTTCGTCGTCTGGTCAGTGACGCCGGCGCTGCACACGCCGCTGATGAGCGTGACCAATGCGATATCCTCGGTGATTATCGTGGGCGCGCTGATCGCGAGCGCTGCGGCGGGATCGCCGCTCTCGAAATGGCTCGGCCTCGCCGCCGTCGTGATGGCAAGCGTCAATATTTTCGGCGGCTTCGCAGTCACCGAACGCATGCTCGCCATGTACAAGAAAAAAGAGCGCTAAGGCGCTGATAATCTGAAAATTTTGACGAGCTGCTGAGGCGCGCTCTACAGGGGAAGAGTTTCACATGCACGACGTCGCACCGATCAATCCCTGGGTGGCTCTGGCCTATCTTGTCGCCGGGGTTTTCTTCATCCTTGCGCTGCGCGGCCTGTCGTCGCCCGCATCGTCGCGCCGCGGCAACCGTTTCGGCATGGCGGGCATGGCGATCGCGGTCGTCACCACGCTGCTGACCCACGAGCTCGCCAACCCCATCGAGGTGATCGGTGCGATCGGCATCGGCGCGGTCATCGGTATCGTGATGGCGCGCCGCATCGCGATGACGGCGATGCCGCAGCTTGTCGCAGCTTTCCACAGCCTCGTCGGCCTCGCCGCGGTTGCCGTGGCAGCCGCCGCCTATCTCAACCCCGGTGCTTTCGGCATCGCTGATGAAGCGGGGCAGATCTTCACCGTCAGCCGCATCGAGATGGGGCTCGGTATCGCGATCGGCGCGATCACCTTTTCAGGCTCGGTGATCGCCTTCCTGAAACTCAACGGCAATATGTCGGGCGCGCCGATCCTCCTGCCGCTGCGCCACGTCATCAACCTCGGAACGCTCGCTGCAATCCTGGGTCTCATCGGCTATTTCCTCACCGATCAGTCGCCCGCTGTCTTCTGGACGATTACCGCGCTCAGCTTCCTGATCGGCTTCCTGCTCATCATCCCCATTGGCGGCGCTGACATGCCGGTTGTCGTCTCGATGCTCAACAGCTATTCGGGCTGGGCCGCCGCGGCGATGGGCTTCACGCTTCACAACACTGCGATGATCATCACCGGCGCGCTCGTCGGCTCGTCGGGTGCGATCCTCTCCTACATCATGTGCCGCGCGATGAACCGCAGCTTCCTCAGCGTCATCGCGGGCGGCTTCGGCGCCGACGCGAGCGCCGGGGCAGCCGGGGCGAAGGAGCAGCGGCCGTGGAAGCCGGGGAGCGCTGACGATGCCGCCTTCCTCATGAGCCAGGCGGAAAATGTCATCATCGTGCCAGGCTATGGCATGGCGGTTGCGCAGGCCCAGCACGCGCTGCGCGAGATGGCGGATATTCTCAAGAAGGAAGGCGTCAACGTCAAATATGCGATCCACCCGGTTGCAGGGCGGATGCCCGGCCATATGAACGTGCTGCTTGCCGAGGCGAATGTCCCCTATGACGAGGTTTTCGAACTGGAGGACATCAATGGCGAGTTTGCGCAGGCCGACGTCGCCTTTGTCATCGGCGCGAATGACGTGACCAATCCGGCCGCCAAGACCGATAAATCATCGCCGATCTACGGTATGCCCGTGCTTGATGTCGAAAAGGCGAAGACCGTCTTGTTCGTCAAGCGCTCGATGGGGGGGGTCGGCTATGCCGGGGTCGACAACGATGTCTTTTACATGGACCAGACGATGATGCTCCTTGGCGATGCGAAGAAAATGGCCGACGACATCGTCAAGGCGCTGAACGGCGGCGGGCACTGAGAGGTCATCGGCGAACCGGTCGCCCGGGCATGTCAAAGCGACGTTCGTGCCACTGAGGCAAGGTAATTGGAAAGCTCGACAAGGCCCGGGCGAACGGAGTTTGGGAACGAAATGCGCAAGATCGGCCTCATCGGCGGCATCAGCTGGGCCTCGACCGAGATTTATTATCGCCACCTCAACAAGGGGGTGCAGAAGCGGATCGGGACAGGATGCTCGGCCCCGATCCTGCTTGAAAGCCTCAATTATTGCGACCTGTCGCGGCTGAACACGCCCGAAGAGTGGGCGCATGCCAGGAATGCGCTGATCCAATCGGCAAAGCGGCTCGAGGATGCGGGCGCGACGGCGCTGATGATCGCAGCGAACTCGATGCACAAGGTGGCGGAAGATGTCGCGGCAGCCATCTCGATCCCGCTCCTCCACATCGTCGACGAAACCGGCGAGAAGATGCGCGCAGACGGCGTCAAGTCAGCCGCGGTCATCGGCACGCGCAATGTGATGACCGAAGCCTGGTATCGCCAGCGCCTCGTGCGTTACGGGCTGACGCTTGCTCCTTATGACGGGAGCCGCGCGGAGGACGTCGATCGCATCGTCTACGACGAGCTGATGCAGGGCAAGGTGACCGAGGATTCGCGCCGCACCATGCGCACCTTCATCACCGATATCGCCAAGCAGGATGTCGAGGCGCTGGTGCTTGCCTGCACCGAACTCGTCATGCTCGTCGATCCCGATGCCAATGTGCTGCCCATCTATGACACAGCGCGGATCCACGTCGCCGCCGGGGTCGACTGGATCTTGGGCGACGCGCCCTAGGCGCTTCTCCCCGCGCATTCCCCGGGCGAGCTGATCTACATCGCTGTAAGCAAGGCCTTGGCATCTCTCGCGGCTTGCCGCATGCTGCGAAAAAAGCAGGGAGAGATTAGATGCAAGTCCACTGGGTTTCATTCATCGCCGCGCTCGCCGTTGCGGCCAGCCCCGCCGCTGCGAAGACGATCAGCGTCGCCGCGGGCGCCCCCGATGCGAACGAGAAACTGCAAGAAGCGTTGATCCTCGCCGAGCCTGGCGACGTCGTCGAACTGGGCGCAGGCACCTGGACGCTCACCGACGGCCTCTCGCTCGATGTCGACAATGTCACATTGCGCGGCGCAGGCACCAAGGATGGCGAGGGCACGATCCTTGATTTTTCGGGCCAGCAGGGTGCGGGCGAGGGGCTGCTCGTCACGTCGGACGACGTCTATCTCACCAATTTCGCGGTCCTCAACACCAAAGGCGATGGCATCAAGTCGAAGGGTGCCGACCGTATCGTCTACCATCAACTGCGCGTCGAATGGACCGCGGGGCCGAAGCAGACCAACGGCGCCTACGGCATCTATCCGGTCGAGAGTAGCGACGTTCTGATCGACAGCGTCTATGTTCGCGGCGCGTCCGACGCGGGCATCTATGTCGGCCAGTCAAGGAATATCGTCGTGCGCGATTCGATCGCGATGGAGAATGTCGCGGGGATCGAGATCGAGAATTGCTACGACGCCGACGTCCACGACAATATCGCGACGAAGAATACGGGCGGGATCCTGGTTTTCGATCTGCCGAGCCTGCCGCAGCAGGGCGGCCATAATGTCCGCGTCTTCGACAATGTGGTGAGCGACAACAGCACGCCGAACTTTGCGCCCAAGGGCAATATCGTCGCGAGCGTGCCGACCGGAACTGGCGTGCTGGTCATGGCGAACAGCCGCGTCGAGGTTTTCGGCAATCTGCTTGCCGACAATGGCACGGCGAATGTGATGATCGTCGGCTACCGCTATCCTTATGAGGACGAAAAATATCAGCCGCTGCCGAAAGATATCGCGGTCTGGGGCAATCAGCACGGAAATGCGGGCTTTGCGCCGGCCTTTCCGGGCGGGGCCGAGATCGCCTCCGCCATGGGCGGCCATATACCGCCGGTGCTGTGGGACGGCGCCGGGAGCGCGATTGTCAATGATGAGGTCGCCGTGCTGTCGCTCAACCTTCCCGACGTCGGCACGCCGCAGAGCGAAGCGAAGCCGTCGCCTGCCGACCTCAAGGGCGAAACGTCCGAGCCGCTCGCTGGCGTCACCTTGCCCGCGACCATGGAGGCGCGCGTCCAGTGAAGCGTATCGCGGCAGCGGCCGCCGCGGCTCTTATGTGCGCCAGCATGGCTGCCGCGCTGCCAGAGCCCGCGCCGAACCAGGCGGTGATCGACGGCAGAGATTTGCCCGCGAAGCTTTCGGCCTTCGGCATTTTTCGGCCCGGGACCAGCGAGCCCATCGACGCGCTGCTTCCTTACACGCTGCGTACGCCGCTCTTTAGCGACTATGCCGACAAGCAGCGGCTGATCTGGGTGCCGCCGGGCGAGAAGGCGCGCGTCGCAGAGGACGGGCATATCGATTTTCCTCTCGGCAGCATGATCGTCAAAAACTTCGCTTGGCCCGACCATAACGGCGGACGGCCGGTCGAGACGCGGCTCCTGCTTCACCGCGCGAGCGGCTGGACGGCGCTCCCCTATATCTGGGACGCCGACGGCAAGGATGCGACGCTCGCCCTGGCGGGGCGCCGGGTGCCGGTAAGCTTCAAGAGCCCGGGCGGCGATGCGCACAGCATCCGTTATGCCGTGCCCAACAAGAATCAGTGCAAGGAATGCCACAGCAAGCGAGGCGCGATCGTGCCGATCGGGCCCAAGGCGTCCAATATCGATTTCGCCGCCGCGCTCAGCCGCCCCGAATTTGCGCGCTTCTTTGCCGAGGCGCCCGCGACCGCCATGCCGATGCCGCGCTGGGACGATCCCGCCACCGGCTCGATCGCAGAGCGCGCCCGCGCCTATCTCGACGTCAACTGCGCCCATTGCCACAATCCCGAAGGAAGCGCATCGAACAGCGGGCTCTTCCTGCGCTGGAGCGATCCCGTCGGCGTCAACTATGGTATCCGCAAGCGTCCGACCGCGGCGGGACGCGGCAGCGGCGGGATGGAATTTGCTATTTGGCCCGGCGATCCCGATCAGAGTTTCCTCATCTACCGCCTCGAAAGTCTCGAGGCGGGGATCGCAATGCCCGAGGTCGGCCGCTCGACCGTTCACAAGGAAGGCGCGGCGCTGCTTCGGCAATGGATTGACGAGATGCCGAAGGCCGGGCATTAGGCAGGACATGACCTTGCTCGTTCTTCACGATTATTTCCGTTCCTCGGCAAGCTTCCGCGTCCGCATCGCGCTGAACCTCAAGGGTCTCGCCTATGAACGCGTCGAGGTCAGCCTGATCGCAGGCGAGCAGAAGAGCGAGGCTTATCTCGCCCAGAATGCGCAAGGGTTCGTGCCGATGCTCGTCGCCGACGGCGAAACGATCATCCAGAGCCTTGCGATCATCGACTGGCTCGACCGCGCCCATCCCGAGCCGCGGCTCATCCCCGATGCGCCGATGCCGCGCGCCGTCGCGCTGGCGCAGGCGCATGTCGTCGCGTGCGACATCCACCCGCTCAACAATCTGCGCGTGCTCAAATATCTGAAGCGCGACCTCGGGCTTAACGAACAGACCAAGGATCATTGGTACCGCCACTGGATCCTCGAAGGGTTCGACGCGCTCGAGGCCATGGCGGGGGAGGGGCACTATCTCGGCGGCGACACGCCGGGGATCGCCGATTGCTGCCTCGTGCCCCAGATGTACAATGCGCGCCGCTTCGAAGTGCCGCTCGATGCCTTTCCACGCCTTGTCGCGATCGACGCTGCCTGCATGGAGCTTGAGGCGTTTCAAAAGGCGCACCCCGACGCGGTGAAGGCGGCGTGATCCTCCGGCTCGCGGGGGCGGCCGCGCTGGCGCTGCCGGCGGCGGCGATGGCGCAGGACAAGGGCGAGCCGATCTTCATCCCGGCGCGCTATGTCCCGGCCGAGGAGATTGTCGTCGTCGGGGGCGGATCGCTGAAGCCGACCGATAGCAATTCGGTCCAGTCCGCCGCGATCCTGCGCGACCTCGATCCCGGGCTCGGCACGCGCATCGAGAATCGCCTGCGCGACGAGGGCGGCCTCGCCCAGTTTCGGCGCTCCGACGGGCGGAGCGCGCATCCGACAAGTCAGGGCGTGACGCTGCGCGGGCTGGGCGGAAATGCGTCGAGCCGCGCGCTGATCACGCTCGATGGGGTGCCGCAGGCCGATCCTTTCGGCGGCTGGGTCGCGTGGAGCGCCTATGATTCGATCAGGCTCGGCGGCATCATTGTCGCGCGCGGCGGGGGGAGCGGGGTCGATGGACCCGGCGCTCTGGCGGGGACGATCGGCCTCTATTCAAACATGACGGACGGGGTCGAGGCGAGCGCCGCCTATGGCAGCCGCGACAGCATCGACCTGTCCGGGAGCGCCGGGACGCGGCTGGGCGATGGGCAAGTTGCCATCGACGGTCGCTACAGCCGCGGCGAAGGCTTTGTTCCGGTCGTCGTGGGCCAGCGCGGCGCGGTCGATCGCGCGGCGCCTTATGAGCAGGGCGGGCTCGGCGTGCGGCTGCGCTTCGATGCAGGCGCCGACAGCCGCATCGAGGCAAGCCTGCGCGGCTTTTCTGACCGGCGCGACCGCGGCACCGATTTCAGCGAAAGCCGCGTCGATGGCGTCGACGCCAGCCTGCGCTTTCTCCACCAGCCCGGCGCGGGCGTGCAGTGGCTCGCGCTCGCCTATCTCCAGCTTCGCGATTTCGACAGCGGCTTCGCGAGCGTCGCGGCGGATCGCAGCAGCCTCGCCCCCGCGCTTCGCCAGCGGGTGCCCGCGACCGGCCTTGGCGCGCGGCTCGAACTGCGCCCGGCGGTCGGCGGCGCCTTTCCGCTGCGGCTCGGCGTCGACTGGCGGCGGACGGCCGGGCGGACGCAGGAGGATTATATGTTCGCCGGGCTCGTCCCCGGCCGCCACCGCATAGCGGGGGGCAGCAGCGACACGGTGGGCGCCTTCGCCGAATGGACCTCGGGCGATGCGCGCGACGGGCTGTTGTGGACCGCGAGCGCGCGCGTCGACCGCTGGTGGCTCGGCGCGGGCTATCGCTTCGAGGCCAATGTCGCCGGGCCGGTGATCACCGACGCGCATTTTGCCGCGCGGCAGGGATGGGAGGCGAGCGGGCGCGCCGGGCTGCGGTGGACCGCGGGGCCGGTCGCGGTGCGCGCGGCCCTGTATCGCGGTTGGCGCCTGCCGACGCTCAACGAACTCTACCGGCCCTTCCGCGTCGGCCCCGACGCGACGGCCGCGAACGAGCTGCTCCGCCCCGAGCGCCTGTGGGGCGGCGAGGTGGGCGCCGACGTGACGCTCGGCGACGTGCGCCTCGCCGTCACATTCTTCCGCAATCGCCTCGAAAATGCGATCGCCAACGTGACGCTCGGCACCGGGCCCGGTACTTTCCCCGGCGTCGGCTTCGTCGCAGCGGGGGCGACCTACAGCCAGCGGCAGAATCTCGACGCAATCGACAGCAAGGGGATCGAACTCAGCGCCGACGCGCCGCTCGGCCCGCTGACGCTGCGCGCAAGCTACGCCTTCACCGACGCGCGCGTCGATGCTGCGGGCGCCGCGTCGGTGCTCGACGGGCTGCGGCCGGCACAGGTCGCGAAGCACAGCGGCAGCGTCTCGCTGAGCAATCGCGGCGCCGGTCCGCTCGGCGGCTTTGCGACGCTTCGCTATATCGGCCGGCAGAATGAGGACGACCTTGGGCTGCAGCGCCTCGGCGATGCACTGACGCTCGATGCCGGTTTGTCATGCCGCGTTTCCGATGCGATCAGCCTCGAGGCGCGCGGCGAAAATCTCTTCAACGCACTGGTCGGGGCGGCGATTTCCTCGGCGGGTATCGTTGAGCGCGCGACGCCCCGGACGCTCTGGGTCGGCGCGCGCCTCTCCTTTTAGGCGGATTTAATCGCCAGCCTGTCTTCACAGACGCCAAACAGACGATAATAGGTGTGCCATGGCCGCCAAGACGCTGAACCTCGATCAGTTCCTGCCCTATCGCCTGTCGATAGCCTCCAACGCCTTGTCGGAAAGGATCGCTGCTGACTATCAGAACCGCTTCGGACTGAAGATTCCCGAATGGCGGCTGATGGCGGTTCTGGGCGAGGGCAAGCCGATGACCCAGCGCGAGCTGGTGCAGGCGACGCGGATGGACAAGGTGACGGTCAATCGCGCGGCCAAGGCGCTCGCCGAGCGCCAGCTCATCGCCCGCCAGGCGCATGAGGCCGATGGCCGCTCGCATCACCTCGACCTCACCGAAACCGGCCGATCGCTCTACGACGCCATCGTCCCCGCAGCGCTTGCGACCGAGGAGCGACTTGAGTCGCATATCAGCGCGTCCGAGCGCACCGCTCTGATGGCGATCCTCGCAAAGCTCATTGCTGCCGCTGAAGATTATGGCTGATCCGACCTTTCGCGCCGCGCCCGCCGAGGCGCTGCGCGTCGAGCCGTTGGGCGAGGTGACCGCCATCTTCGACCGCCGGTCCACGCAGACGCATCTCGTCGTCTCGCCGCTGCCCGAGATATTGGCGGCTATGGGCGGCGAGGCCTGCAATGCGTCACTGCTCGCAGCGCGCCTCGCGGCGAGCTTCGACCTTCCCGAGGGCGCCGAGACGCGCAGGCTTATTGGCGAACGTCTGCGCGAACTTGCCGCCCTTGGCCTTGTGGAACCCGCGTGAGGCACAGCACGCGCATCACCGTGGGACCCGTCCGGTTCCGCATCGGGAGCGACTGGCGCGCGCCGATCGCAGCGCTCGAGACGCTCTATGCGGCCTACCCTGACGATCCCGCGCGCCCCGCCGATGCCACGGTACGGCTGTTCGCGGCGCGGCCATGGCGACGCTGGCTGCGCCCCTCGGTGCACATCGGCGGCGATTTCGTCGTGCCCGACGCGCTGCCGCTGCCGCTCTCGATGGGATTGCTCGCCGCTGAAATGGGGATGAATCTCCAGGTCGCGCTCGGCTGGCGGCGGCATCTCCTGCTTCACGCGAGCGCCGCCGAGCGCGAAGGCAAGAGCGTCCTGATGTCGGGGATCTCGGGATCGGGAAAGTCGACGCTCGCGGCCTTGCTGGGCGAGGGCGGCTGGCGGCTGATGGGCGACGAATTCACGATGATCGACCCTGGAAGCGGAGACGCACTCGCCTTTCCGCGCGCCGTGAGCCTCAAGAATGAGGCGATTGGCGAAATGGCGGCGCGTGTCGACGCCGCACGGCTTGGCCCGCTCCTTTCGGGTACGCCCAAGGGCGATATCCGCCACCTGATTCCGCGCCCGGAGGCAGTCGCGGCGATGCACGAGCCCGCGCGCCCGGCGCTGCTGCTCTTCCCGCGTTTTGGCGACGCGGCAGCGATCGAGCGCATCGGCGAGGGTGAGGCCTTTGTTCGCCTGACCGAGGCGTCGACCAACTACACCGCGCTCGGCGAGGCGGGCTTCGAGGCGTTGACGCGGCTCGTGCGCACGGTCCCTGCCTTTGGCATTTCCTATCCCGACAGCGCGGCGGGTCTTGCGCTCGTCGAACAGCTCTGGGCCGAGGCGGCATCATGAGCGCGGTGCAACATCTCACCGACCTCCTTGCGGGCAGATGCGAGGCGGCGACGCTGACCGCGGGCGAATGGGAGGGAGTGATCGGGGCTGCGCGCGCCGAGGCGATGCTCGCGGCACTGGCGCACCGGCTCGAGGATGCGCCGCTCCCTGGTCCGGTGGCGGCACTTTTTTGCGACGAGCGCGCCGCGGCTGCGGTTGCGACGAAGCAGGCGCTGTGGGAGGCCGAGATGGCGCGCCGCGCGCTTGCGAGCGAGCACATCGAATTCGTCTTGCTGAAAGGAACGGCCTATGCTGCAGCCGAGCTGTCCTGCGCTGCGGGGCGGCAGATCGGCGACCTCGACATTCTCGTCCCCGTGCACGACATCGGCCGCGCCGAAAATGAGCTGCTCGAGGCGGGCTGGGAATGGGTGAAGTCCGATCCTTATGACGATGCCTATTACCGCGAGCATATGCACGAACTGCCGCCGCTGATCCACAAGGCGCGCGACCGGATGATCGACGTCCACCACACGATCCTGCCGCAAACGCATCGCACGACGCCCGACCCCCTCGCGCTCGTGACCGATGCGGTGATGACCAAGAGCGGCTTTGCGGTGCTCTCGCCCGCCGACATGGCCTGCCACTCGGCCGCACATCTGCTCGCCGATGGCGATTTGCAGGGGGGGCTGCGCAATCTTTGGGATTTTCACTGCCTGACGCGCGATTTTGCCGCGTCTGACCCCGGCTTCTGGGGCCGACTTGACGCGCGCGCCGACAAACACGGCCTGCGCGCCGTGGTCCACCGCGCCGCCCGCCTCGCGCGCGACGTCTTCGGCGCGGCGCTTCCCGAGGGCTGGGACCGGCGCGACCCGCGCGACCGCTGGTTCAAGCGGCGCCTCCTTGCGCGCGACGATTGGGGCAGGGCGAGCAATTTTGCGCTGCGGCAGGCTTTCTACATCCGCTCGCACTGGCTTCGCATGCCCCCGCGGCTCCTCGCGCGGCATTTGTGGACCAAATGGCGCAGGCGCGCGGCAAGGTAATCAAGGGAGGGGCGCGCCTTGCCGCCCCTACTGGACGCGCTGTACCATGAGACCATCCGCGGCAAGCATGGCCGGTACGCCCTCGCTGCCGACCAGATGGCCGGCGCCCACCGCGACCAACACCGTGCCCGGCTTTGCCATGCGGCGCTTGATCCAGCCGCTCCAGGCGCGGTTGCGCCCCGTGATGATGGCCTCGCGCGCACGGGGCACCGCATCGATATCCTCGTTGATCACTTTTTCGAGCGCTGTGACATCACCGCGCGACCAGGCGGCAGTCAGCGCGCGAACATCGGCGACCGCGTCGACGGCGCCGTCGGCAGCGCGCGTGAGCAGCGCGCGCTGCGTCTCCAGATCGAGGGATTCGAACAGCATGAGCTGGCTTCGCGCGGTTTCGAGGCCGCCAATCGGCTTTCCAGCCGCGCGAAAATCGTCAGTCAACCGCGCCTCGACGCCATTGTCAGGCGTGAGCGCGGCCCGCTGTGCCACGCGCTGACCCATCAAGACCATCACCGCCCAATCGTCGAGCGCATCAGCCTCAAAGGCTGGTCCGCCCGCCTCGAGCGCGCGGTACTGCGCAAGGGCGGCCGGGGTCAGCCGCTTCTCGATCGGGAGCGGCACCGGGCGCGGCGCGAGGCGCGCAAACTCCTCGCCCGCCGCTGCGAGTTCGTCGGGCGAGAGCTCCATGATGAGCTCGCCTGCCGCCGCCACGGCCTCGGCGACCTTGCCGCCGTCCCAGTCGATGTGTTGGGGAAGCGCATGCATCGTACCGAGCAGATAGATGCGCGTATCTTCGTCTTCGGCGAGCCACATTGCGGGATGCGCCTCGAGGGTCTCCTTGTTCGGCGAGCAGGCGGCAAGCAGGCAGGCGACAAGGGCGGCCGCTATGCGGCCGCCCGGTAGGGCAGGGCGGCGCTCGCCCGTCAATAGTCGACCCGCGTCACGGTCAGGCCGCGTTCCTTCAGATAATCCTGCACGCTGCGCTTGCCCGCCAGATGTCCTGCGCCGACGGCGATGAAGACCGTTCCAGGCTCCTCCATGCGTGCCTTGATCTGGTCGGCCCAATTGGCATTTCGGCGATAAAGCAGCGCTTCGGCGAGCCCAGGCGTCGCCTCCAGGCTTTCGTTCATCGTCGCGGCCAGCGCTTCAGGATCGCCCTTGCTCCACTGCTCGACCAGCGTGTCGAGGGTCGCTCCGACATTGTCGATATCCTTCACGACCGCGTTGAGGAAGGCGACTTGTTCGTCTTCGGGCAGGGTATCGAAAACGGCGAGCTGCTGCTCGACCGTCTCAAGCCCAGCGACCGGTTTGCTCGCCCCCTTGGCAAAGCTCGTCAGCTGCTTTTCCGCGCCCTGTTCGGGGGCGTAGCCAAGCTTGATGAGCGGAAGCATCGTGAGCGTGACTCCTGCGAACCAGGGCTCGAACATGTCGAACTGCGCGGGCGGCACGCCGACCTTGGTCATCGCCGCCTGATAGGCCGCAAGGTCTTCCGGTGCGAGGCGCGACGACAGCGTCCTGCCGCTCTGGTCGATGGCCACTGGCAGCATGATCTTTGCCATTTCGGCTTGGTCCTCGGGGACCACGATCTCGAGCATCAGTTCGTCAGACTTGTCGAAGGCATCCTTCACCGCCTCGTCGAACCAGCTGAGGCCCGGTTTCAAGACATGGATCGTGCCGAACAGGTAAATGGTTGTGTCCTCGTCCTTCACCACCCACAAGGCGGGGTCGGCGTCGATTGTCTCGGCGGGCTGCGTTCCTGCCGGTGCAACCGGGGCGACCTGCGCCGCCGGTTCGAAGGCATGGCTGTTGACGGGGATCAATGCGCACTGCGCGAGCGGAATGATCGCGCAGGTGGTGGCGAATTTCTTGAACCATTTTTTCATCGGGGGAGGCCTTTCTGGAGAGAGGTTGTAGCGGTTGGGCGAGAAGTGAAAAGAGGCTCAGCGAAACTTCAGCCAGAGATAGACAGCGCCGTTCACCAGCAAGGAGAAGAGGAAGAGCGGCATCACGTCGACGGGCGGGACGAGCGCTGCGCGATGGAGGGCCCACCAAATGGGCGCCGGGAAAATGAATGCATACCAGCCTGCCAGCCCCGCCCACAGCCACGCGCGCTCTTCATGGTCGTCGATGGCGCAGTGATAGAGGATCATGCCGGCCGCGAGGCCGCCGGCCCACAGCAGCGAGGCACCCACGGCGAAGTTGGGGCTCAGTGCGCCGCTGCCGAAAAGGTCCGCGGCACCGCGGCCCGTTTCCTGGTCGAGCACCATCCACCCCCCGATAATGCCGCCGATAATGCCCGAGAGACCGAGCGCTGACCAATAGCGACGCTGCCGCGGCGAAAGCGCGCGAAACCAGCTGGCGTGACGGCGAAAATAGAGGGCGAGGCCGCCGAGCCCGACCGCCGCGGCGATGAGCGGGCCGACCCATGGGGCAGGCGGCGTGCGCCCGGCTTCGACGGCGGCGTCATGATAGCCCGCGAAGACGCCGGCGAGCATGACCGCGCCAAGCGAGATCACGACAGGCCAGACGATCCCCGGCGCGCGGGCTTCCTTGGGTTCAGCAGGCATCGTCTTGTCCCTTGAAACCATCGTCGAAAATCTCCTCGATCGGCATGCCGAACAATCGTGCGAGCTTGAAGGCGAGGGGGAGCGACGGGTCGTATTTGCCCGTTTCGATCGCGTTCACGGCCTGGCGCGACACATCGAGCCGCTGGGCCAATTCGGCTTGGCTCCAATTTCGCATGGCGCGCAGCACTTTTAGTTGATTGTTCACGCGGGATTTCCACCCAATCGTCACGCAACCCTGACTGAATGTCAGGTGTTATTGACTAAATGGCAGGGTTGGCTGACCTTGTCAACCGTTGCTCGCAAGATCACGCTACGCGGCCCTTTTGCGATCATCGGCTCCGCCCGACCCTTGACCCTGCGCCCGCGCTGCGCCAAGGGCTGCGGCAATTGTTGCACCTGCGAAAGAAGGCGAAACGTGGCCGACGCGGCGGATAAGACACCCCTTAGTTTTCAGGACATGATCCTGACGCTTCACGCCTATTGGTCCGCCCGCGGCTGCGCGATTCTCCAGCCTTATGACATGCGCGTCGGCGCAGGGACCTTTCATCCCGCAACGACGCTGCGCAGCCTCGGTCCCGAGCCCTGGAATGTCGCCTATGTCCAGCCGAGCCGTCGTCCGACCGACGGTCGCTACGGCGAGAATCCGAACCGCCTCCAGCATTATTACCAATATCAGGTTATCCTGAAACCATCGCCCGCGGACCTCCAGGAACAATATCTCGGCAGCCTCGCAGCGATCGGCATCGATCCCTTGCTTCACGACATCCGTTTCGTCGAGGATGACTGGGAGTCGCCGACGCTTGGCGCATGGGGTCTTGGCTGGGAGGTCTGGTGCGACGGTATGGAAGTCACCCAGTTCACCTATTTCCAGCAGATGGGCGGCTTCGACTGCAAGCCCGTCGCAGGCGAGCTCACCTACGGGCTCGAGCGCCTCGCCATGTATATCCAGAATGTCGACAATGTGTACGACTTGCGCTTCTCCGACCCCGTCGGCGACGTGCCGGGGGTGAGCTATGGCGACGTGTTCCTCGAAAATGAGCGCCAATTTTCCAAGTGGAATTTCGAGGTCGCCGACACCGATACGCTCTTCGCAGGCTTCAAGGCGGCCGAGGAAGAGTGCACTCGGGCGATCGCTGCGGGCGTCCCGCTCGCCGCCTATGACCAGGCGATCGAGGCGAGCCACCTCTTCAACCTCCTCCAGGCGCGCGGCGTGATCAGCGTCCAGGAACGCGCCAATTACATGGCGCGCGTGCGCGATCTTGCGAAGGGCAGCTGCAAGGCATGGATCGACAGCCAGTCCGAACGCTGGACCGCGCAATATCCGGGGTGGACGCTGTGACCGACTTTCTCCTCGAACTGCGCAGCGAAGAAATCCCGGCGCGCATGCAGGCGGGCGCGCGCGCCGAACTGGAAAAGCTGTTCCGAGCCCAGCTGAGCGCGGCCGGCCTTGATGCGGTGGAACTCGATGTCTGGTCGACCCCGCGCCGCCTTGCACTCATCGCCAAAGGCCTTCCCGAGGCGACCGCAGCGGTGAGTGAAGAATTGAAGGGGCCGCGCACAAATGCACCGCCGCAGGCGCTCGAAGGCTTCCTGCGCAAGACCGGACTGACAAAGGACCAGCTTGAAGATCGGGAGGGCGTCTATTTCGCCGTGATCGACAAACCCGGCCGCGCGACCAGGGATGTCCTCGCCGAGGCGATCCCTGCGATCATCCGCGGCTTTGCCTGGCCGAAATCGATGCGTTGGGGCCGCGAAAGCGCGAGCAGCGAAAGCCTGCGCTGGGTGCGCCCGCTCTCGGGCATCGTTGCGATCTTCGGCGAGGAGCTGGTGACGTGCGAAATCGGCGGTATCGCCTCAGGTTTTGCAACGCGCGGCCATCGCTTCCACTGTCCAGGCGAGATCACGATCGGGTCGGCGGCCGACTATGCCGAGAAGCTTCGCGCCTGCCATGTCATTGTCGACCATGAAGAACGCGCGGCGATCATCCGCGGCGGCGCTGCTAAGGCCGCAGCCGATGCTGGCCTTGCCCTTGTCGAGGATGAGGGGCTGGTGATCGAGAATGCGGGCCTCACCGAGTGGCCAGTACCGCTTCTCGGCCGCTTCGACGAGGCCTTTCTGGAAGTGCCGCCGGAGGTCATCCAGCTCACCGCGCGCGTGAACCAAAAATATTTTGTCGTGAACGGATCGGGCGGCAAGCTTGCCAACGGCTTTATCTGCACCGCGAATATCGATGCGAGCGATAGCGGTGCCGAAATCGTCGCGGGCAACCGCAAGGTGCTCGCGGCGCGGCTCTCCGATGCGCGCTTCTTCTGGGAACAGGATCGCAAGACCAGGCTCGCCGATCACGCGAAAAAGCTCGACCGCATCACCTTCCATGAGAAGCTCGGTACCGTCGCAGACAAGGTTGAGCGCGTTGCAAAACTTGCCGAATGGCTCGCGAGCGAAGCTATCGTCCCCGCCTGCAATCCCGCGTTTGCGCGCCAGGCGGCGGAGCTTTCAAAGGCCGACCTCGTCACCGAAATGGTCGGCGAGTTCCCCGAGCTTCAGGGGCTGATGGGCGGTTACTATGCCCGCGCAGAGGGTCTGCCCGATGCTGTGGCCGACGCAATCCGCGACCATTACAAGCCGGTCGGGCAGGGCGATGCAGTGCCCACGGCGCCGGTGACGGTGGCCGTGGCGCTGGCTGACAAACTCGACACGCTTTCGAACTTTTTCGCCGAGGACATGAAGCCGACGGGTTCCAAAGATCCATTCGCGCTTCGCCGGGCGGCGCTCGGAATTCTCGAGCTGCTGAATGCAAATGCAATTCGGGCGCGGCTCTTTGGCGTTGTGAACCAGGCCGTAAGCCTGCGGAAACGGCATAATCTGACGATCGCCGACGATGTGCTCCAGTTTCTTATCGACCGCCTCAAGGTCCAGCAACGCGAAGCTGGCGTTCGCCACGACCTCATCGACGCGGTATTCGCGCTCGGCGGAGAGGATGATCTCGTCCGTCTGCTTGCTCGGGTGAAGGCGCTTCAGGCGTTTATAGGAACCGCGGACGGCTCCAACCTGCTCGCGGGCTACAAGCGCGCTGCGAACATATTGAAGCAGGCAGGTGAGGTAAGAGACGTGGCCGCCTCGCAGCCGCCGACGGCGGCCGACGCGGCGCTGCTTGCTGCACTTGACGTAGCCGAACCCGCGGCCGCCGCCGCGGTTGCGGAAGAGCGTTTCACCGATGCGATGGCGGCGCTCGCGAGTCTTCGCGCGCCGATCGACGCCTTTTTTGAAGGTGTGATGGTCAATGACCCCGACCTTTCGGTTCGCGCCTATAGGCTTGGCCTCCTCGCGCGATTTACCGGCGCCGTGCACGGCGTTGCCGATTTTTCGAAAATCGAGGGCTGACGCTGCGGTGTTTTCTCAATTTATAACGAACGAAGTAAAACTGAATCGACCAACCCGGATTGCATACCTATCCAGCCGCAACCTCCTCCCCGGGGCAGCAGGAGCATATGATGACGAAGATGGTGCATTTGTTCGGCGGCGCGGCCACCACGGCCGAGCGTTCGAAGGAATTGCTGGGCGGCAAGGGGGCTAACCTCGCCGAAATGGCCTCGATTGGCCTGCCGGTGCCTCCAGGCTTTACGATCACCACCGAGGTATGCACCGCCTATTATGCGAATGGCGAGCAGTTTCCTGCAGGGCTCGCCGCGGACGTCGAAAACGGCATCGCGCATATCGAGGGCATCACCGGCAAGCGCTTCGGCGATCCTGCCAATCCGCTGCTCGTCTCGGTCCGCTCGGGCGCGCGCGTCTCGATGCCGGGTATGATGGACACCGTCCTCAACCTCGGGCTCAACGACAAGACGGTCGTCGGCCTCGTCGAGGCGTCGGGCGACCCGCGCTTTGCCTGGGACAGCTATCGCCGCTTCATCCAGATGTATGCCGACGTCGTCATGGGGCTTGATCATGCAGCCTTCGAGGAAGCGCTGGAAATCGCCAAGGAAGACAAAGGCTTCTATCTCGATACCGAAATGACCGCCGAAGATTGGCAGGCGCTGGTTCTCGAATATCTCGCGATCGTCGAGCGCGAGACAGGCGCGCCTTTCCCGCAGGATCCCAAGGACCAGCTTTGGGGCGCGATCGGAGCCGTCTTCGCGAGCTGGGAAAGCGACCGCGCCAAAGTCTATCGCCGGCTTAATTCGATCCCCGGCGAATGGGGCACCGCGGTCAATGTCCAGGCGATGGTGTTCGGCAATATGGGCGACACCTCGGCCACGGGCGTTGCCTTCACGCGCGATCCCGCAACCGGCGAGCGCGCCTGGTACGGCGAGTGGCTGATCAACGCGCAGGGCGAGGACGTCGTCGCGGGTATCCGCACGCCGCAATATCTGACAAGACTAGCGCGCGAAAAGGCGGGGGCCAAGCCGCTGTCGATGGAAGAGGCGATGCCCGAGACCTTTGCCGAACTCGGCCGGGTCTTCGACACGCTCGAGACGCACTACCGTGACATGCAGGATATCGAGTTCACCGTGGAGCGCGGAAAACTCTGGATGCTCCAGACACGCTCGGGCAAGCGCACCGCCAAGGCAGCGCTCAAGATCGCGGTCGACATGGCGGCTGAGGGACTGATTTCCGAAGAGGAGGCCGTGCAGCGCGTCGACCCGGGCGCGCTTGATCAGTTGCTCCACCCGACCCTCGACCCCAAGGCGCCGCGCGACGTGCTGACCAAGGGACTTCCCGCAAGTCCAGGCGCTGCATCGGGCAAGATCATGTTCGACGCCGACAGCGCCGAAAAGGCGGCCGGCATGGGCGAGGCGGTGATTCTCGTGCGGGTCGAGACCAGCCCTGAGGATATCCATGGCATGCACGCCGCCAAGGGCATTCTGACGGCGCGCGGCGGAATGACCAGTCACGCTGCCGTCGTTGCGCGCGGCATGGGCCGTCCGTGCGTCTCGGGAGCCGGCGGCCTCGCGATCGATGGTGCGGCGCGCGTGCTGCGCGTCGCGGGGCGAGAGCTGCGCGAAGGCGACGTGATCACGCTCGACGGGTCGACCGGCGAGGTGATGGCGGGCGAGGTGCCGACTCTGCTTCCCGAACTGGTCGGGGATTTTGCGACGCTGATGGCATGGGCGGACAAGGTGCGCCGCATGAAGGTGCGCACCAACGCCGAAACGCCCCAGGATGCGCAGGTCGCGCGCGATTTTGGCGCCGAAGGCATCGGGCTCTGCCGCACCGAGCATATGTTCTTCGACGCCGCGCGCATCACCGCGGTGCGCGAGATGATTCTCGCCGACAGCGAAGATGGCCGCCGCGCGGCCCTTGCCAAGCTGCTTCCTGAACAGCGCAGCGATTTTGCCGCGATCTTTGGCGTGATGGCGGGTCTGCCCGTGACGATCCGCCTGCTCGACCCGCCGCTTCACGAGTTCCTGCCAACGCGCGAGGAGGATTTCGCCGAGGTCGCTGCTGCCGCGGGCGTCGGAGTCGAGGCGCTCAAGGCCCGCGCCAATGAACTTCACGAGTTCAACCCGATGCTCGGCCATCGCGGCTGCCGTTTGGGCGTGACCTATCCCGAGATATACGAGATGCAGGCGCGCGCGATCTTCGAGGCGGCGTGCGACGTCGCCGCCGAAACCGGCGCCGCGCCGGTGCCCGAGGTGATGATCCCGCTCGTTGCCACCCGGCGCGAGTTCGACCTGATGAAGGCCGTCGTCGATGCAGCGGCGAAAGCCGTGTTCGCTGAAAAAGGACGCGAGATCGAATATCTCGTCGGCACGATGATCGAGTTGCCGCGTGCCGCGCTGATGGCGGGCGAGATCGCCCAGTCGGCTGAGTTCTTCAGCTTCGGTACGAACGACCTTACCCAGACGACGATCGGCATCAGCCGCGACGATGCGGGGCGTTTCCTCACGCAATATGTCGACAAGGGCATATTCGTCACCGATCCGTTCGTCAGCCTCGATGTCGAGGGCGTCGGTCAGCTGATCGAACTTGCGGCGGAGCGCGGGCGCGGGACGCGCGCGGGCATCAAGCTCGGCATCTGCGGTGAGCATGGCGGCGACGCGCCGAGCATCCATTTTTGCGAAAAAACGGGGCTCGATTACGTGAGCGCCTCGCCGTATCGCGTGCCGATCGCGCGGCTCGCGGCGGCGCAGGCGGCGCTCAAGTCGAAATAGAGGAAAAAGGGGGTTGCGCACCTGCGCGACCCGCCTTAAAGGCGCCTCTCCACGCACCCGTAGCTCAGCTGGATAGAGCACCAGACTACGAATCTGGGGGTCGGACGTTCGAATCGTTCCGGGTGCGCCATCCTCTAAAAAAGAGAGAATTGTGGGCGTGGTTTTGTCCACGCCCCTCCAGCGCGTCGGGCCATCACGGCTCTGGAGCCGCGGATGCGGATTCCATGGGCTGAACACTGACCTCGCAGAGCAGCAGCCGGGCATGAGTTTGGCGGAGATCGGGTTCGCCGTGATGCACCTTGGCACCCAAATGAGCCATATGCCTATTTCTCGCATAGGCGCCGGTAGTCTTGCCTTTCAATCAGGCGGCGGAGAGAATCCGCACGTCGCCGGTGCGATCCAGCACATCGACCAGCACCTTGCAACCGGACCGGCGCAGCATGATGTCGGCTCGTCCTTTTCCGACCTCAAGGCGGCGGATGAGCAGTTCGTTTAGGAAATCCGGCAGGACTGGCTCATTGAACAGAATTTGCTCCGCCTTCGCGTCGAACGACAGTCCCAGGCTCGACTGGATGAGGAAGAGCGGCGCGGCGGCCGACCATGCCTGCGGGATGCAGGCGACGGGATAGAAGGTCGGTCCCTGCGCGGGCCGCCGCGGAAAACCGCAGAATAATTCCGGCAGCCGGCGAAGATCGACATAGGTAGAGGCTGCGAGCAACGCCGCGAAAATCTTCGAGGCTTCGGCCCGAAAACCGTAGCGGGCAAAACCGGCGGCGATCAGTGCATTGTCGTGCGGCCAGATGGACCCGTTATGATAGCTCATCGGATTATATCGCGCTTCAGTTGTGGCGACGGTGCGGATGCCCCAACCCGAAAAGGATGAGGGGGCCATCAGCGTTTCCACCACCCTTGCCGCGCGTTCCGGCAGAGCAAGGCCTGTAAACAGCACATGTCCGGCATTGGACGTCCGCACGCGACATGGCCGCTTGGCACCGTCCAGCGCAAGGACGTAAGTGCCCAGCGCTTCGTCATAGAAATCTCGGTCGAACCGTTGACGCATATCCTGCGCCTTCGCGCGCAAGACGATGGCGCGGGTCGGCTCTCCAAGCCGGTCGAGCATCCAGGCCGCCGCTTCCCAGGCGCCGTAAACATAGGCCTGCACTTCAGCAAGCGCGATCGGTCCCTGCGCCAGGGCGCCGTCGGCATGGAAAACGGAATCATGGCTGTCTTTCCAGCCCTGATTGACCAATCCCTGTTCATTGTGGCGGCTATATTCGACATAGCCGTCGCCATCGCGGTCGCCATGATCGTCTATCCACTGCAAGGCGGCTTCGATGTTCGGCCACATCGCGCGAATGAAATCGACATCCCCCGTGCGGTCGAGATAGGCGCCCGCCAGCATGATGAATAATGGCGTTGAATCGATGCTGCCGTAGTAGCTGCGGAACGGCACTTCTTCCAGCACGGCCATCTCGCCCTGGCGGACCTCGTGCAATATCTTGCCCGGTTCTGCATCGGAGCGCGGCTCATGGTTGTTCGCTTGCCGCGCTGCGAGATAGGAAAGGACGCCGCGCGCGATCTGCGGGTCGAGCCACAGCGTTTCCATGGCGGTGATAATTGCGTCCCGGCCAAAGACGGTGCTATACCAGGGAATGCCCGCATAGGGATATGGGCCATGCTCGGTATCGGTGACAAGCATGTAGATATCCGCGACGCAACGCCGTAGCCCTTCGTTGAATATCTCGTCGGAAGATATTACAGACGCGGCGCGGGATGAGGCAGAGCGCAGCGCGCGGCGCGCGCTGCGAAGGGCGCGAACGAATGTCTGGCGCAGGTCCCCGTCGCAATTCGCCTCGCCGCAATGGACTTCCATAAGGATGGTCCGGCGCTCGCCCGGCGCGAGATCGTGGGTGAAGATGGCCCGGTCCGCGGTCAAGCTTTCTGGCTGCGGGCTGAAGCGCAGCGTCGTGCGGCGAACCACCTCGTCGCGCCCGCGATAGTTCAAGATGACATGGTCGCTTCCCACCAGGGGCGGACGGTTTTCGCCTCTGCGATACCTGGTCGCGCCGCGCACTTCGAACAGGTCGGCGAAATCCCCGCCGAAACCGATCTCGATTGAAATTTTCTGCGGCCGGTCATCGTAGTTGGAGAGGACAAGCCGTTCATAGGCGGCGCCTTCCCACAGGAACCGTGTCCTGCGGATATGGATCAGGTCGTGCTTCAGGAAGTGCCTGCCCTGGTCATCGAACAGGTCGGGATTGGTCAGGTCGCATGTCAGGGTGGCATTGTCGTCGCGCAGCGCCGAACTTAGCAGGATCGGGCGCACCCCGCCATTCATCGTCAGGTGAAAATGGGAGAGATGGCGCGTGTCCTTGTGGTAAATCCCCTCAGGGCTTCCCGGACCTCTTATGGCGTCGCCGCTATGGTCGAACACGGCGAAGGTGTCGCCATGTTTGAGCGTGCGCGGCTTCCGGTCGTGTAGGGAAGCCCCTGCTGGCACGGAGATTTGCGCAGGCGTCCCCGCCCCGCCGTCCGATGGGTCCATGGAGGATTGTCGAGGCAGTGCATCCATGTCTCGCCGCTCCTTTCACCCGACGGCCCGCAAGGCGGCGCTTTCCCCGCGTGTCCGGCGGATTCGGGCCGCGTCGGCCCGGGCGCCGGGCAGGTTGCGATAAAGGTCGAGATAGTCGGCGGTCATCCGCTCCACGGAGAAGCGTCGTTCGAAGGTTTCACGGACCCGCCGCCGATCCAGCCGGTCGAGGTGGGACAGGGCCGCCACGGCCTCCTCCACCGTATCGACAATCATGCCGCTGACACCATGGTCGATGACTTCCGGCACCGATCCGCAGCGGAAGGCGATGACCGGCGTGCCGCAGGCCATCGCCTCGATCATTACCAGACCGAAAGGTTCGGGCCAATCGATCGGGAACAACAGGGCGCGGGCATTGCCCAGGAAATCGGCCTTTTCCTTTTCCGTGATCTCCCCGACATATTCGATGCCGGGATAGGTCCGGATCATGGGCCCGATGACGCCGTCCCAATAGGCTTGGTCCGCCTTGTCCACCTTGGCTGCGATTTTGAGCTTCATGTTCGCAGCGGCGGCGATGGCGATGGCCCGGTCTGGTCGCTTTTCGGGGGAAATGCGCCCCAGGAAGGCGAGGTAATCGTTGCTGGGCGCACGGGCCGGCTCCAGCAGGTCGCGCGGCAGACCGTGATGCACAGTGCCCGCCCAGTTCACCGGCGGCATGGGACGCCGCTGGTCGTTAGAAATCGACACCAACGGCAAATCCGGGAACGCGCGGTAAAAGGGCTGGAGATCCGGCAGGTCCAGCCGTCCATGGAGCGTGGTCAGGGTGCGGCCGGCGATATCGCGCATCATCGGTGTATGCAGAAGGTCGATGTGGAAATGGAGGACGTCGAATTCATCTACCCGGCGCCGCACCTCGTCCAGCAGGATCATATGATAAGGCACTGAATCCCTTACGCCTTCGTCAAGTCGCAGCGCGGTTTTGCAAACAGGCACCAGCCGGGCTGTCGTGTGGGAATCGCCGCTGGCGAACAGAGTCACGTCATGGCCCTGGCGAACCAGTTCTTCGGTCAGATAGGATACGATGCGCTCGGTTCCCCCATAGAGTTTCGGCGGAACGCTTTCCGCCAGGGGAGCGATCTGGGCGATTTTCATGATTCCGTTCTCCCTGAAGTTCGGCAAGCAGGGAAAATCGACCAGAACCCCCGCCTGTCGACCGATACAGAAAGAGACGGTCCCGGCAGGATGGCCGGGACCGCTGAGGGTGTCAGCTGTCCATTGCGGGCACGGGGGTAGCGGCGGCTTCCTCCTTGGGAAGCTCCGCGACCAGAGCCTCAGTTGTGATGACCAGCGAGGCGACCGAAGCCGCATCCTGCAAGGCAGTGCGCACGACCTTGGCGGGATCGATCACGCCGGCCTGCGCCAGATCCTGATACAGGCCGGTCGCGGCATTGTAGCCCCAATTATAGTCGTCGCTTTCCAGCAGCTTGCCAACCACCAGCGAACCGTCGTCTCCCGCATTGTCGGCAATCTGCCGGGCGGGTGCGCGCAGGGCGCGGCGAACGATGTCAATACCGGACTGCTGGTCGTCATTCGCGGCCTTGATGCCGTCCAGCACCTTGATCGCGCGGAGCAGCGGCACGCCGCCGCCGGGCAGGATGCCTTCCTCGAGAGCCGCCCGGGTCGCGTGCAGCGCGTCGTCGACCCGGTCCTTCTTTTCCTTGACCTCCACCTCGGTCGCGCCGCCGACGCGGATGACCGCCACGCCGCCCGCCAGCTTGGCGAGACGCTCCTGCAATTTCTCGCGGTCATAGTCGGACGTGGTCGTCTCGATCTGCTGACGGATTTGCGCGACGCGCCCGTCAATGTCCGCCTTGGTTCCGGCGCCGTCGACGATGGTCGTATTATCCTTGTCGATGACCACCTTCTTCGCGCGGCCGAGCATGGAGACGGTTACATTCTCGAGCTTGGTGCCCAGTTCCTCGCTGATCACGTTGCCGCCGGTCAGGACGGCGATATCCTCCAGCATCGCCTTGCGCCGGTCGCCGAAGCCGGGCGCCTTGACCGCCGCAACCTTCAGGCCGCCGCGCAGCTTGTTGACAACCAGCGTCGCGAGCGCTTCGCCCTCCACATCCTCCGCGACGATGAGCAGCGGCTTGCCCGACTGCACGACCTTTTCGAGCAGCGGTACCAGCGCCTGGAGGTTGGAAAGCTTCTTTTCGTGCAGAAGGATATAGGGATCGTCCAGTTCGACCTTCAGCTTCTCCGCATTGGTGATGAAATATGGGGAAAGATAGCCGCGATCGAACTGCATGCCTTCCACCACTTCCAGCTCGGTGGCTAGGCTCTTGGCTTCTTCTACGGTGATGACCCCCTCGTTGCCGACCTTATCCATCGCTTCCGCCAGAATCTTGCCGACTTCCCGATCGCCATTGGCCGAAATGGTAGCCACCTGCACAATCTCGCTATTGGCGCTGACCGTCTTCGCGTGGCTTTCTAGATTCTTGACTACAGCGTCCACCGCCAAGTCGATGCCGCGCTTCAGGTCCATTGGGTTCATGCCCGCGGCCACCGCCTTCGCGCCTTCGCGCACGATGGCCTGGGCTAGAACCGTGGCGGTGGTCGTACCGTCCCCGGCGGTGTCGTTCGCCTTGGAAGCGACTTCGCGGATCATCCGCGCGCCCATGTTTTCGAACTTGTCCTTCAGTTCGATTTCCTTGGCAACGGTGACGCCGTCCTTGGTGATACGCGGGGCACCGAAGCTCTTGTCGATCACGACGTTGCGGCCCTTGGGGCCCAGCGTCACCTTGACCGCGTTGGCAAGCATATCCACGCCGCGCAGCATCCGATCACGCGCGTCCGACGCAAACCTGACTTCCTTTGCAGCCATCTTAACCAGTCTCCTTCCTAAAGATTCCTTATTGAAATGGACGGGACAGCCACGATCAGGCGGCCTTCTTCAGAGGTTCAGCCGCCTCGATCACGCCAAGAATATCGCTCTCCTTCAGAATGAGCAGATCCTCGCCGTCGATCTTGACCTCCGTGCCCGACCATTTGCCGAACAACACGCGGTCACCGGCCTTGACGGCACACTCGACAAGCTTGCCATTGTCGTCGCGCGCGCCGGGACCAACGGCAACAACTTCACCTTCCTGCGGTTTTTCCTTGGCGGTGTCGGGGATAATGATGCCGCCAGAGGTTTTTTCCTCAGCCTCAATGCGGCGGACGACCACGCGGTCGTGCAAGGGACGGAAATGCATGGCACTACCTCCAATTGCAATAGCATGATACAGTGATCCCGTCGTTCGCCGGGACGACGGGCGCTGATGAGCTAGGAAAGGGAATTTCCTCGTTCAAGAGGGGAATGAAATTTTTTGGCACTCTCTATGGAGGAGTGCCAATTGCCGGATTTTCAAGGGGGTTGGAGGCCTCTTGACGAGACCGGCTCGCACGCCAAATTCGTCCTGATGATTTCACTGCGAACAAGAAAATCGAGCCACGCCGGAAGGAAAGGAGGCCATGCCATGTCGCAGCCATTTTCCCGGGTTCTTCATCCCTTTGATGTCGTGCGCCACCCGGACCTGGAACCGGAAGTCAAGCGCGCTATCCTTGCATCCTGGGCGTCGAACCGGTCGTCTGTCAAAAACAAGCCCGCCCTCGCAAGCCGCCCGGCGCCTGCCGCGCCGTTCGGGTGGACGATGTCGGCGCGGCGCTCAGCACGTTCGAGATGAATGAGGAGAGGTGCGCGCTCCAATGAACGATCGAGCCTTTACCGCCCAGTTGCAGGGCTATGGTCTGACAACGGCGGAAATTCATTATTACCGACCCGATGCTCCGTCTCTGCTGCAGCTGTTCGTCTGGCAGGAATATGACGTTGCGCCCGACTTTCCGGAATTGCGCCGCTTTCTCGACCATTGGCGCCGTGAGATCGAGGCCGCGCTACACTCGATACGTGTCGCTCACCGGAATCTGATCGGCCCGGCGGAGTGGCGCGCGGTCGACGGAGTCATCTCCATTCAATGAAACAGGGAGCCGATATGGTCTCCTCGCATGTTACTTGAATGTCCGGCGGGTCAGATAGTGTGCGGGGGGGGGGCGTCCGGGCTTGCCGTAAAGGCTGGGACTTGCCGCCGAGAGGCGCGGTTTCCGGGGTGCAGTCACCCGATCTTTGGGACACCATCGTCGGTTTTCGTATCGGACCCGCTGAACTTGATTCGTATCGATTTACTGCAATAATTCTTGCCCTTACCCATCGGGACATAGCTGCCGCGCGCCGTGCCGCTGGCAGCGCGGCATCATGGGGTCGAAGCTTCGATCCATCTCGCGCGAAATAAGGCCCATCATCGCGAAGGGAGCGATGGGAAAAAGGCCGAACCAGACGCGGCGGCTCCGTACTTCCGGCATAATGCGCACTTTGGGAGCGATGTCGCCGCTCTAGAAATTCGGACGACCGATCGTCCGTCAGGACGCGGCTGTCGTGGGACGCCCGCATGCCGCGCTTGTGGCAAGACATGCCGCAAGGCCCGCCAAGGCGACTGAACGAAGCTTTTTTGCATCGATCTTTCCCCCCTTCGATTGGAACGGGAAAGCGGAATTTTTCTCGCCATGCTGAACGCCAGATGAGCGGGACAGGCAGCCGGAGGGTTCCGGCTGCCTGTTTTCCATCAATGCGCATTGATGGGGATCGTCCTGCGGCTTTTTATGGACGCGGCAGATTTGGGCAAGGCGATCGCCAGCACGCCGTTCTTCAAGCTGGCTTTGCCTTTGTCCTGCTCGATGCCGCGCGGCAGGCTGATATGCCGTTCGAACCGGCCATAGCTGCGCTCCGAATAGCCGCGCGCCATGTCGGACGTCTCGAACTTCCTTTCGCCTCGGATCGACAGGACATTATCGTCGATGCTTACCTCCACGTCCTTTTCGTCGAGGCCGGGCAGTTCCGCCGTAACGCGAACCTCCTTGTCCGTTTCCGAAAGTTCGACGTTGGGCCAGTCGCCGCCGCGCCAAGTTCGCTTGGACGCGGGAAAGCCGAAGCCGTGGAAGACATCGTCGACCAGGCGGTTCACTTCGCGATGGAGCGAAAAGAGGGGATGATCGCCAGCGTCGCTCAACCGGACGGGCAAGCGGGTTTCCTGGCGGTTCCACGGGATCAGATCTTTCAGTGCCATAGCTTACCTCCAATCCTACGGGGCGAGCATTTGAGTCCGGGCTTCGCCGGGATCAGGCCGCCCGGTTACTTGTCAGTTGCGGGGCGCCCCCGCCTTGCGCGGAGGCGTGGCTGTTGATCACGATCTTTCGAGGCTTCATCTCCTCTGGAAACACCTGTTGCAGGTGAATACTGAGCAGGCCATTCTCGAAATCCGCCCCGCGAACCTCGACGAAATCAGCGAGCTGGAAACGCCGTTCGAAGGAGCGGGTTGCAATGCCGCGATAGACATAGGTGTCATCGTCCTGTCTTTCGGCCTTGCGCCCGGCAATGACAAGCTGGTCCTGACGAGCCGTGATCTCGACCTCATCGGGCCTGAACCCGGCAAGCGCCAGGGTGATCCTGTAGCGGTCCTCTTCCTCCTTCACGATGTCGAAGGGCGGATAGCCATCCGCCGCCTCTCCAAGAAGGCCGGATTCCAGCATTTCGAACAGGCGGTCGAATCCGACTGTCGTACGGCGGTAAGGTGTAAAGTCGAAATTGGTTCTCATTTCCAAATCCTCCATGTGAAGCAATCTGGGCATGAGAAGCGTCGGAGAGAGCCGACGCCCTCTGTGTCCACCGGACCCGGAATGGCGTCCGGCATCCAAAAGATAGGAAGCGATCTCCGGTTGAAAAGGGGGCAACTTTCCCATTAGCGCCATGCGCGAGCAAGAAGGAGGGAACCCGTTCTCATTTGGGTGCAGGTGGAGGAAAGGCTGGACATCGCGCCCTCTTCATCCTTGGAGACCGCGATTTTCGCTGGCCCCCCCCGCGCAAGCCCGCCCTTCGCCGATGCCAATGGTATCCTCGGGCGCAAATCACCTAGCGTTGCATATTCCGCAAGGGTTCTGGCAACGCCGACTTGTCCCGTGAGGAACTCGGCTCGCGAGGGCCGCGATTTCAGCTATTTGCGCTGAGGGTCGACAAGTCGCGCGGAACGTCTGTCCTGGCCAAAAATAGCGGCCTGAAGGTGAAACCAGTAGCCTCGCCATCGGTGATGACCTGACCGGACCCGCCCGCTATGGATATAGAAGCGGCAATCGCCGGGAGCATAGGCAGACGCCTCGGAGCGGCCGGCTAACCCTGCGGCAGATTCCATTTTAGGGCCGACGGCTAAGTGTATTTGTCAGGTTTACCCTGAGACGACGCCAATTCCTCTCGCTGACTGCTTCGCATCAGCTTCGTCGATCGCGAGCAGCGACGCGCCGCGCGTTTCGCGCATCAGGAGTGCTGCGATCAGGCTGACGGCTCCAGCGAACAGGATATAGATGGCGATCGGCGTCGAACTGTCATATTTGCGCAGCAAGGCGGTGCCGATCAGCGGCGCCCACGATCCGGCGACGATGGCCGTCACCTGATAGCCCAGCGAAACACCCGAGTAACGCATCCGCGTCGGGAACATCTCCGCCATGATCGCGGGCTGCGGTGCATACATGAAGGCGTGGATTGCAAGGCCGAGCATGATTGCGGCGAGGATCATCGCGGTGCCGCCAGTGTCGAACATCGGAAAGGCGGCAAAGGGCCACGCCATGGTGAGCGCAGCGCCCGCCATATAGACAGGGCGCCTCCCGATCCGGTCGGCGAGCGCACCGACGAGCGGAATCACGATGACGTGGAGGACATGCGCCGCGAACAGCAGCGCGAGGATGCGGGTCGTGTCGATCGCGCGGTGATGGAGATAGGTGATCGAGAAGGTGACGATCATATAATAGACGATATTCTCGCCGAAGCGCAGCGCCATCGCGGTGAAAACGCCGCGCGGATAACGTTTGAACACCTCGACGAGGCCGTAGCTGGCTTCGGCCGCGCGCTCGGCCTTTGCCTTTGCCGCCTCGAAGATTGGCGAATCGCTGACCTGGGTGCGGATGTAATAGCCGATTCCAACGATGACGACCGACAGCCAGAAGCCGACGCGCCAACCCCAGGAAAGGAAAGCCGCCTCAGAGAGCGTTGCGGAGAGAACGAGGAGAACAACGGTTGCGAGGAGATTGCCGAGCGGCACGCCTGCCTGGGGAAAACTTCCCCAAAATGCGCGGCTCCGGTTGGGGCTATGCTCGGTCACGAGCAGCACCGCGCCGCCCCATTCGCCGCCGAGCGCGAAGCCCTGGATGAAGCGCAGGAGGACGAGGAGTCCCGGTGCCCAATAGCCGATGCTCTCGAAACTAGGCAGGCAGCCCATGAGGAAGGTCGAGGCGCCGATCAGGACGAGACTGAACTGGAGGAGCGACTTGCGGCCGATCCGGTCGCCGACATGGCCGAACACAACGCCTCCAAGCGGCCGCGCGATGAAGCCGACCGCATAGGTTGCAAAGGCCGCGATGATACCGTCGAGCTCGTTCCCCGTTTCGGGGAAGAACAGCTGGCCAAACACCAGCGTTGCCGCCGTGCCATAAAGAAAGAATTCGTACCACTCGACGACCGTGCCCGCCATCGAGGCTCCGACGACCTTCTTCAGATAAGGAAGATCAGCCTCTTGTTCATGGTTCATCACTCGCTCCCGCAACGCTCCTCGCCCCTTCTATGGAACGCTCGCGAGCCAATTTGAAGGGTAGGACTTGCCGCGCGCCGGTGCGCGCGCATAGCTATGCCCTGTTGCGCCGCCTGAACCAGGGCGTCAATCTGAGACCCGGGCGGCACGAGGCCGCGTGAGGGAGAGTCATGAGCCAGTCCATTGTCACCGTCGACATCGGCGGCACGCACGCGCGCTTTGCGATTGCCACGGTCGAGGGCGGACGCTGTATCGCACTCGGCGAGGCGACCACCCTCCATACCGAGGATCACGCAAGCTTCCAGACGGCATGGCAAGAGTTCCAGCGCCGCCAGGGCGGCAGTCTGCCGCGCGCGGTCGCCATTGCCATCGCGGGGCCGACGCGAGGCGACATCATCCGATTTACCAACAACCCGTGGATTATCCGCCCGGCGCTGATCCGCGAAAAGCTGGACGTCGATGATTATGTGCTCGTGAACGACTTTGAAGCCGTGGGTCACGCCGTGGCGCAGGCCGATGCGCGCTATTTCGAGCGGCTGAGCGGCCCCGATGAGCCCTTGCCGGCGAAGGGGACGATCAGCGTCATCGGCCCCGGCACCGGTCTCGGGGTCGCGCACGTCTGGCGTGATGGCGATACCTATCGCGTCCAGGCAACCGAGGGCGGGCATATCGATTTTGCGCCGCTCGACAGCATCGAGGATGCGATCCTGGCGCGGCTGAGAAAGCGCCATCGCCGCGTGTCAGTCGAACGCATCGTGTCGGGCCCCGGCATCGTCGATATTTTCGAAACGCTTGCCGCGATGGAAGGGCGCCCAGTCACCCAGGAGGAAGACGTTGCCATTTGGACCCGCGGCATGGCGCAGGAGGACAGCCTCGCCGCTGCCGCGGTCGATCGCTTCTGCCTGTCGCTCGGCAGCGTCGCGGGCGACCTTGCGCTCGCGCAAGGCGCGAGCGGGGTGGTGATCGCGGGCGGGCTGGGTTTGAGGATTCGCGATCATCTCGTGCGCTCGGGCTTTCCTGAACGCTTCGTCGCCAAGGGGCGGTTTGAAAACTTCATGGCGGCGATCCCGGTCAAGCTCATCACTCATCCGCAGCCTGGCCTTTTCGGTGCGGCCGCGGCATTCGCGCGCGCGCACTGCTAGCGCGCTTCCAAAAGCCATTTCAGGCCTTTCGCCTGATCAATGATGTAGGCAAGGTCGTGCAGCGCGCCCGCGCGATTCTCTTTGGCCGAACGAAAGCTCCACGCCTCATGCCTTCAGGTCTTTTTGCCCTGCTCGACGATGTCGCGACCATCGCCAAGGTTGCCGCGGCGAGCATCGACGATATCGGCGCTGCGGCATCGAAGGCGGGGGTGAAGGCGGCGGGCGTCGTCGTCGACGATACCGCGGTGACGCCGCGTTATGTCACCGGCTTTACGCCCGACCGCGAATTGCCGATCATCTGGCGCATCACCAAGGGGTCGCTGTTCAACAAGCTCATTCTCATCCTGCCCGCGCTGCTACTTCTCTCCTCGCTTGCCGAGTGGGCGATCACGCCGCTGCTGATGCTCGGCGGCACCTATCTCTGCTTTGAAGGCGCGGAGAAGGTGCTGCACTCGCTCCAGGAGGACAAGACGAGCCTCGAGGAGGACGCCGCGATCGTTGCCGACACATCGCACGAGGAGACGATGGTGAAGGGTGCGGTGCGCACCGATCTTATCCTTTCGGGAGAAATCATGGTGATCGCGCTCAACGAAGTGCTCGACGAACCCTTGCTGATGCGCGGCGCGACGCTGGCGCTCGTGGCGGTCGCGATCACCATTGCCGTCTACGGCGTCGTCGGGCTCATTGTGAAGATGGATGATATCGGGCTGCACATGGCCGGGCGCGGCACGCGCGCGCAGCGCAGCATCGGGCGCGGACTGGTGCATCTGATGCCCGGGCTGCTCGCGGCGCTCGCGACGATCGGGACGGCTGCGATGCTGTGGGTCGGCGGCCAGATTGTGCTTCACGGGCTCGACGAATATCATATCGGCGGTCTCGGACATGCCCTTCACGATTTTGCTCATGGGTCCGTCGGCAGCCTGCCACTCGGCGGCGTCTGGGCGTGGCTCATCGGCGCAGCAGGGGCAGGTCTGTTCGGCCTCTTGCTCGGCGGATTGATCGCGGGGTTCATCCATTTCATGCCGGGCAAGAAGGCTCACTGAACAAGGCGAAGGAGGCTTGGTGAATGAAGGGCGAAAATGATCCGTTGGCGGCCTTCTGGATGCCCTTTACCGCCAATCGCGCGTTCAAGGCGCACCCACGCCAGCTCGTCTCGGCGAGCGGCATGTACTATCAGGGCGCCGACGGACGCCCGATCCTCGACGGCACGTCGGGGCTCTGGTGTAGCAATGCCGGCCATTGCCGAACAGAGATTGTCGAGGCGATCACCAGGGCCGCCGCCGCTCTTGATTTCGCGCCGACCTTCCAGCTTGGACACCCCCAGGCGTTCGAACTTGCGCATCGGCTCGCCGCGCTGATGCCCGAAGGGCTCGACCGCATCTTCTTCACCAATAGCGGATCTGAATCGGTCGACACGGCGCTCAAGATCGCGCTCGCGATCCAGCGCGCGCGGGGGCAGGGGACGCGCACGCGGCTGATCGGACGCGAGCGCGGTTATCACGGCGTCGGCTTCGGAGGGATCAGCGTCGGCGGCATTGTGAGCAATCGCCGAACCTTCGGGGGCGGCCTTCCGGGTACCGATCATCTCCGCCACACGCACGACCTTGCGCGCAACGCCTTTTCGCGCGGATTTCCGCAGCATGGCGCCGAGCTTGCTGATGATCTGGAACGGCTTGTCGACCTTCACGGCGCAGAAACGATCGCAGCGGTGATCGTCGAGCCGATGGCGGGATCAACCGGCGTCTTGCTGCCGCCCGTCGGGTATCTTGAGCGGCTGCGCAAGATCTGCGACCGGCACGGCATTCTCCTCATCTTCGACGAAGTGATTACCGCCTTCGGGCGCGTCGGGGGCGCGACCGCGGCGGGCAGTTGGGGCGTGACGCCCGATATCATCACCATGGCCAAGGGCCTCACCAATGCCGCGGTGCCGATGGGAGCGGTCGCGGTGAAGCGTGAATGGCACGATGCGGTGATCGAGGGTGCCCCCGGCGGCATCGAACTGTTCCACGGCTATACCTATTCGGGGCATCCGCTTGCCTGCGCCGCCGGCCTTGCTGCGCTTGACCTTTATGCCCGCGAGGGACTCTTCGAGCGCGCTGATGCGCTCGCGCGCTATTGGGAGGAGGCGGCGCACGGCCTGAAGGGCCGGCGCCACGTCATCGACATCCGCACGACCGGACTCGTCGCGGGTATCGAACTTGAGCCCAGGCCCGGGGCGCCGACGGCGCGCGCGATGGAGCTCTTCCACTCCTGTTTCGACAAGGGCCTCCTCGTTCGCGCGACCGGCGACATTATCGCGCTGTCGCCGCCGCTGATCGTCGAGAAGGACGAGATCGACACGATGTTTGGAACGATCGGCGAGCTTCTCGAGACGATTGCCTGACTGCGTTCCTCATAATCTTTCGAGGAGCGGCACCAGTTCGGCATAGTCTCCGATGACATGATCGGCGCCCAGTTCCTCGACCGGCTGGTGGAGAAAGCCGAAGCTGACTGCGATGCTCGTCGCTCCGGCGCCGCGCGCCGCCATGACGTCAAAAATGCTGTCGCCGACAAAGGCGGTTCGCCCGCCGCCGCAGGCCTCGATCATCGCGCGGATCGGCTCGGGCGAGGGTTTCGCCTTACCCGGCCCAAGCGTATCGCCGCCGATGATCGCCGCCATCCGGTCCGCAAGGCCGAGCTCGCCGAGCAAAAGGCGCGCGAGCACCTCGAGCTTGTTCGTCATGACCGCTGTGCGCACTCCCAGCGCATCGAGCCGGTCGAGCGCTTCGGCGAGACCCGGGAAAGTTCGGCTATGGACCGCGATATTCGCCTCATAAAAGTCAAGCAGCGCTTCATAGAGTCGCGGCGACTCGCCCTCGGGAATGCCGCCCGTCGCACTCAGCCCCTGTTCGAGCAGGTGCTGCGTGCCGAGCCCGATCATCGGCCGGACCTCGGCCTCGCTCAGCGGCGTCCGGCCCGCGAGGCCGAGCGCGTGGTTGAGCGCCGCGGTGATGTCGCCCGCGGTGTCGACGAGCGTGCCGTCGAGGTCAAAACCGACGATCGCAAAAGGAAAATCACTCATCGCCCGCGCATGCCGCGACACTCTGGAAACCGCAATGATTTGCTGGCATGGAGCCGCGCATGAGCAACCGACCGATCGCCGCTGTCATCCTTGCCGCGGGCAAGGGCACGCGCATGAAATCCGACCTGCACAAGGTGCTTCACCCCATCGCCGGCCGAGCGATGCTGATGCACCTCATGGCAAGCGTCGACGAACTCGATCCCGCGAGGAAGGTCGTGATCGTGGGCGACAAGGCGGACCAGATCGAAGCAGCGCTCGGCGGCAGTGCCAGCCTTGCCCTCCAGGAACCGCAGCGGGGCACCGGCCATGCGGTCCAGCAGGCCGAAGCCGCGCTCAAGGGCTTTAAGGGAGATGTGCTGATCCTTTATGGCGACGTGCCCTTCGTGCCGACGGCAACGATGGAGGCGATGATCGACCGGCTCAATGCCCCCGACGCGCCGGCAGTGGTCGTGCTCGCCTTCGAGCCTGCCGACGCGCAGCATTATGGCCGCGTGATCACAAGGGGGGACCGCATCACCAAGATGGTCGAATATAAGGATGCAAGCGAGGCCGAGCGGGCGGTCACGCTCTGCAACTCGGGGCTGATGGCCGTAAGGGCAGCGGACCTCTTTGCGCTCCTCGCGCGCGTCACCGATGAGAATGCAGCGAAGGAATTCTATCTCGTCGATATCGTCAACATCGCCAACGCGGACGGACGGACCTGCGCGGTGGTGACGACCGATCCCTTTGACGTAGCGGGGATCAACTCCCGCGCCGAGCTCGCGGCGATGGAAGGCGCGTGGCAGGCGCGGCGGCGCGCGCAGGCGATGGCGGAGGGCGCGAGCCTCCTCGCACCCGAAACCGTCTGGTTCGCCTGGGATACGCAGATAGGCCGTGACGTCTTGATCGAGCCCAACGTCTTCTTCGGCCCCGGGGTCAGCGTCGCCGATGGCGTGCGGATCCGCGCGAACAGCCATATAGAGGGGGCAGTGATCGGTTGCGGCTGCGAGGTCGGCCCCTTTGCCCGCCTCCGCCCCGGCACGGTGCTGGGCGAAAAGGCAAAGATCGGCAATTTCGTCGAAACGAAGAAAGCCGTCCTTGGCGAGGGCGCGAAGGCCAATCACCTGACCTATCTGGGTGATGCCACCGTTGGCGCCGGCGCGAACATCGGCGCGGGCACGATCACCTGCAATTATGACGGCTATTTCAAATATCAGACCGTGATCGGCGAGAACGCCTTCATCGGCTCGAACAGTGCGCTCGTCGCGCCGGTGAAGATTGGCCGCGACGCGATCGTCGGTGCCGGCAGTGCGGTGACGCGCGACGTTGCTGACGGGGAGCTTCGGCTCGTGCGCGGCGAGCAGTTGGTCAAGCCCGGTTGGGCCGATCGCTTTCACGACGCGATGCGCAAGAAGAAGGCTGCGGAAAAGGCCGTAGAATAGCGCGCCGATGCGATCCGGGCGCACCGCCTTGCCGCATCGCGGTGCGTGTCACCGGTCCCTTGCGCTCTGCTCGTTGATGTAATTCAATTCCTTCTGCGAGCCTTCGTCGCCGGGTATGATCGCAAAGCATTTGTCGAGCGCGGCACGGGCCTTGTCCCACTGGCGCAGTTCGGCGTGATTGAAAGCGATCCCGCGATAGGAGCGGCAGCGACGCGCGTTGCGGATGCTCTGAACTTCGGCCTTGTCCTCGATCACCAGATCAAGCGAGCGATCGTTCAACTGGCTCGCGCGCGTGAAGATTTCGAGCGACTTTTCCCATTGGCGCTGCGTCTTGTACCATTCGCCAAGTTCGGCCGCGAACTGGTCGTTGTCGGGATCCATGGCGGCTGCCGCTTCAAGATCAGACCCGGCTTCATCGTGGCGGCCGATGTCGACGAGGGCATATCCCCTGAGGAAATAGGCTGTGCAAATCAGGGGCAATATTGGGATAATGGTTGCGCCTTCAACGGCCGCTGGCGGGTCACCCGGACCGGCGGAGCAGCCATATTGGGCGTTCGCACGGCGTTCAGCCTCGAAACGGGTGATGATCTCGCCCGTCTTGGCGATGGCCGGTTCATACTCCTTGGCGCTCAGGGCCTCGAACGCTTCCTCAAGGACGCGGGCGTCGGCCTCGTCCCGCGTCTCGGCCCACGTGGGAGCCGCAACCAGGCCGAGGGTTCCAGCAAGGAACAGACGAACCAGTCGCAACATCATTCTCCCCATGAACCACGCGGGACCCTGTGCGCTGGAGCGGGCTTTTTACAAGCCAGAAAATTATTGGTTCTTCTTGCCTTCGACCGCTGGGCATTGCCCAAAGGGTGATGCCATGCGATGCGCCAGGGCAGGATCGGCCAAAGGCCATGACGCCGGAGAAAATGATTTGAGCGACCGTTACACCGACAAGCCCTTCCTGCGGTTCGTTGACGCCTATGTGCTGCGTGCGATCGGGCATCTCGACGAGGCCACCGACACTTATTGCAAGGCGATGGTTCCCAACCTCGAAAGAAGCTTCGGTATCAAGGGCACATGGCCCGAAATCGTCGAGAAGCAAATGAAGTTTCCGCCGGATCTGTCCGCGCAAATCCGCCGGATCTGGGAGGAAGGCAAGGCCCGCTTCGAGGCGGGCAATGGCGAAGCGGCCGATCCGGTGCAATTTGCGATGATCTTCGTCGACCGGAATTTTGGCCGCGCCTGACACTGCATGCTTGCATTGATATCATGATATGATATCAAGATATGATGCGCTTTCTTGCGGACATTCCAGACTGCGATGTCGAATGGCTCGACGCGCTTGCAGAGGAACAGGGTGTGTCGCGCGCCGAGCTCGTGCGACGGGCCGTCGCCTCCTTCCGCGCCGAGGTTTCGGGCGACGCGATCGACAACGCGTTCGGCATCTGGCGTGACCGCGCCGATATTAGCGATGGTCTTGCATATCAACGGCGTTTGCGCGGCGAGGCCGAATGATCGACGCGCAATTTGACAGCGATATCCTCATCGACGCGCTCAAAGGCGTCGAGGCCGCGCGCAGCGAGATCCGCCGCGCGGGGCGCAAGAGCATTAGCCGCGTCAGCTGGGCGGAGGTGATGTCGGCCGCCGACGCGCCGACGCTGAAGGCCGTGGAGGCCTTTCTTGCCTGCTTCCAGATCGAGGAAATCGGCGACGCGGTCGCGCGGCGCGCCGCCGCGCTCCGCGCCGAGCGCAAGGGGCTGACGATGGCCGATGCCTTCGTCCTCGCGACGGCGCAGCTGAGCGGACGCATTCTCGTTACACGCAATATCAAGGTGTTTCCGGCAACGATGCCGGGTATTCGCATCCCCTACACACTCTAGAAGAAAGCATCGGCACCATGTGCGGAATCATCGGAATCATCGGCAGGGATCAGGTGGCAGACCGGCTGGTCGATGGCCTCAAGCGCATGGAGTATCGCGGCTATGATTCGGCGGGCGTGTGTACCGTCGAAGGCGGGCAGCTGGTCCGCCGGCGCGCCGAGGGCAAACTCGCTAATCTGGTCAGGGAACTTGGCGGCAACCCCGCGCCCGGCACGGTCGGCATCGCGCACACACGCTGGGCGACGCACGGCGCGCCCACGACCAGCAACGCCCACCCCCATGCCACAGGCGAGGTCGCGCTCGTTCACAACGGTATCATCGAGAATTTCAAGCCGCTGCGCGAAGGGCTCCAGGCGCGCGGCCATCGTTTCGAGAGCGAGACCGATACCGAGGTCGTCGCGCACCTTGTGAGCGAACAGGTGGAAGCAGGCCTGTCGCCGCAGGATGCCGTCAAAGCGGTGCTGCCGCAGCTGCGCGGCGCTTTTGCGCTCGCCATCGCCTTTCGTCAGCACCCGGACCTCTTGATCGGCGCGCGGCTCGGCTCGCCGCTGGTCGTCGGCTATGGCGAGGGCGAGACCTATTTGGGCTCGGACGCGCTCGCGCTCGCGCCGCTCACCCAAAGAATTGCCTATCTCGAGGAAGGCGACTGGGTCATCATCAGCCGTGAAGGCGCGCAGATTTTCGACAGCGAAAACAATCCCGTGGCACGCGAAATTACCACGAGCGGCGTGTCGGCAGCGACAATCGAGAAGGGCAATTACCGTCACTATATGCAAAAGGAGATTTTCGAGCAGCCGGTCGTGGTCGCACAGACGCTCTCCTCCTACATCCGCCCGCTCGAGCAGACGGTCGCGCTGCCGCAGATGGATTTCGATCTCTCGGCGATCGACCGCATCACGATTGTCGCGTGCGGCACCAGCTACTATGCCGGGATGGTCGCCAAATATTGGTTCGAAACCTTCGCGCGCGTCCCTGTCGACATCGACGTCGCCTCCGAGTTTCGCTACCGCGACCCGGTGCTTCAGCCCGGCGGCCTTGCGCTTTTCATCTCGCAGTCGGGTGAGACCGCGGACACGCTCGCGGCCTTGCGCCACTGCAAGGCGCAGGGGCAGACGATCGCGGTCGTCGTCAACGTGCCAACGAGCAGCATGGCGCGCGAGGCCGATCTGCTGCTTCCCACCCATGCAGGCCCCGAGATCGGTGTCGCCTCGACCAAGGCCTTCACCTGCCAGCTCGCTGTCCTTGCCGCGCTCGCCGCGCACCTTGCGCTTCGCAAGGGCAAGCTCAGCGCCGAAGAGGAGCGCGAAATCGTCCGCCACCTGATCGAGGCGCCCGCAGCGCTCAATGCCGCGCTCGCGCACGACGAGGACATATCCGCGATGGCGCATCTCGTCGCCCCGGCGCGCGATGTCCTCTACCTGGGGCGCGGGCCCGACTATCCGCTGGCGCTGGAGGGCGCCCTCAAACTGAAGGAAATCAGCTATATCCATGCTGAAGGCTACGCGTCGGGAGAAATGAAGCACGGCCCCATTGCGCTCATCGACGAGGCCGTGCCGGTCGTCGTTCTCGCGCCTTCAGGCCCGCTCTTTGAAAAGACGGTGAGCAACATGCAGGAGGTCCGCGCGCGCGGCGGCAAGGTCGTGCTCATCAGCGATGCAGAAGGTCTCGCTGAGGCCGGCGAAGGCTGCCTTGCAACGATCGAGATGCCCAAGGTCCACCCGCTCATCGCACCGCTCGTCTACGCGGTACCCGTCCAGCTTCTCGCCTATCACGTCGCGGTCGCAAAGGGCACCGATGTCGACCAGCCGCGCAATCTTGCAAAATCGGTGACGGTTGAATGAGCTGGGAGGCGCATTGCCATTGTGGCGGCGTGTCGGTGCGCCTCGCCCGCGCGCCCGAAGAAATCGCCGAATGCAACTGCTCGCTCTGCTTTTCGCACGGAATCCTCTGGGCCTATTATTCGCCGCGTGATGTCGTGATCGCGGGCGAGACGCGGACCTACAATCGCGCCGATCGCGAAAATCCGAACTCGGACCTCCATTTCTGCCCGGCCTGCGGCTGCACGAGCCACTGGTCGGCAACCGAGGGTCTCAAGCAGCGCATGGGCGGGGAGGTGGATTTCATGGGGGTCAATATGCGCCTCTTTGCGCCTGCGCAGCTTAGCGGGTTGAAGCTGATCTTTCCCGATGGCCTCAGCTGGTCGGGCGAGGGGCCCTGGGACCATGCGCGGGCGCCGGGGGTGATGCCTTGATCCCATGCCATTTGCTGCGATCATTTTCGACTTCGACGGCGTCATCGCCGACAGCGAGGTACGCGCGAACCAGACGCTTGCCGAGAGCCTGACGGCAATCGGCCTGCCGACCAGCTACGAGGATTGTCTGCGCGACTATTATGGTCACAACTGGCAGGAAACGCAGCGGCGGATCGAGGCGCGGCTCGGCCGCGCGCTTCCTGCCGACTTTCGTGAGCAGCACCGCGAACGCGCACGAGCGCGCTTCGCCGATGGCTTCGCCCCAGTTCCCGGTGCGCCCGAGTTTCTGGCGTCGCTTGCAGGTCCGCGCGCGGTCGCCTCGTCGAGCAGCCCCGCCTATATCGCGGCGTCGCTCGATCGCTTCGGGCTCGCGCATCATTTCGGGGCCCATGTCTATAGCGCCGACGGCTGGGAGCGGGGCAAACCCTATCCCGACATCTATCTTGCCGCCGCGAAAGGCCTGAAGGTCGATCCCGCCGCCTGCCTTGCGATCGAGGATTCGCCGACCGGAGCGCTCGCAGCGCTCGCGGCGGGGATGCAGGTGGTGGGCTTTTGCGGCGCCGGGCATATCTCCGACCGCGCAGCGCATGGTGCGCGGCTGCGCGAGCTTGGCGTGCATCATGTCGCGCACAGCTTCGATGAGATACGGGTCGCGGCGGTCCCCTGAGGCGATACCTTGCCGCTCCAGCCGCGACCCACCTTGACGAGAGGGCGGGGCGCGCAGGCAAGAAAATCCTGTCTTCTAAAAGAGGTGTCGGTTAGCTTGCCCCAGGGCAGGCCCGCCCCGCCGATGCGCGGCTGCGCGCGCGCGGGAGATCGCGCGGGCAGCCCCCTGAGAATTTTTTGCGCCTTTCCCCCAAAGGCTTGAAGGAGAGACACGATGTGCAACGAGATCACCCAGGCCGACCTTGACCGAGCCGGGCTCCCGGTACGGCGGCGTGCCTTCGGCGCGCTGGTGGGCGCGGGGACGCTTGCCTCGATACTTCCAGCGGCCGCCTGCGCCGCTGTCGGCGTAGTGGGACGCGATGTGTCGATCACCACGGCGGACGGCACCGTTGACGCCTATTTTGCAGCGCCAGGGGAAGGCAAACATCCCGCCGTTCTGATCTGGCCCGATATCCGCGGCTTGCGCCCCGCATTCCGCCAGATGGCGGACAGGCTGGCGGGCGAGGGTTATGCCGTCTTGTGCGTGAACCCCTTTTATCGCTGGGCGAAGTCACCGGTGGTCTATGCGGGCCATGATTTCGACGACCCCGAGGTCCGCGAGACGCTGTTCGGCTATCTGAGACAGCTCGACAAGGCGGCGGTTACGACCGACGCGGCAGCGCATCTTGCGTTTCTCGATGCGCAAAAGGAGGTCGATACCGCGAAAGGGATCGGCACCGCAGGCTATTGCATGGGCGGGCCGATGGTCATCTACACCGCCGCGCTCAGCCCCGAGCGAGTGAAGGCCGCTGCGAGTTTCCACGGCGCGAGCGTCGGAACGGACCAGCCTGACAGCCCGCACCTGCTGATACCCGGCACACAGGCAGGGTTCCTCTTTGCGATCGCAGAGAATGACGATGAGCAGAATCCCGAGGAAAAAACGCGCCTCAAGGCCGTGCTCGACCAGCGTCCGCAATGGCATGAGGTCGAGGTTTACGAGGGCGCGCTCCATGGCTGGTGCCCGCCGGACGGGCGAGCCTATAATGAAGCGGCCGCGGAGAAGGCGTGGAGCCGGATGCTCACGCTGTTCAAGGCTGCGCTCTGACGCCTTCGTCTTTGGACGCGATGCAGGTCGATTTCATCAAGACGGGCGATCGCCGCTACAGCGTGCGGATCCGCCGCAATGGCGCGCCGGCGCTGATCATGGATCCCGCGCCCGGGTTCGACCCTGACCTGCCGCATGACATGGTACACTTCGTCGCCGAAGGGGTCCTGGGGCTGAAAGGGGGCGTCTTCGGCCAGATCGCGGCCGGGGGCAATGCCGGCGGCTTTCGCATCGAGACGCCGGACGGCGGGCGCGACGCAAAGGCGCATCGCCGTGCGGTCCGCAAGCAGGCTGCCCGAGGGGAAAAGCTGGTAAAGGAGCAAGGCCGCGACGGCGTGCTCTCCGAACTCGCCGCCTTCCTGTTCGACGTCGCATGGCGCTGCCGCTCGCGTCCTGATAGCGCAGCGCAGCAGGCCGCGCTCGGCGAGGCAGAGCGTGTGCGCGCATCGCTCGGCGCCGAGGAAAGGGCACGCCTCGACGCGGCCGCCCCGCGCGTGTTTCGTCACTTCGACAGGCTGTCCGCGGCGTGGCGGGCGCTGCCGTCCGGTGAGGCGCTCGCGCTCGAATGGCCGAGCCTCGAGCAGGTCGGCTAGCTCATCCCATCGGGTATCGGATATCCTTGCCGACCTGGTTCAGCGCCTTCATCACATCCTCGCCAAGCTCGAGGTCGATCGCATCGAGGATCGGATCGAGCTGGTCTTCCGCGCTTACCCCCACGATCGTCGAGGCGACGAAGTCGTGCTGCTTCGACCAGGCGGTTGCCATCGTCACCGGGTGCAGCCCCGCCTCAGCGGCGATAGCGAGATAGCGCTCGGTTGCGGCGAGCGATCTTTCGTTGACGAAGCGGCGGGCCATCGCGGCCTGCCGTCCCGGCATTTCAAGGTAGCGTGAGAAGCGCGCGCCCTCGGGCATCGCGCCATCCTGATATTTTCCCGAGAGTACGCCGCCGGCAAGCGGCGAATAGGGGATGAGGCTTACCCCTTCCTGGCGGCTCGCCTGTGCCAGTTCATCCTCGAAGCGGCGGTTGTTGAGGCTGAAATTATTCTGGATCGTCTCGTAGCGAGCAAGACCCAGCCTTTCGGACGCGCCGAGCGCCTTCATCAGTCCCCAGCTCGTCTCGTTCGAACAGCCAAGGATGCGGACCTTGCCCTCGCGGACCAGCTCGTCGAGCGCCTCCATCACCGCATCGTAAGGCGCGTGATGGTCGGGCCAGTGGGTCTGGTAAAGGTCGATATAGTCGGTCTGGAGGCGCATGAGGCTCCCCTCGACGGCGCTTCGGATATGATGACGGTCGAGTGCGGTCGTGCCGCCCCGGCAGGGCGACTTGAACCAGACGTGGCTCGGACCTGAGACCTTGGTCGCGAGGATGATCGCGTCGCGGCTTTTTGTTTTCAGCCAGCGCCCGACAATCTCTTCGGTGCGTCCGACCCACTTGGTATCGGGGGGCACCGGATAACCCTCGGCGGTGTCAAAGAAGTTGATTCCCACCTCGAAACTGCGATCGAGAACGCGCATCGCGACCCCTTCGTCGGCCTGGCTGCCGAAGGTCATCGTTCCCATGCAGATGTCGGACACATGGATGGCGCTTCGGCCAAGGCGGCGGCTTTTCATCGGCTCTCGTCTCCGTTCGGCGGCAAGGGAGCGCCGTGCATAGGTTGCAGGCAGCAACCTTGCAAATCAGATCAGCAGCGCAAGCGATCCGACCAGCAGGGCCGCCATGGTCCAGTTGAAACTGCGCAGGCGCGCCGGGCTGGAAAGCCAGCGGCGCAGCGCCTGCCCCATCACCGCCCAGAGACTGGTCGAGGGAAGGTTGATGAGGCCGAAGATTGCAGCGACGAAGAGGGTGGCAGCGAGATCGCGGTCGGGGGCGTAGAGAGCAATCGCGGTCAGCGCCATCGACCAAGCCTTGGGGTTTACCCACTGGAAGAGCATTGCCTCGAGAAAGCGCATCGGCTTGCCGCGCGCCTTTCCTCCAGTTTCGGGCGCGGCGGCATGCGCCATTTTCCAGGCGAGCCACAGGAGATAGGCGATGCTCACCCCTTTCAAGACCAGGTTCAATAGCGGGAAAAGGTCGAAGAGCTGCATCAGCCCGACGCCCACAAGAATGATCATCAGCGTGAATCCGGCGCCGACGCCGAGCGCGTGCGGCAGGGTGCGGCGAAGGCCGAAATTGGCGCCCGACGCCATGAGCATCATATTGTTCGGACCTGGCGTGATCGAGGTGACGAGCGCGAACGCTGCGAGCGCGGCGAGGGAGGCTTGTTCCATGCGGGCAATATAATTCGGTTCCGACGAAGAATGGTTGCAAACTTGCCTTCGTGTTGACTAAAATGTGCAATCAATGACCGACATCGATGCCCTTGACCGAAAGATATTGCGCGAGCTCGCGCACGAAGGGCGAATCTCCAACCTCGATCTTGCGGGCCGGGTGGGATTATCGCCTTCGGCATGCCTGCGCCGCGTACAGGAGCTCGAGCGCAGCGGTGTCATCAAGGGCTATCGGGCTCGCATCGACCCCGCGCGGGTGGGGACCGGCTTTATCGCCTATGTGACGGTAGGTCTCTCGCGTCACACCAAGGATGCGCAAGCGGGGTTCGAAGCGGCCATCGCCGACGCGCCAGAAGTGCGCGAATGCCACAATGTCACCGGATCGATCGAATATCTGCTGCGCGTCGAGGCGGCGGACCTTGCCGCCTACAAGCATTTCCACACCGAGGTTCTGGGCGTGCTGCCGCAGGTGAATGCGATCACCACCTATGTGCTCATGGATTCGCCCAAGGATGAGCGCGGCTGATCGGGAGCGGAGGCAAAACGGCGCCCCGCAGCGCGATGGCCAGCAGAGGTTGAACCCGCGGCCGCGACACCGCATATCGGTTTCATGCCGAAACTTTCCTTTCTCGACCTCGTCCCCGTCACCGACAGCGGGACGGTTGCGCAGTCGCTCGCGAATGCCGCCGACCTTGCTCGCCACGCCGAGGCGCTCGGCTACCATCGCTACTGGGTCGCCGAGCATCACGGAATGGCGGGGATTGCGAGCGCAGCGACCGCGGTTGTGCTCGCACACATCGGTCATGCGACAGAGCATATTCGCATCGGCGCGGGCGGGATCATGCTTCCCAATCATGCGCCCATGGTCATTGCCGAACAGTTCGGAACGCTCGAGGCGCTCTTCCCCGGACGGGTCGACCTTGGCCTTGGGCGCGCGCCGGGATCCGACCAGCGCGTCGCGCAGGCGCTCAGGCGCAATCTCGCGAGCAACGAGCGGCAGTTTCCGCAGGATGTTCTGGAGTTGCAGGCCTTCCTCGCCGGCGACGAGCGGCTCGGCATCCGGGCTGTCCCGGGTGAGGGGAGCCGCGTTCCCCTGTGGATCCTGGGATCGAGCCTCTTTGGCGCGCAGCTCGCGGCGATGCTTGGCTTGCCCTACGCTTTCGCGAGCCATTTCGCGCCCGATGCGCTCGATGAAGCGCTCGATATCTATCGCCGCCAGTTCAAGCCATCGGCGCAGCTTTCCGAGCCTTACGCGGCTGCAGCGTTCAACATCTTCGCGGCCGATACGCGCGAAGAGGCCGAACGGCTCGCCTCCTCGCAGCAGCAGGCCTTCGTTGCGCTGCGAACGGGGCACCCTGGCAAGATGAAGCCGCCGGTCGAAGGCTATAAGGATAGCCTGCCGCCCAATGCGCGCGCCATTCTCGACCATGTGCTGCAATGTTCAGCGGTCGGGACGAGCAGCGACGTCGCGGACGGTCTTAAGGCCTTCATCGCGCGAACCGGCGTGAACGAGGTCATCGCCGTCTCGTCAATGTATGATCATGACGCGCGCAAACATTCGCTCGCGCTGGCGATGGAGGCGATGAGGACGCTCTGATCCCCTGTGTTGACGCGCCTCCGGGCGCGGCAGTATAGGGGCCGCGCCAATCGGGCGGCCCATGCGGGGTCGCCTTTTTGCTTTGCCTCTATGGAAAGGTGCTTGCCATGTCGATCACGCCGCTGATGCCCGTTTACCCCCGGTGCGCGGTGCGGCCGGTACGCGGCGAAGGCGCCTATCTGATCGGTGAACGCGGCGAGCGCTATCTGGATTTTGCAAGCGGTATCGCGGTCAATCTTCTCGGCCACGGTCATCCCCACCTCACCAAGGCCATCCAGGACCAGGCGGCGACGCTGATGCATGTGTCGAATCTTTACGGCAGCCCGCAGGGCGAAGCTTTCGCATCACGGCTCGTCGCGAATACATTCGCCGACACCGTCTTCTTCACCAACTCGGGCGCCGAGGCGGTCGAATGCGCGATCAAGACGGCGCGCTCCTATCATTCGAGCGCGGGCAACCCCGAGAAGAATGTTCTGATCACCTTCAACAACGCGTTCCACGGCCGCACGCTCGGCACGATTTCAGCCACCAACCAGGAAAAGCTGCGCAAGGGCTTCGACCCGCTCCTGCCCGGATTTGCCTACGCGCCGTTCGACGACATCAACGCTGCGCTCGACCTTGTCGACGACACAACCGCGGGCTTCCTGGTTGAGCCCATCCAGGGCGAGGGCGGTATTCGCCCGGCGTCGCAGCCCTTCCTCCAGGCGCTGCGCGACATTTGCGACAAACGCGACCTCATGCTGATCTTCGACGAGGTCCAGTGCGGCGTCGCGCGCACCGGCACACTCTATGCCCATGAGCAATATGGCGTCACGCCCGATATCATGGCGAGCGCGAAAGGCATCGGCGGCGGGTTCCCGCTCGGCGCGTGCCTCGCCACCGAAAAGGCCGCGCGCGGCATGGTGATCGGCACCCACGGATCGACCTACGGAGGCAATCCACTGGCGATGGCGGCGGGCCAGGCGGTATTCGACGTGATCCTCGAGGAAGGCTTCCTCGATCAGGTCAAGGCGACCGGCGAGCGTCTGCGCGGTGCGCTCGAGCAGCTCATCCCCAATCACGACGGATTGTTCGACAGCGTGCGCGGCATGGGGTTGATGCTGGGGATCAAGCTGAAATCCGACAGCCGTGCGTTCGTCGCGCATCTGCGCGACAACCATGGGCTGCTGACTGTCGCAGCGGGCGACAATGTCGTGCGCATCCTGCCGCCGCTCAACATCGAGCAGGCGCATATCGATGAGTGCATCACGAAGTTGTCGGCAGGCGCGGCGAGCTATACGCCGCCCGAAGCCTGATGCGGCACTTTCTCAATCTTTCGGACGCGGGCAGCGACGCCGTCGCTGCGATGCTTGCCGACGCGATCGACAGGAAGGCAGCGCGCGCGACCTGGCCCAAGGGCCGGGCTGACGCCGACAAGCCGCTCGCCGATCATGTGCTTGCGATGGTGTTTGAGAAGAATTCGACCCGGACCCGCGCTTCGTTCGACATGGCGATGCGCCAATTGGGCGGGAGCGCGATGATTCTCGACGCGGGGACGACCCAGCTCGGTCGCGGCGAGACAATCGCCGATACGGCGCGTGTCCTTTCGCGCTATGTCGATGCAATCATGATCCGCACCGACGATCACGCCAAGATCGAGGAGCTCGCCGCACACGCGAGCGTGCCCGTCATAAACGGCCTGACCGATCTCTCGCACCCCTGCCAGATCGTCGCGGACCTACTGACTCTCGTCGAGAGCGGCAAACCGCTGCCGGGTCTCGAACTTGCGTGGCTCGGCGATGGCAACAATGTTCTCGCCTCGCTCATCGAGGCGGCGGGCTTGTTCGGGTTCAACGTTCGCGCCGGGTGCCCGCAAGGCTATGAACCGCACCCAGCCTTCGTCGAGGCAGCGCGGGCGCGGGGCGCGCGGATCGATTTCGTGCGCGATGCGCACGAAGCGGCGGCGGGCGCCGACGTCATCGTCACCGATACCTGGGTCTCGATGGGTCAGGATCATGCGCACAACAAGCTTGCGGCGATGGCGCCTTTCCAGGTCGACGAGCGATTGATGGGCGCGGCGAAAGCCGACGCGCTCTTCCTCCACTGCCTGCCTGCGCACCGCGGCGAGGAGGTTGTCGACGCGGTGATCGACGGACCGCAGTCGCGCGTGTGGGACGAGGCGGAAAACCGCGTTCATGCACAAAAGTCCGTGCTGCTCTGGGCCCTGGAAAAACTGTGAGCGCCGCGGTCGAAACCTGGTTCGATCAACCGCTGGTCTTCACTATCGCCGCGCGCCATGTGCGCGGGCGGCTCGTGCGGCTTGGTCCGGTGCTGAACAGGATTATCTCAGCGCACAGCTACCCTCCGGTCGCCGAACAGCTGCTCGCCGAGGCGCTCGTCCTCACCGTGCTTCTCGGTTCAACGCTCAAGGACGAAACGAGCCAGCTCACGCTCCAGGCGCAAACGGGCGGCGGGCCGGTCGAACTGCTCGTGTGCGACTATCGCGGCGGCGAGCTTCGCGGCTATCTGAAGTTTGATGCCGATCGCCTCGCCGAGGCGGGGCCCGAGCCTACGCTCTTCGGGCTTTTCGGCGAGGGCTTCCTTGCAATTACCTTCGATCATGCAACGACGGGCGAGCGCTATCAGGGGATCGTACCCCTCGAAGGATCGTCGATCGGCGAGGCGGCTGAACATTATTTCGAGCAGTCCGAACAGATTCCGAGCCTGATCCGCCTCGCCGCGCGCCACGATGCCGAGGCGGGCTGTGTTGCAGGCGGTCTCTTGCTTCAGCATCTGCCCGAGGGCGAAGTCGGGCGCGACCGGCTCCATGTGCGCCATGACCGGCCCGAATGGGACCATGCGCGAACCATTGCAGAGACGCTCAAAGCGGAAGAACTCACCGATCCTGCGACCTCGCTCGAAACACTCGCCTGGCGGCTCTTCCACGAAGAGGAGGTACGCGTCGACCCTGGCGTGATCGTGTCGCGTGGCTGCCGGTGCAGCACCGGATATTTTGCCGGGGTGCTCGCGCAATTTCCCGAAAGCGAACGCCGCGAGATGGCCGATGAGGCAGGGCTCATTCAGGTCGACTGCGCCTTTTGCTCACGCATTTTCCCAATTCCCTTGGGCGAAATCGGCACGTCCGAATAGGCCTCGCTGCGGCTTGTCTTCCCGGCAAACCGTGGCGATTCGGGGGCGAGCGGTTGAAAGCTCGCGGCCGGATTGCTATCTGCTGGAGAACGGGGTCGCGCTCTCGCCCGGTTGTGGGTGGCCAGGTGGATAGGTGGATATGGCGATCTTCTCTCCCTTTTTACGATGGATGTTTGCGGTTGCGTCGCTGGTGTTCGCGAGCGCTCCGGTGCCGGCACAGGCCCCTTCGCTTGCGATGCTCGACCGGCTCGAAAAAGGGCGCTGGCAGCTCAGCGAACGCGGCAAGACCGAAGCGCTCCAATCCATTTGCCTCGGTGACGCGCGGCGCATGATCCAGATCTACCATGCGCGCAGCAATTGCTCACGCTATGTGATCGAGGACAAGCCTGCGTCGGTGACGGTGCATTACACATGTCCGGGGGCGGGGCACGGGCGCACGACGATCCGTGCCGAAACCAACCGGCTCGTCCAGATCGACACGCAGGGCATTGCGAACGGCAAGCCCTTTTCGCAGGCGATCGAGGCCCGGCGCGTCGCGGCCTGCGCCGGCGGGTGACCACGGGTAACGCGAAATTAACCATCGCGGCCTATCAAGGTCGCACGACGCACCCTTGTGTGTCCTTCTCCCTACGGCTTCATGCCGAACTGGGCCGCCGGCGATCGCCGCGCGGCCCATTTTCTTGATGCGGTGCAGCACGCGCCCTTGCGCGCCCGGCTGGCGGGGCGTATCGGGCGCCAATGCACGCCATTATGGGAAAAACGGTCATCGTCCTTCTTTCGGGCGGACTCGACTCCATGGTCTGCGCTGGCCTCGCCCGCGAAGCTGGCGCGCACATCGTCGCGCTCACGGTCGACTATAACCAGCGCCACCGGGTCGAACTGGAATCGGCTGCGCGCATTGCCGAGCATGTCGGCGCCGTTGAACATATCGTGCTGCCGCTCGACCTTCGCCGCTTTGGCGGATCGGCGCTGACCGCCGACATCGACGTGCCCAAGGACGGTCCGCTCGGGGAAGAAAACGCCATCCCGGTCACCTATGTGCCTGCCCGCAATCTCATCTTTCTCTCGCTCACCCTCGGGCTCGCCGAGGCGCGCCAGGCGCAGGACATCGTCATCGGGGTCAATGCCCTCGATTATTCGGGCTATCCCGACTGCCGCCCCGAATTCATCAGCGGCTTTGAAGCGCTCGCGCGCCTCGCTACACGCGACGGCGACCGGGGCGTCGATTTTCATATCCACGCACCGCTCCAGCACATGACCAAGGCCGATATCGCTGCCGAGGCGGCGCGGCTCGGCCTCGATGCGGGAATGAGCTGGTCGTGCTACGATCCCACTCCTGCCGGCCTGCACTGTGGGCGCTGCGATAGCTGCCGGCTGCGCAGCAAGGGCTTCGCTGACGCTGGCCTCGCTGATCCGACGCGCTACGCCTGACCCATGGCCTATGCCGTCAAAGAGATTTTTCTGACCCTCCAGGGGGAGGGCGCGCAGGCGGGCCGCCGCGCGGTATTCTGCCGCTTTTCCGGCTGCAATTTATGGACGGGGCGCGAAGCGGACCGCGCGAAAGCCGTCTGCCGCTTCTGCGACACCGATTTTGTCGGCACCGACGGGACGCTCGGGGGAAAATATGCCGATGCCGCGGCGCTTGCTGACCAGATTGCCGGTATTTGGGGCGAAGGTCCCGATAACCGCTACGTTGTGCTGACCGGTGGCGAGCCAATGCTCCAGGTTGACGAAGCGCTGGTTGCGAGCCTGCATGAACGCGGTTTCACCATCGCGATCGAAACCAACGGCACATTTCCTGTCCCGCGCAGCATCGACTGGATCTGCGTCAGCCCGAAGGCGGGGAGCGTGCTTGTCCAGACGAGCGGCGACGAACTGAAGCTTGTCTGGCCGCAGCCGGGCAGCGATGTCGAGTATTTTGCGTCGCTCGATTTTGCCCATCATCTGGTTCAGCCGCTCGACGATCCGAACGCTGCCGACAATGTTCGCGCCTGCATCGAGCTGGTGATGGCGGATCCGCGCTGGCGCCTGTCGCTTCAGACGCACAAGAGCCTCGGGCTGCGCTAAAGCTTATTCGGCCGCCGTCTTGGCGGCGGGTGCGGTCACGGCCTTCTTGGCTGCAGGGGCAGCGACGGCATCGGTATCGCCCGCTTCGGCCGCATCATCGCCGCTGCTCTCCTCCGCCGCATCCGTCTTCTCGGCTTTTTTGGAGCTTCCCTCATCGGGTACGCTATTGTCGATCGCGGTGCCGTCGAGGCTCGTATCGTCGAGAATGATCATCGCATCGCTGATCGTCCCGGGCTGAACCTCGATCGCATCGAGCTTGGTCGTCGACGAACCTTCCGATTCGCTGCCTCCGCAAGCCGCGAGCGACAGGAAGAGGGCTGAAGACAAGAGATAACGGGTCATGGCTACCTCCTAATCGCTCGGCGAAAGCTTGTCGAGAAAGGCAGGAAAGGCGGCCGCCAGCGCAGCATCGACCTCGCCGAAGCCTACCTCATTCCCGAGAGCCGCAAGACTGGTGACGGGGAATTCGGCGATGCCGCAGGGCACGATTCCACCAAAATGGCCAAGGTCGGGTGCGATGTTGAGCGAGAAACCGTGCAGCGTCACCCAGCGCCGAACCCGAACGCCGATGGCGCCGATCTTCGCCTCGCGTCCTGCCGGATCGTCGGTCCAGATGCCGATCCGGCCCTCGGCGCGCCGCGCCGCGACGCCAAGCCGTGCAAGCGCGTCGATCACCCAGCCTTCGAGCGCGGCGACATAGGCGCGAATGTCGCGGCCGCGGCGGCCGAGGTCGAGTTGAACATAGCCGACCCGCTGGCCTGGTCCGTGATAGGTATACCGCCCGCCGCGTCCCGCATCATAAATCGGAAAGCGCGGGTCGAGAAGCTCGGCGGGGTCGGCGCTTGTCCCCGCCGTATAGAGCGGCGGATGCTCGACGAGCCAGATGCGCTCGCCGGCCTCTCCTTCATGGATGGCCGCCGCGCGCTCTTCCATGTCGGCAAGCGCGGCGGGATAATCGGTAAGACCGGGGGCAACGCTCCATTCGGGTGACGGCAGTCGGGTCATCGCCCGCGTCCTGCCCGGCTCGACGCCCCAGCGCAAGAGGGAGGCCGCCGGTGGAATCGTTAACAAGGCTGGACAAGGGGAGGGGAGGGCGTCAGTCTCGCGCTTTGAGGGGCTAATCAGACACGGAAGTATCGATGCCGAAATTCGACATGGGCGCTGCCTGGGAAGACAGCATGCTTCTCCTGCGCTCGCATAGTGCGCTTACGGGAGCCATCGCGGCGGTTTTTCTCTTCTTGCCGACGCTTGCAGTGAGCTGGTTCGGCCCCGTGCCGATCGAGCCTGCCGCCGGGGCCAGTTTCGATCAGGTCATGGCGACGATGCGTGCCAACGTGATCCAGGCGGTACCCTATCAACTGTTTGTCGCGATCGTCTCGGGGATCGGCGGGATCGGCATCCTGCGTCTCTGGCTGTCGCGCAGCGGCATCAGCGTCGGTGAAGCGCTGGTCTTTGCGTTGACGATGGTGCCGACGGTGATCGTCATCCAGCTCCTCTGCGGGTTGATTGTCGGAGTCGGCTTTGTGCTGCTGATCGTGCCAGGCCTCTATCTGTGGGCCCGGCTCGCGATCGTCGCGCCGGTCGTTGCGGACCAGAGCGAACGCAATCCTCTCGCCGCGATCCGGCAGGGCTGGACGCTGACGAAGGGCAATGGCTGGCGAATCTTCCTCTTCATGTTTCTCGTCACGCTCGTGATCCTGGTCATCGCCGTGATCCTCGCCGGTGTCACAGCAGCGGTGCTCGGCACCGATGAGGGCATCGCACGCATGCTGACGGGGCTCGTCGAAGGCGCCGTCGCCGCCATCAGCGGCATGGTAACGCTCGCAATCGCGGCGGCGACCTATCGCCAGCTCGCGGTGCGCGCCGCCAGCGACATATTCAGTTGAGGGCATGGGAGCTCCCTTCCGCGAGGGCAGGAAGGGGCGCGGGTTAACAAGAGAAAAGAGGGACGCATAAGGTTCAACAAGGCAGGGGAAACAACATGGTCAAGATGAGTATCGGTGCGGCTTTTTCCGAAACCTTTGCGTTTCTGAAAGCCAATTGGAGGCAGATGCTGATGTGGCTTGGGGGCGCTGTAGTGCTTGTCTGTCTGCTCGGCTGGCTCTTTCTGCGCAACACGGTGGCGACCATGATGATGGCACAGGGCGATCCCTCTGCCGCCTTCGGGGCGATGGGGTCATTTTTCCTCTTCGCGATAATCGCCGGGGTGATCGTGACTGCCGCGAGCCTGCTGATCTGGCGGTCGGGCCTTGTCGGCGGCGAGCCCGCGAGCGACATCGGCTGGGGCCTCGGTGCGGGGGCTGCCTATATGTTCGCGATGATCGTCGTCTACATCGCGACCATCATCCTCATGTATATTGTGCTCTTCATCGTCGGGCTACTCGCTGTCGCGATCTTCGGCGCGAGCGGCATGTCTTTAGAAAGCCTGGCAACGGGCGGGGCGTCAGCGGGGCTCATCTTCTTCGCATTCCTGTTCTACGCCGCGATCCTCGTCTTCTTCCTGTGGTTCTTTGGCCGACTGTCGGTCACCGGACCGCTGATGGCAGCGAGCCGTTCGTCAAATCCTTTCACGGCTTTCGGCGAATCGTGGCGACTGACCAGCGCATCGCAGTGGACGATCGTTGGCTTCAACATCCTGATGGCGATCCTGTTTTTCGTCTTTCTCTTCATCGTGTCGATGGTGCTTGGAGGGGTCATAGGCGGAGCGATGTCGTCACCCGATGCGGGGGCGGGCGCACTGATCGGCGCGCTGATCGTTGCGCTGCTTGTCTACGTGCCGATGGTGCTGGTGTCCGTGTCGATGCCAGCCGCGGTCTACCGCTGCGTCGGATCGAGGACCGAAACCGACGTATTTGCCTGACGGGAAGGGATCGAGGTCACTAAAGGGGGCGTCCCGGTGACGGGGCGCCTCTCTTTTGTGGTCAGGCCCATTTGGCGAGCGGCGGCAGGCTCATCAGGATCGCGTCGATATTGCCCCCGGTCTTGAGGCCGAACAAGGTTCCGCGGTCGTAAACGAGGTTGAACTCGGCATAACGCCCGCGCCAGATGAGCTGCGCCTCGCGTTCAGCCTCGGTGAAGGGTTGGTGCATGCGGCGCCGGACAATCTGCGGGAAGATATCGAGGAACGCCTCGCCGACCGCCTGCGTGAAGGCAAAGTTGCGATCGAACTCAGCATCGTCGCCGCATTCGAGATGATCGTAGAAAATGCCGCCGACCCCGCGGTGGACGCCGCGGTGGGGGATGAAGAAATATTCCTCCGCCCATTTGGCGTAGCGCTCGTAGACATCGGGCCCGTAGGGCGCGCAGGCGGCGCGAAACCGCGCGTGGAAGGCGTCGGTGTCCTCGGCATAGGGAATCGGCGGATTGAGGTCGGCGCCGCCGCCAAACCAGCGCTTCGTCGTTACAAGGAAGCGCGTATTCATGTGCACGGCGGGAACGTGCGGGTTCGCCATATGCGCAACAAGGCTGATGCCGGTGGCAAAGAAACGCGGATCCTCGGCCGCGCCGTTGATCGAAGCCGCGAAATCGGGCGCGAAGGCGCCGCCGACCGTCGAGACATTGACCCCGACTTTTTCGAAGACCTCTCCCGTCATCACGCCGCGCACGCCGCCTCCGCCTTCGCCGGGCTCAAGCCCCTCGGCCTCGCGGTCCCAGGGCGTGTAGGTGAAACGCGCCGCGCTGCCTGCTTCGGCTTCGATCGCCTCGAATTCGGTGCAGATGCGGTCGCGCAGCGCCTCGAACCAGTGGCGGGCGGCCTGTTGCTGGGGATCGAGCGAAATCATCCTGGAAAGCCTTTCGTTTGTCTCAGAGCTTCGGCGAGCGCGATGCCAGCCGCAACCGCGACATTCAAGGAGCGAAAGCCCGGCTGCATCGGAATCGCGATCCGCGCTGCTGCCGCTGCATGGACATGCGCCGGCACGCCCGAAGATTCAGCGCCGAGCAATAAGAGATCTGCAGGCGTGAAGGAAAAAGCGGTGAGGGGCGTCGCGCCCGCGGTCGTCAAGAGGACGACCCGCTTGCCGGCGCCTGCAGCCCAGTGGCTGAACGCCCTCCAGTCGGCGTGGCGTCGGCAGTCGGCGCGGGCGGCATAATCCATGCCCGCGCGGCGCAAGGCGGCGTCGGAGAAGGGAAAACCGCAAGGCTCGATGATATGGGCGGGAGTGCCGAAACAGGCTGCAGTGCGCAGCGTCGTGCCGACGTTTCCGGCGATGTCGGGCTGAAACAGGGCGATTTCCACGTGCTCGCCATAGCCGCTAGGGACGAGGGAATCGAGCCCGATCGCGGCTGCTGGCACTGCCAGCGGCGATGAGGGAAATTGCCTGTTGGCAAGCCCCGGATGTGCGGCTATCAGGCCCGCAATTCCCGGAGGGGCCGCCGGGATGCGCCGCGTCCTGCGCGCGCAAACAGGGCGACCCGGCATCCGCGCGAATTTGTCAGTTCAGCCATGCAAGGGCAATCGAATGGCCAGTGAAACCAGTCTCAACGCCGGCATCGACGATGGCGTGCGGCGCCGGGATTTCATCAATATCGCCGCAGTCAGCTTTGCCGGAGTCGGGGCCGCCACTGTGGTCCTTCCCCTGGTCAACCAGATGAACCCGTCCGCTGACGTGCTCGCTCTCTCGTCGACCGAGATCGATATTTCGGCGATCCAGTCGGGACAGGCGATCAAGACGAGCTGGCGCAAGCAGCCGGTGTTCGTGCGCAACCTCACCCCGGCCGAGATCGCTGAGGCCAACAAGGTGTCGCTTGGCGACCTGCGTGACCCGCAGACGCTCGCGGAGCGTACCAAGGAGGGCAAGGAGAATTGGCTAATCACGCTCGGTGTCTGCACCCACCTCGGCTGCGTGCCGCTCGGGGCCGCAGAAGGTGAACCGCGCGGCGATTTTGGCGGCTATTTCTGTCCGTGTCACGGGTCGCACTACGATACCGCGGCGCGCATCCGCAAAGGTCCGGCGCCGACGAATCTGGTCGTGCCGCCTTATGAATTTACCAGCGACACCGTTGTGACGATCGGCTGAGGAGCAAGATAAGATGAGCTTTCCCTGGGCCAAGAATTACGAACCCCAGCAGCCGCTGATGAAGTGGCTGGACGAGAAGCTGCCCCTACCGCGCCTCGTCTATAACGCGGTCGGTGCCGGCTATCCGGTTCCGCGCAATCTCAATTATTTCTGGAACTTCGGCGTTCTTGCCGGCGCAGCGCTCGCGATCCAGATCATCACAGGTATCGTGCTTGCGATGCATTACGCGGCCAATGCGGGCGTCGCCTTCGACTCGGTCGAGCACATCATGCGCGACGTCAATGCCGGCTGGTTCATTCGCTACGCGCACATGAACGGCGCGAGCATGTTCTTCATCGTCGTCTATCTGCATATCTTCCGCGGCCTCTTTTACGGTTCGTACAAGGCGCCGCGCGAGATGGTGTGGCTGCTCGGCGTCGTGATCTTCCTCCTCATGATGGCGACCGCCTTCATGGGTTATGTCCTCCCCTGGGGCCAGATGAGCTTCTGGGGCGCGCAGGTGATCACCGGATTCTTCTCGGCGATCCCGGTCGTCGGCGAGCCGATCCGCGTGTGGCTGCTCGGCGGTTTTGCGCCCGATAACGCGGCGCTCAACCGTTTCTTCTCGCTTCACTATCTGCTGCCCTTCGTGATCGCGGGCGTCGTCGTCCTTCATATCTGGGCACTGCATATCCCGGGATCGAGCAATCCGACCGGCATCGAGGTGAAGGACGAACAGGACACCGTCCCGTTCCACCCCTATTATACCGCGAAGGATGGCTTCGGGCTCGGCGTCTTCCTGATCCTGTTTGTCGCGCTGACATTCTTCAGCCCGAACCTTCTGGGCCACGCCGACAACTATATCCCGGCAAACCCGCTTTCGACCCCGGCGCATATCGTTCCGGAATGGTATTTCTGGCCCTTCTACGCGATTCTGCGCGCCTTCACCTTCAACTTCCTGTGGATCGACGCGAAGCTCTGGGGTGTGATTGCGATGTTCGCCTCGATCGCGCTGCTGTTCTTCCTTCCCTGGCTCGACAGCTCGCCGGTCAAGTCGTCGAAATATCGTCCGCTCTACCGCATCTTCTTCTGGGTGCTCGTCGCTGACGTTTTCCTGCTGGGTCTGTGCGGCAAGATGCCTGCAGAGCAGCCGTGGGTCATCCTCAGCCAGATCGGTGCGGCTTATTATTTCGCCCACTTCCTGATCATTCTGCCGATCGTCTCGCGGATTGAACGCCCGCTGCCGATGCCGAATTCGATCACGGAAGCCGTTCTCGCGAAGCATGCCGACGCCTCGTCGGCTTCGGCAACGGCCTGAGCGCCGGACTTTAATAGGAGCTGAAACAGCCATGGTTCGTCCGCTCGGATTTCTCGTTGGTCTGGGGTTTATCGTTGCGCTGCTGTGCGCGATCTTCACCACGCCGCTGACGAATGAGCCCCAAGCCGCTCACGCGTTCCACAAGCATCCGCGTCACCTCGCGCTGTCGAGCGACGGTCTGTTCCCGCACTGGGACAAGGCCAAGCTTCAGCGCGGGATGCAGGTGTACAAGGAAGTCTGTTCGGCCTGCCACAGCCTCAACTATGTCGCCTTCCGCGACATTGCTGAGCTTGGCTACACCGAGGGCCAGGTGAAGAGTTTCGCCAAGGGCTTCCAGGTGCCGTCGATCAACCCCGACACGGGTGAGCCGGCGACGCGCGACGGTCTGCCTTCGGATCATTTCCCGGCGCCCTATGCCAATGAGGTCGCAGCGCGTGCGGCGAACAACAATGCGCTCCCGCCTGATCTTTCGCTGATCACCAAGGCGCGCGAAGGCGGCAAGGACTATGTCTATTCGCTGCTGACCGGTTACCAGAACCCGCCGAAGAACCTGCCGAAGGAGCTTCAGCCTGGAACAGGGCTGCACTATAACCCCTATTTCGCCAACCTGAACCTCGCCATGGCGCCGCCGCTCGCCGACGGGCAGGTGACCTTTGCCGACGGTTCGCCGAACGATGTGAAGGCGATGGCGAGCGACGTCGCGGCCTTCCTCGTGTGGACCGCCGAGCCCAAGCTGGTGAAGCGCGTCTGGACTGGGTGGGCGGTGCTCCTCTACCTGCTCATCTTCACCGGTCTCACCTATATGGCATACCGGAACATCTGGGCCGACAAGGAACATTGAGGGACAAGGAAGGGCGATTGTCGCCGATGATCGCCCTTCCGCCCCGACCAGCGCTTGACCTTGCGGCGCTCGTCCGCACCATCCCCGACTTTCCGAAGCCGGGGATTTTGTTTCGCGACATCACCACGCTCATAAGCGACGCCGCTGGCTTTTCGGAAAGCGTGCGCCGCCTTAGTGAGCGCGCCGCTGCTCATCGCCCCGACTTGATTGTGGCGGTGGAGGCGCGCGGTTTTCTCTTCGGCGCTGCCATGGCGAGCGCGATGGGGCTTGGCCTCGTCCCGGTCCGCAAAGCGGGAAAGCTTCCCGGCGTCACCATCGGCGTTGACTACGAACTGGAATATGGCACCGACCGGCTGGAACTGCACGAAGGCGCGGTTGTCCAAGGCCACCGCGTGGTGCTGGTCGACGATCTGCTTGCCACGGGCGGTACCATTCTTGCTGCGGCCCAGCTGATACGAAATGTCGGCGCCGAAGTGGCGGCCGCTATGTTCGTGATCGACCTTCCTGATCTTGGGGGTTCAGAGCGGCTGGCTGCGGCGGGCCTTGTGTGTGAAACGCTGATCGCCTTCGACGGGGATTAGGAACCGGTCCTCCTGAGGCGTGCCCGCACGACGGCAAGCCCGCCTTGCGCAAAGAAAAGCCCGCGCCGAAGCGCGGGCTGTCGCCCCCTTGGCAAGCAGGCGGAATCAGAAGGGTAGCCAACTCTGTTTCTTGCGGAACTTCATATAGCCGACATTGGCGCCAAGGCGGGCACCGACGCCGACGCGGATCGGGATGAGCACGATGTCGCCGCTGCGCATATAGGAGGCATTGAAGCCGCCGATCAGATATGCGGCGCCTTCGCCGGCGGGAAAGCGCTTGTAGAGGTCCTCGCTGTCGAAGAGATTGTAGACGAGAATGAAGGTATTGCCGGCATTGGCCCCCGCGTCGAACCCGATCGACGGGCCCGTCCAATAAGCCGGACGCTCGCCCTCGACCTTGTGATAGAGCGTCCCTGAACCGTATCGCAGGCCGAGACCGATCGCGCCGCTGGCCTCGCGGCCCACAATATAGGCGTTGGGTTCCCCCTGCTTCTTGAGGATGTCCTCGATCAGCCCGGCAAGACCCTGCGCGCCCTTGCCGAAGACGCCCTCGGCAGCGCCGATCAGGTCATCTTCCTTGTAGGTCTCCCCTGGGGTGGCGTTCGTTGCGGCCGCCTGCGGGTCGATGGGCGTCGCAGGCGCCGCTTCGGCCGCTTCCGACACGCCGCTCGTCTGCTCGTCATCGGTGGCAAGATCGCTGTCGAGCGCGGGATCGGCATATGGGTCCGTGGATGTCACCGGGGGCGGGGCGGGCTGGGGGTTGTCGAGGTCCGAGTCGAGTACCGTATTGGGATCGACCTCGGTCATCTGCGCGGCAAGGGGCAGGGGCGAAAGAGCGAGCCCAAGGGCTGCAATCCCCATTGTGGCGAATTTGGTAAACATATGGCGCATTATAGTCCCCCAAGGGTTGGCTGCGGTCCGCATTACAGCCGCAACCCTGCGTTAATCATGACTCTCTTTGCAAGGGGGGCAATGAACGCTCGATGACCCGAGTCGATTTCGGGCTGGATCGAATCACGCTCGCGGTCAAAATCGCGTCCTCTTAGGGACAAAAGGATAATATTGGTCGTTGCGGCGCGCTGCCGGGCTGGCTATAGCGCCCGCCAAGGCCAAACTGCCGTTAGCCCGGCAGCCATGCGGAGACGTGGGTGAGTGGCTGAAACCAACGGTTTGCTAAACCGTCGTACTGGTAAATCCGGTACCGAGGGTTCGAATCCCTCCGTCTCCGCCAATATCCTGATTCGTGAAAACTCAAATCGTATCAAAAACGGCTGATTTCGGCTCTTCCCCGTGAACGGGGGATGAGGGTGGATCAGACCCGATTGATGACGCCATTCCAACCGCAGGCTCTTCCCCGTGAACGGGGGATGAGGGTGGATCAGACCCGATTGATGACGCCATTCCAACCGCAAAGAGCGAGCACGCGCAAGCGGTAGTTGTGAAAGTTGCGGAAGCCGAACGCGCGGCGCGAGATCATCTCCATCTTTGTGTGAAAGCCCTCGGTGATTCCATTGTTCCTGGAAAAGCGCCACATGCGGGCGACGGGCTCGAGCCAGCTGGTCAGGGTATCGGCGAGGGACTTGAGGGGGCTGGCGGCGAACTGATCGATCAGCCTGAGCAGGTCGGGGATAAGCTGGCTGGCCTTTTTGGCATTGAGGGATTTTTGCGTCAGCAGGAGGGCCATGTCCTGCTTGGCAGTGTAGAGGGCTTCGAGCACCGGATTGGCTTTCAGGTAGACGGCCAGCCTTTTGCGCTGTTCTTCGCTTAGCTTCCATCGATGGCGCCGCATCAAACTGAGCAGCCCGCGATTCTTTCGGCCCTCGGGATCGAAGCGCTTCCATCCTTCGAGGAAATGCTGGTTGAGCAGCCGAATGACATGGAAGCGATCGGCGACGATCTTCGCGTTCGGAAAATATTTGCGGGCGATTGCGCGATAGGTTTCCGACAGGTCCATCACGATGACCTTGACCTTGTCGCGCCCTGGCAACCTTCGCAAATAGCTTCGTAAACTGTCTTCCGAGCGTCCCGGGACGACATCGTAGACCTTGTGATTCTTCAGATCGACAAATGTCGTCGCATAGCCTCTCTTGCGCGAGAAAAAATGCTCGTCGATCCCCAGGACCTGCGGGCAGGGCCGACCGGACAGCTCCGAGACGCGCTGTTCGATGAAATGATGATACCAGCGCTCGATGGTTGCACTGCCGATCGCATGGGTGCTCGTCAACTGGCTTTGGCTGATGCCTCCGTGGTGACCGTCGAAGACCTCAAGACGGTACGTCTCCGTCGCGCGATAGCGCGGACGGATGCCCGAAAAGCGATGACGGAAATAGCGGCCGCAACCGGCACAATGATATTTGGGCACCGCAAGGTGCACGATCAGGATCTGGTTGCCTTGACGCGTGTGCTTGAGCTCGCGCTCATAAGTCGCCTTGATCCGCAGCCCCCCGTGGCCGCAATAAAGGCAAACAGGCCGCTTCGTTGGCCGCGCCCACACACGAATGTCGCGTCGCCGCTCGACACGGACAATCTCAACATCCGACAGCCCTAATATGCCGTCGATTCCCTGATCAGCCTTCTTCTTCATCAGACTTGTCCTTCCTATGACAAGTCTAACCCAATTTCCCTCATCCCCCGTTCACGAGGAAGAGCCCAACCGCAAAGAGCGAGCACGCGCAAGCGGTAGTTGTGAAAGTTGCGGAAGCCGAACGCGCGGCGCGAGATCATCTCCATCTTTGTGTGAAAGCCCTCGGTGATTCCATTGTTCCTGGAAAAGCGCCACATGCGGGCGACGGGCTCGAGCCAGCTGGTCAGGGTATCGGCGAGGGACTTGAGGGGGCTGGCGGCGAACTGATTGCGGATTCCGACGATCGCGCGCATGTATTCCGATCTGATGCCGCGCAGCGTTCCGATTTGATCGCGCGCAGTTGGAGCACCTGATCGTCGGGTAAAGATGTCATGTTGCTAGTGGCCGGGTCAAGCTGCTGCGACGGCGAGTTGCCTGCGCATGGATTCTCCGGTGAGTTCGAGGCGGTGAGCGTTGTGAACGAGGCGGTCCAGGATGGCGTCGGCGTAGGTTGGATCGCCGATCAGGTCGAACCAGCTGGCCACCGGGAGCTGACTGGTCACGAGCGTTGACCGGCGGCCGTATCGGTCTTCGAGGATCTCGAGCAGATGGTGGCGGGCATTGCCGTCGAGCGGTTGCAGGCCCCAGTCGTCGAGGATGAGCAGGTCGACGCGGGCGAGGCTCTTCATGCGGCTGGCGATCCGGCCATCGCCTTTGGCGAGCGACAGGTCGTCGATCAGGCGGGGCAGCCGGGTGTAGAGCACGGAGCGATTGTCGCGGCACGCCTTGTGGCCCATGGCGCAGGCGAGCCAGCTTTTGCCGACGCCTGCAGGCCCGATGATGGCGCAGTTCTCGTGGGCGGTGATCCAGTCGCCCCTGAGCAGCCTCTCGAACAGCCGGGGATCGAGCCCGCGCTGCGCACGGTAATCGACGTCTTCGGGAACAGCATGATGGCGCAGCTTCGCGTGGCGCAGGCGAAGGGCGAGACGCCGATCGTTGCGGTATGTTGCTTCATGATCGAGTAGCAGCCCGAGCCATTCGGCATGGCTGAGGCTCGTCGCATCGCCATTATGTTCGAGCTCGCAAAACGCGTGCGCCATGCCGGAAAGGCCGAGTTGGTTCAGCTGATCAAGTGTCGGATGTTTGAGCATTGTCGTCCTCTCAGTGAGGTGGTCCCGCCTTCTTGGACAGGTTGGCGGCTAAGTTAAGCTAATCCCGGTTGTCGTTCATGCCGCCTATTTGATCATCAGATCATGGGGGGCATGCCCCCCATGATCTGATTGCCCTATCCGCCGATAGGCCTCTGCCGGGGTTCTCCCGGCAAGGCCCGAGTGTGGACGCTGGGTGTTGTAATAGGTGATCCACCGGCCAAGACCAGCCCGCAACTCGGAGCCGGTCTCGAAGGCGTGCAGATACACGCATTCGTATTTCAGCGATCGCCAGAGGCGCTCGATGAAGACATTGTCCATCCACCGGCCCCGACCATCCATGCTGATGCGGACCTCGGCGTCGCGCAACACGCTGGTGAAGGCGAAGCTGGTAAACTGGCTGCCCTGATCAGTATTGAAGATCTCGGGTTTGCCGAAGCGCGTCAGCGCTTCCTCCAATGCCGCGACGCAGAAGCTTGCGTCCATGGTGTTCGACAGCCGCCATGCCAGCACCTTCCTGGTTGCCCAGTCCATGATCGCCACCAGGTAGAGGAAGCCTCGCCGCATCGGGATGTATGTCACGTCGGCGCACCAGACGTGGTTCGGCCGCTCGATCGCCAGCTTGCGCAGCAGATAAGGATAGACCCGATGCTGCGGATGCCGATCGCTCGTACGCGGCCGCTGGTAGATCGGCGACAGACCCATCTTCGCCATCAGCCGCCGCACCCGTCGTCGCCCAACGTCATGACCATTGCGGCGCAGATGCCGGACCATCTGCCGGCTGCCGTACCACGGCATGTCGAGGAACGCCGCGTCGATCACCCGCATCAGCGCCAACGTCTCCTCGGTCTCCGGCACTGGCGCGTAATAGTAGCTCGACCGGCTGATCGACAGCAGCCGGCATTGCGCCGCAATCGACAGGCGATGGTGAGCAGGCTCGATCATCGATCGCCTCCGTGCCACGCTCATCGACCGGAGGCTTTCGCTAAAAAGATCCTATGAGGGCAGCGTTGGACCAGCCGGTATCCTGTCGCTGTCGTCATCGAGGAGATTGGCTATGACAATTGGGAAGGAACAAAGCGAACGGCAGCAAACACTCTACGCGGCGATTGAGCTCAGCAAGAAGAGCTGGGTCCTATCTGTCGCGCACCCAGATCGCACGAAGCCGAGCATTTATCGCTTGGCGGGCGGCGACTTTGAAGCCTTGGTCGCGCGATTGCGCGCAGCGGCCGGCGCTGTAGTCAGGATCGTGGTCTGCTATGAGGCAGGGTACGATGGCTTTTGGCTCGCGCGGCGGTTGGGCGGCGCGGGTATTGAATGTCGAGTGCTGGATCCAGCGAGCCTTCAGGTGAACCGCCGAGCCCGGCGCGTGAAGACGGATCGGATCGACGCGTTGATGCTGCTCAGGGCAGTGATTGCGATTGACCGAGGAGACCATCACGTTTGTGCGGTCGTACGAGTACCAACCATAGAGGAAGAAGATGCTCGCCGCTCTCACCGCGAACGTCAGCGCCTGGTGCGCGAACGAACGGGCCATATCAATCGAATCAAAGGACTGCTTTTCGGCCAAGGAATACGGGGCATCGAACCGAAGCTTCGCCTCACCCGCATCGACTTCGCGGCTCTTGTTACCGCCGAAGGCCATTCTTTGCCCGATCGCCTGCGGCGGGAACTGGAGCGTGAGTACGCCCGCCTCGCCGTCGTTGAAGATCAAATCCGATCCGTCGAGAAAGAGCGAGATTTGGCGGACGCGCAAGACCCGAGCGTCGAAAAGAAGCGCCAGATGCTGATGTTGATACCAGGGATTGGCGGCACGACAGCCGCGGTCATGGCGCGGGAAATTTTTGCTAGGTCGTTCAATAGCCGATCACATCTGGGATCATATCTCGGGTTGACGCCAAGTGCGTTCGACAGTGGCTCATCGACGCGATGCCAAGGTATTTCCAAAGCCGGCAACAGCTGGGCGAGGCGCATCCTTATCGAGATCGCATGGATTTGGCAGAGCCGACATCCGGAAAGTCCGCTGTCAAGGTGGTATAAAGCGCGAACGAAGGCGCAGTCGCCAAGAATCCGGCGCATTATGCTGGTGGCCATGGCACGAAAGTTGGCCATCACCCTCTGGCGATACGTGGAGACTGGCACCGTGCCGGAGGGCGTCGAACTGGACGCCAAAGCCTTCGCCTGACGGCGGAACTGAACAGTTTCAGACCCTGGCCAGGGTCTGAAAGCGGGGTGACGGAATTCGAGAGCGCGATTGGTGCGGAAGGCACCGGTAAAAAGTATGAAGCCGTCCCCTCGATCGTCTGTGCTGTGCATGCAGGATTGTGGCAAGCCGTCACGGAGCTGCCGGATATAAGTTGATGCGCCAGGCGCACGGCTGCACGATGATGATCGACCCCGCAGAATTCTATCTCATGCGCAAAGCAGTCCCAACGGGACGGCTACCGACGAATTGCGCCCTCCTTGACAAAACGGCCCTCATATAAATCCCGCTCGACCAGCAACTGCCCGATCTTCGCATGCAGCTTGTCTACCTCGGCCTCGCTCGCTGCCCTGGCCGCTTCACCTGCACCGGAAAATGTGCCCGTCATCCCCGCGATGGCCTGCCGCTTCCACGACGCAATCATCGTGTGGTGAACGCCATGCTTTGCGGCCAGCTCCGCCAGCGTCAGATCGCCCCGGATCGCTTCCAGTGCCACCTTCGCCTTGAAATCCGCGCTGTAGCGCTTCCTCGTCGTCTTCATTCCCGTACCATTCCTTCAGGTCGGGAATAGCTTAACACCCTGTCCGGAAAACCGGCACCACCTCAGACCGCCATCGTGGAGGCAGCCATGCCCACGCCAGCCGTGGACAAGGCGGCGGGGGCTGGGATGGGATGAATTTGCGCGCGATCAAGCAACCCGCTTGTAATTCTCACCCGACCTCGCATGGCGTGCGCAAACCAAGCATAAAGCAGAATTACCGTGCCATGATAGCACCTAGATATTCAGACATCGCAGGAGGTTCACGCTACAATTGCGTTTATACGGTCACTATACCGATATTTTGCTGACGCAAAGAATCCGGCGCAATCTTCCTTCACGGAACACCCATCGCATTCGGGCATATATTCCTGCTTCCAATCGCTGATCGAGCGCTTGGCAAAACGCCAGATGCTCTGGTCTGTCAGGCAGAGTTGAGCATTGTAGAGAGAAACCCGCATACGGGCGCGGTCGAGAATGCCAATCGCTTCGGTTAGCTCGCTCCGGTAGTCATCGGGGTCAATCCACAGGGCATCGAGATTGGCACGGGTGAACCCCATCATCTCCAAGCCCATCAGGGCGACGTGATCCACAAACAGGAGATTGCGCGCGAGAAAAGCGGCCAGCGCAGGCAGGCGCGTCACCGTTTGTTTGTGCAGGACTACCCTGACTTCCACCCGCACTCCATGACGTTTCAGGTTCAAGATGCCGCGAATAGTCTCGTCAAACGCACCGTCCGCCTGCACGATATAGTCATGGACGTGGGGGAGATCGGCATAGATCGGAATGCCGAGCATCAGGTCGTGATGATGCAATGACCCAAGCGCCCGCGCGAATGCGTCATCACTGAAGGTGCGCCCGTTGGTCAGAATATGGAGAGCGGTGCGCGGCAGGTATGATTTGCACGCCTGCACCAGCTCTAAGAACCGACCGCCCAGAAGGGTCGGCTCGCCACCCGTAAAACCAATCTCTCCCGTGTCAGGGTCGATAAGCGGGATCGTTTCAAGGATTTCGTCAACGATCCAGCCATCGTTCACATCGCGCGGGGGCTGCGAACACATGAGGCAGTAGTTGTTGCAGCGTTCCGTCAGCAGAAAGCTGTTATGCGGGGATGACCGCCGATAGAGTGTGCGGATTTCCCCGCGCTCCGGCACCAATCGCACCACATCGCCATCTTCCAGATAATCAAACTCTGGCGGGAGATGGACGCGCCGCTGCGCGGCCACATTCTCTGGGCACCGGCCATTGGGGAGCACGAGATAAGAAGCAAAACCAACGGGGGCATCGTCACCCCGAACAAGGAATGCTTCACGAGCGCGCAGCGGCAGCGGGCGGTGGAAATCCGTCGAGACGCGAACGATCGCGCGTGGGTCGATCTCTTGCGCCGCAGTGAAATCAATCTTTCTGGAACCGAGCGTAATCATCTGATGTTCGCCCACCGTTCAAATACTTCGCGCACATGCGGGCGATCATTGAGGCGTTCTAGCAGCCCTTTGAAGATCATCATGTTGCGTCCGCAGAAAGCGGATAGCGGCTTCTTCCCTACGAAATCGCCTTGCGTGGCATGGTGGAAAACCGGATCAGAGCCACACCACGGCTCGAAAGCGCACCACGAGCACATCGGGACACTGGCAGCAAATGACTGTTCCAAGGGATCGAGCAAGGCGTCTCCGAGAAAAATCTCCTCATAGGTGTTCGCGTGGACGTTCCCGATGCGAAAACGGGTATCGCCCATTTCCGCCAGCATTCGGGCTTCATCGGACGCATACACGTCGCCATCGTAGTTATAGACCACCGCCCCAATGCCGATACCGGCCGGACTCATTAGATCAACATAACCCGGCTGAAAGGGAGTGAGCATCTTCTGCAAGATCATCGCCGCATAGTGTTCGACGAACGGGAAGCCGCCAAGGTTCAGGTCGATGATATAGTCTAGACCTTCAAAATAGAAATCGAGCCACTTGGTTTCGTTGTATGCGGCATAGGATTTCGTTTTGACGGCAAACCCATACGGGCTGAGCGGTCGCAGGAAGATGCCGTCGAAATCCTGCGCAATGTATTCGTCAATTATGTCGCGCACCCGCGACAGGCTGGCCGCCGTGGTCGTCATCAACGCGCCCACTTGGTCACGGCCCAACGCCATGCGCGCGCGATGAATGCCCGCGATGGCACGGGCATGAGAGTCGCCGCCTGGGCGCGGCCGGTTTTTGTTGTGCAGATCGGCAGGCCCATCAAGCGACGTGGAAATCAGGACTTGATGGCGGGCCGCCAGCGCCAGCGCTCGGTCATCTAAGACGGCAAGGTTGGTTGCCAACACGAACGCCAGATCGCGCTGTTCGTGTTCGTTCCGCCGTTTGGCTTCCTCAATGATAAACTCGACCAGATCGAGGTTCAGCAACGACTCACCGCCCTGAAACTCAATCTTGATGGCGGGCGATGGCGAACGAAACACGAGATCAAGGCTCTTGAGCGCCGTTTCCCGTGTTATATCGAACTCGCGGCGATCATCGTTGGCGCGAGACACTTGGCAGTATGGGCAGGAGTGTTCGCAGCGAAGCGTCACCACAAAGATGTGCAGGCCGGTAAAGTTGGCCAGCGGGCTTAGCTTGGTGCGGACTTTGAGGGCCAAGAGATCGAGCGCAACGTCAGAGTCGCCGTCTATCAGGAAATGCTTGGACTTTAGCTCATTGTATAATTCGTCCTGATACGAAAGCTGCCCATCGGCAAAGGCACGCAGGGACTTACGTTCCGTAATGACGAACTCGCCAACGAGATTGGTCAACACATAGCGATCACCTGAAAGCGGCATAAACCGATAGGGCAACGGCTGGTAGCCACCAGCCGCCATCGGCTTCTCATATTCGGCAAGGGTAAGGAACTTAGCCATTTTGGGATAGGTGCGAGAACGCCAGCCCAAGGATCATATTGCGCAGCGGCTCGGTCTTGGCTTCGACTTCAAGCCGCAAGTCTTGGTCGAGCACTTCGCGCTGAAAGTCGCGCACAAGCTGCGCCACGTCCTCACCTGACGCTGGCTCAATCGTGCAGCGCACTTCGGCATCACTCGGATCAATGGAAATGGTCCCTCGCGCCATGAGGGCGTAGGCAGCCCGCTTAATCGCTTCAAGCGAGTATAGACCGGCCGCAAACGCGACCGTCGCACCCCCAACCTGACTCACATTCCCCCCTAACCGGCGGACGAACCGCCGTTGTTAATACGAACTGGAGTAATGCGAGCGATGGCTCGAATGGGACGAGTGCGAACTATGCGACGAGTGCGAGCGATGAGAAGAATGGGCTGCAAAATGAACAGCCGCGTCGCTGGCGCGATCAATCGTCAGGTCAGCACCGGCAAGCGGTTCGGCAGATGCAATGCTGGCCGCCGTCTTTTCCGAGACAAGCTCAGGAACCGCAGCTTGCGCCTGCGCGGAACCGAGTAGCGCTGCTACGGATACAGCTAACGGCTTTAGAAACTTGCGATTCATCCACTACCCCCTCTTACTCAACCACTTTGCGCGCCCCACTTGTTCACGCGCCAGATCAATCGGATACCACGACAATCGCGCAAAATAGTTATTAAAAAGTATCAGGAAAGCAGTCGAGAGTCCATGCTTGTGGAGGCATGGGGGCGTATCACGGCGACACAACTAGCGATGACGATGGAGCGATGTGAGATTCCTGCTCGTGAACGCCCCTACCGAATCGGATGGAAATGGATGGATAATTGGTTTATCCCGCCACAGGCATCGGATGGAAATGGATGGAACAATAGCATGGCGCTCGAAATTTCAACGCTTCGCATCACCCCCGCAATCCTGTCTTTGATCGCCGAGATTGACGAGTTCAAGGGGGCGTGGCGCGCGTTGGGACGGATCGCGCCGGAACGGCTCTCCAATTTGCGACATGTAGCTACCATCGAAAGCATAGGTTCTTCCACCCGCATCGAGGGTGCGAGACTCAGTGATCGCGACGTGGAGAAGCTGCTGGCGAATTTGCGTATCGGCTCGTTCGCCACACGCGATGAGCAGGAGGTGGCGGGCTATGCCAAGGCGATGGACACGATATTCGGGGCCTATGATTCGATACCGCTGACCGAAAATCATATCCGGCAACTTCACCGCGACCTTCTGGCCCATTCGGCAAAGGATGAGCGGCATCGCGGGTCATACAAGACCTTGGCGAACCACGTGGAAGCCTTCGATGAGGACGGGAAAAGCCTAGGCGTCATATTCGAGACGGCCACGCCGTTCGACACGCCCCGCCGGATGGCGGAACTGCTGGAATGGACGGCCGAGCGGGAGAAGGACAAGAGCCTTCACCCGCTGCTGGTGATCGGAATCTTTGTCGTGGTGTTTCTCGCCATCCATCCCTTTCAGGACGGCAATGGCCGTCTTTCCCGTATCCTGACCACGCTGATGCTTATGCGCGCCGGATATGCCTATGTGCCCTACAGTTCGCTGGAAAGCGTGATCGAGCAGAACAAGGACGGCTATTACCTGTCGTTGCGGCGCACCCAAGGCACCATCGCAACCGCCGACCCCGACTGGAATCCGTGGCTGGAATTCTTCCTGCGGGCATTGCAGCGCCAGAAGCAGCGGCTTGAAAAGAAGATGGAGCGCGAGCGGATCATTCTTGCCGATCTTCCCGAACTGTCCGTCCTGATCCTCGAACTGGCGCGCGAGCATGGCCGCATCACCGTGGCAGAGGCGGCGCGTGCAAGCGGCGCGAGCCGCCACACCGTCAAGGACCATCTCAAATCGCTTGTCGAGCAGGGCCATCTAGCCTTGCACGGTGCCGGGAGGGGCGCTTGGTATGGCCTTGCATGACCACAACGCTTGGCTGCTGCAATTTTTTGTGACTTAAGGGGCGATGTTTGCAACTTTTTGGGGTTTAAGGCCGTCGCGCCTGCCTGACTATTGACCCATTGCACCGATCCACCGAAGGTGAATTGCCGTGCAAATGCAGGCAAAAAATCCGGCATGGTTTGGCTGTCGATTTGCCGAGTGTGGGAGCAGGTGTGGGAGCAAAATCTGACCTATTTACACAAAAGTATAAGAAACAAAACGATTTTTATGGAGGTTCTACAGCCTCCGTCTCCGCCAACATCTCAATTGTCCAGCCCGGACACATGGGTAACGTTTCGTACCGGAGACATGGGTCGTCTTGTCTTATGACTTTTCTGGCGGTTGTGGGCATTAAGGGCTGCCCGATCCGGGGTGGCCACCCCGGATCGGGCGGAAGGGGATGGATCGAAGTTGTCTCGGTCGTGGAGGACCGTCGATTAGTGTGATCACCCCTTTCTTTTCCACCAGACCTGGACGGAAACCAGGGCTTCGGGCCCGGATGACAAGAGTAGGACAGCGGAAAAGATGGACAATCCCATACCCCAAACCATCGGCATCGACATCTCAAAAGCGACCCTTGATGTATATGCCCATCCTGCAGGCTGCGAGCGGCAATTCACCAATACCGCCAAAGGCCACAGGGAGCTGATAGATTGGCTCGGGCAATGGCAGATCGATCGGATCGCCTATGAGGCTACTGGCGCATACCACCGACAGCTCGAGCAGGCTTTATCGGACCTGCCATGCGTCAAGCTCAACCCGGCTCGCGCACGGCGGTTCGCCCAAGCGATAGGCACTCTCGCCAAGACGGATAAGATTGATGCGGTGATTCTGGCCCGTATGGCGACGACGCTCCAGCCTCCCGTACGCCCGGCAAATACGCCCAAGCAAGCCAAGCTCGCCGAATTGATCAGCGCTCGCGATGGCTTGGTCCGTGATAAGATCGCGCTTCAAAATCAAGCGAAGAACCTGACGCTACCTCTCCTCAAGCGTCAGCACAAAAAGCGCCTGGATCAGATTGAGCAGCATATCAAACAGGTCGATGTCGAGCTTGCGACGATCATTGCTGCTGACGCAGAGTTGGCGCGGCGGCACGAAATCATCTCCAGTATTGCCGGGGTAGGCACACGTACCGCCGACCAGTTGGTCGCAACCATGCCAGAGCTAGGAGCACTGGATCCTAAACAAGTCGCTTCCCTTGCAGGCCTGGCTCCCGTCGCCCGTCAATCGGGGCAATGGAAAGGGCGCAGTTTTATTCAAGGGGGACGGGCCAATGTAAGACGTGCGCTTTACATGCCGGCCCTCGTTGCCGCCCGCTACAATCCAGATCTCAAAGCAAAATATCAAAGCCTCATCGCGTCCGGAAAACCGGCAAAGGTCGCTGTGGTCACACTTATGCGCAAGCTCATCGTCATGGTCAACGCGCTGATTAAAGCCGACCGCCTATGGGTTGAAAAACGGGCTTGATCACAACGGAAACTAATTGCGGACACCTTTCGCGGTCTCTTTTTCCATTTTCGAAGCCTAATGCCTGCCTTGCCGGTTGCAGGGTCGTCTTCGCGGTCGACATGAGTCGCCGCATGATGGAGCTTCGCGGGGTGAGCCTTCCAATGTTACACGCGCACTCGGCTGAGCCAGCGGTGCATCCCATGTCTCGGAATGGCTCTGCCCACGCCCCGGCAGGGAGGCGCCCAGGCGACCCAAGGAGCGAGCGCCCGGGACGACTTTACTGCGCGGCTGGTGCACTCCTTTCGAAAAGCGTTCCTGACTTGAGCATCGCATGCATGGTGACGGCGAGCTTGCGCGCCAGTGCGACGGCGGCTCGCTTGAAGCCGATCCGTTCCTTGAGCTGAAGTCCCCAAGTTCGCAGCCGGTTGTCGGCGGTGCTTCGCGTCAGCATCACGGTTGCCGCCTCATAGAGCAGCCCGCGCACATAGCTGTCGCCCCGCCGCGAGATGTGCCCGTCATAGTCGACCTCGCCCGACTGGTAGCGCCGCGTCGTCAGCCCCAGCCAGGCGCCGACGGATCGTGATTTCCTGAAGTTCCCGGGGTCCTCGATCGCCGTGGCAAACGCCGTCGCAGTCACGGCGCCCACCCCTGGAATCGACATCAGGATCTGGCACGCCTCGCTCTTGCGCGCGGCCGTAACGAGCTGCTCGCCCAGCTCTGCTGCGCGCTGGCGGGCCGCACGCCAGACCTCGAGCAGCGGCCGCACGATCGACGCTACTTCCTGCTGGTCGATGAGACGCTCCTGGACATGTCTCTCGAACCGGCTGCCCTTGCCGGCTGGGACAACGAGACCGAAGGTCTTCATCAGCCCGCGGATCTGGTTGGAGAGTTCGGTCGTGATCCTGAGCAGTCGCATGCGCGCGGCGATCAGCGTCCGCGTTTGCATACTGTCAAAGCCCTTTACGCGCACTTCGCGGAAGAAGCCCACTTCGGCGAGCTGCGCCAGGCCATCGGCGTCGTTGGCGTCGGTCTTGTTGGCTGCCATATCCAGTGCCGCCTTCGCATGACGCGCATCGACGCAGATCGCCGGCAGACCCTCCTGCCTCAGTGCATGATAGAACCACACCGACAAAGGTCCGGTCTCGAACACGACCCGCTTTGCGCCAGGCGCATGCTTGCGGATCAACTCGGCGATCAGCTTCGGGTCTGAAGGGCACTTTCCGCGCCAGATCCGCTCCCCCGCCCGGCGAATGGAAACGGCAGTGTCTTTCATCGAAACGTCAAGGCCAATATACTCGTCCATGGCTGTTCTCCGTTGATGTTGGGCCCGGCGTCTGATCGTGAGCCCGTACTTCCATCATACTGGGGAACAGCCACTCCTGGCATCACCGCGCGAACCACTAAACCCGCAATTACACCATGTTACAACCTCGCGCCGAACGGGTTGTCGAGGGAGCGCAAGGCTGATTAGCCCAGCGTTCGTCCATGACCTTGCCCAGTCGAGTGTCATCGGGACCCCGAGTAGGCGGCCGAAGAACGCGATCTCCACCGGTAGCGGCAGGTTGATTACGAGCGTCCCAAGAAGAACCGAGGGCCACCAGTCCCGCGGGGAGCGCACGCGCCATGCGAACCAGCCGATCCACAAGAGCAGGTTGGTCCCAATGAGCAGCGACCAGAATGCGAGCCGTTTCGGGAGGGGAAGGTCGAGTGTTGCAAAGGCGCCTGACGTCGTCATCAGCAAGATCGCCGCCGCGCCGCCCGCGAAATAGATCGGAAGACCCGGAAGGTTGCGTGCGCGGTTCACGAAGCCAAGGACCCGGTTCGCGAAAATGCGATTGCCGACCCTACCCTGTTGTTTTTCCCTGAAGCGCGCACCCTCATTCATGAGGGCCTCATGACATTGCAAGAGAAGAGGAACAAGATGAGACGCCTTATCCCTGCATCGATCGCCATGCTCTTGATTGCGCCAATTCCGGCCAGCGCTGTGGCTGGACCGGAGAGTTCTGCTGCCCGGATCGCGGCGGAGCGGGAGGCGATGCGAAAATTTTCCTGGATGGACGGCGAGTGGCGCGGCGTCGCAGTGACACAAACGCCTGCGGGCGAGCAACGCATTACTCATACCGAGCGCGTGGGTTCTACGCTTGATGGTTCGGTGCGCCTGATAGAGGGGCGCAGCTACCGGGCCGATGGCTCGACCGCATTTCATGCCCTCGCTATGCTGAGCTTTGACCCCGATACCAGATCCTATCGACTGACAAGCCATGCCGAGGGGCGGTACGGAAGCTTCCCCCTTGTCCCTACAGCGTCGGGCTATAGCTGGGAAATAGCCTCGGGGCCCGTCACGATCCGCTACACCGCCACATTTCAGGACGGGGTGTGGACCGAGACTGGCGTGCGTGTGGTGGGAGCTGGCTCCCCGACGCCCTTCTTCCGCATGGAATTGAAGCGTATCGGGGACAGCAGCTGGCCGGAAGGCGGCGGCGTCAAGCCCCTCTAGCTTGCGGATGCACACTGTTTGCCCAGGCTGAGGGGAGGAACTTTCGCCGAAACACGGCGTCTCTTCTCCATTGCAACAAGATGATCGGGCGGGTCTCCTCGCCGCTCCTGCACGCCATGTGCGGGGAGGATGGAGCACGCTCTCGTGAAAGGGAGAATAGTCATGCTTCGTTGGGCCATAATCTTTGCCGTCATCGCGCTCATCGCTGCGCTGCTCGGGTTCGGCGGCATCGCCGGCCTGTCGGCCGAATTTGCAAAAATCCTCCTAATCGTCGCAGTCGCCCTCGTTGTTCTCGGCCTGATCTTTGGTCGCGGCGGACGCCGGGTGCCCTAAATCCCTTATCATCTCTAAGCTTTCCTGCCGGCGGCCAGTGGCCGCCGGCATCTTGCGCATCGGCTATATCGAGGGGCGCAGCAGGGGGCGGCGGTGAGCAAGATCGTTCCTGATCGTCGTCGCGGCCACGCCCCCTTCACCCATCGCGTGGCTGATCTGGTCCAGGCCGAGTACCACGTCGCCTGCGGCATAGAGGCCTTCGACATCGGTACGCTGGTGCGCATCGACGAGGAGGCAGCCCTCCTCGCTCCGCCCCGCATCCACGTCACCTGCAAGTTCGGAGCGCACATCGGAGCCGAGCGCCGGATAGAGGGTATCGAACCGTTCGGTAAGGGGACCGAAACCCAGTTCGATTTCCTTGTCCTTCACGCTGATTGTATCGCAGCCTTCGATAAGCCGAATTCCCGCGCGCTCGATTTCAGTTCGGTGCGCTTCGGATAGCGGCGCTGCACCCTCAGGCAATGCGAGCGTGACATTTGCCGAATAGCCACGCAGAAAAAGCGCCTCCTTCAGCCCCCGCTCCCCGCTCCCCAGAACCGCGATCGCCTTGTCGGTGACCTCATAGGCATCGCAAATCGGGCAATAGCGCAGCAGCCCTGCGGCAAGCGCCTTACGCTGCTCGTCTTCCCCGAGCATCGGCGGCGGACGGTTGACGACGCCGGTTGCCAGAAGGACAGTTTGCGCCCGAAGCGGCCCCGACGGGCCCTCGACTTCGAATAGGCCGCCCCGCTTCCTCAAGGCGGTTGCTTTCTCGGCAAGGATCCTCGCCCCGTAAAGCTCGGCCTGACGGCGCATCCTGACGAGGAGGTCGTTGCCGCTGATTCCTCCTGGAAAGCCTGCGTGGTTGCGGGTGCAAGGGATGAGGGCGGCGCGGCTGTCACCCGCGTCGAGAACGAGGATGTCGAGAAGAAAGCGCGCCAGATAGATTGCGGCGGTGAGGCCGGCGGGGCCTCCGCCGACCACGAGGCAGTCATAGATGCGGTCCTTTTCCATGTAGGTCTCCCCGTGTCCCGCGCGCGCGGGATGCGCGGCCATCCTACGCACGCGTGATGGGCGTTGCCGTTCCACTCGCGCGTAGGAGAGCTCGCCTGCCCTGGAGCTATGCGGCGGCGGCGAGGCGGGGCAGGGGACCGGCGGCTTCGGCGGCGAGATAGGCGCACTCGAACCCGCAAAGCTTCGCGAGACGATCGAAATCGAGAACCCGCAGCCGGCGTCGGCGCAACTCGATGAGACCGTGCTCTTTGAGCTCCTTGAGCGTCCGGCAGACATGCACGGGCGTCATTCCGGTGAAATCTGCCATGTCCTGCTGTGACAGGGGGAATTCGCAGCGATCCTCCTCGACCCGGTCGCTTGCGGCGAGCCGGCAGAAGAGTTCGCAGATGAGCTGGCTGAGCCGCTCGGTCGCGGATTTGCATCCGAGCGTGACAAGCCATTCGGACTGAGCCCTGAGCCGCGCAAAACCCTCAAGCGCCCATCGGCCCGAAAAGGCGGGGTCTGAGTGGAGTCGCGTCTCGATCCGCGCCCGATCGAGCGCAATAGCCTTGATTGGTGTGATCGACACGACCAGCTGATCGACACCGTCGGCCGCGAGCCAGCTCGGATCGCACAGATCCCCCGGAATATAGAAGCGCGAGATGTGGCGCCGGCCGTCGCGAAGGAGCTTGTAGCCCGACGCCCAGCCTTCCTCGATCAGCCAGAGCGTCCTTGGTCGCTCGCCGCGATGCGCAAGAAAGCTGCGGCTGCGAAAATGCGCTCTCGCGGCGGTACCGGGGACGGTGTCAAGGAGCGAAGCGGAGGGGAGGGGCATGGTCTTCTCCTGAGCCCCCGGCCCACCTTCGCACCATCCTCTTCTTCGGGCGATAACCTAGGTTTCCAAATTTGCACGACAATCATTTACGAAAGAAAAGGGCTCTGCTGCCGGGCGATCGTCAGCCCAAAGTCGTGTCGAGGAACAGCATGGCACCGAGACCGATCATCAGCCCGGCGGTCGCCTTGCGCCCATCGAGACGGCTGTGTGTGTCGGGAATGATCTCTGAGGCGACCACCCAGATCATCGCGCCGGCGGCAAAGCCGAGCCCCCATGGCAGGAGCGGCTCCGCCAGCGAGACGAGCGCGGCACCGAAAATGCCCGCGACGGGTTCGACAAGGCCCGAGGCGAGCGCCGCGCCGATCGAGGCGCGCGGCGAATAGCCAAGGCTCGCGAGCGACCCCGCGACCGCGAGACCTTCAGGAATGTTCTGAAGGCCGATGCCGATCGCGGTTGCGACCCCTGTTGCATGATCGCCCCCGCCGAAGCTGACCCCGACAGCAAGGCCTTCGGGAAAATTATGGAGCGTGATCGCTGCAACAAAGAGCCAGATCTTTCGAAAGCGGGCGTCGGCGATCCCTTCCGGCCCAAGGCCCCAGCGGTCAAGCGGCGGAACGAGAGCATTGACATGTGCAAGACTGAACCCGCCGATGAGGATCGCAAGAACAACCATCCCCGAGGCCATCGCCCGGTTTGCGCCCTGTGCTTCCGCCTGCTCGATGCCGGGTATGATCAGCGAGAAGAAAGAGGCGGCGAGCATGACGCCGGCGGCAAAGCCCAGCATGAGATTTTGCTGCTGCTCGGTCGGACGGCCGATAGAGAGAATGGGAAGCGCTCCCAGGACGGTCGCCAGCCCGGCGAGCAGGCTGGCGACAAAGCCGGTGAGCACGACCGAGTCTGCGATCATGGGTGGATGCGCCGGCGCGAGACGCCATGACGGGAGGCTTTCCGTGTCATTTGGGCGCCTTGCCGTCCGCCATCGATTTCGCGTCGGCCATATCGGCAGCGCCGCCCATATCCTCGTCTGTGAGCTTGCCCGCGCCCGGGCCGGCGCCGAGATCGGCGCCCGTTGTCGGGTTCGCCTCCGGCACGGACTGGAGCCGGGTCATCATGGCCTCGAGCGCGTTCATCTGTTTTTTGGAAACGTCGACTGACGCAAGACCGTCGCCGCCGTCGAGCGGCAGGTTCGCTTCGATGTCATCGAGCCTTTCCCACTGTTCGCCCTCGTTCCAGGGGCCGGTCGTGTCACCTTCGCCCTGCGAGGTGTTGACGTAGAGATTGGCATAAGGCTCGAGCCCCGGCAGCTTTCCTGACGGGAAATTGTCGGCGATCGAGTAGAGCGCTTTTTCAAAGCTTTTCTGATGGGCGACCTCGCGCGTCATCAGGAAGCCGAGCGCGTCCTTGATGCCCGGATCGTCGGTGATGTTGATGAGCCGCTCGTAGATAATCTTGGCGCGGCTTTCTGCCGCGATGTTGGAGCGAAGGTCGCAGGTCGGATCGCCGCGGCTGTCGACATAGGCCGCGGTCCACGGCACGCCCGAGCTGTTGGTGAGCGATGGGCCGCCGCCGTAGAGCAGCGACTGGGTGTGACTGTTTCCGCCGGCGTGGAGCGACATGTAAAGATCGGCTTCCTCGAGCGCGGCTTCGGATAGCTCCGACTTTACGCCCTTGTTGAGCATGGCGACGATCGAGCCGATCACCTCGAGATGACTAAGCTCCTCGGTTGCAATGTCGAGAAGCATGTCCTTCCGCCCCGGGTCGTCTTCGGCGAGGCCTTGCGTGAAATAGCGCATCGCGGCGGCAAGTTCCCCATCCGGACCGCCAAATTGTTCGAGCAGCAGCGATGCCAGCGCGGGATTGGGCTCGGAAACACGGACGGTATATTGCAGACGTTTGTTATGCATAAACATGGCAGCTTCTCCTTCACATGGGCGAAGCGCACGCTCTTCGTAACCTGTTCCTGTTCTTGCTGCAGGTTAGAAACTTTAGGGTTTTTGTCGCGAGTCGGGGGCTCGGGCGCGCGCCCGACGCGACGTCGCGGTCGCTGGCAGGATGGCGCCAGCGACCGCGACAATGGTGCATTTGGAACGTAACGCGGCGAGCCTGCGTCAGGCAGCCGCGAACCCCGCCTTGTTCATGGCATGGGTGACATGCTTGTTCCCATCCTCGCCGAGCGCGGCGCGCAGGCGGGGGAAGAGTTCTTCTTCCTCCTTGCGGACATGCTCTTCGATGTCGGCTCGAAAATCGCGCACCTTCGCGATCCATGCGGGGTCGTCGGGTGAAAGTTCAGAAAGGTCGAAGAGATACTGCTTCACATAGCCATGGTCGTGAACCAGGCCGTCGGCCTCCTTCACCTGTCCATGATCGCGCATCGCGGGGTAGACAACATTTTCCTCTTCGAAGGCATGTTTGCTGAGCGCGTGCTTGAGCTGTACGAGAAGCATCTTGCGGCGCACGCCCTGCTTTTCGCTCGTCGCCTCGATGGCATCAAAGAGCTTCAGGGTCGCGCGGTGCTCCGCCTTCAACTCCTCGTCCCATTCGCCTTGCACGGCGGAGACACCTTGTACGATGGCCTTGCGGCCAAGATTGGCCGCAAGACCGACGACAAAACCGGTTGCGACCGCGCCGGCGAGCGATGCGGGATGCTTGAGTGCTTGCGATGTCAGGTTTACCATTTTTATCTCCTTGCTTGGGGAAGGGGGGGCTGGTCAGGGGAGGGCATAGGCAATGACCTCGTCGCCGATCGGCGTTTCCATGAAATGATGTCCGCCAGCGTAAATGACGACATATTGCTTGCCGTTTGCCTCATAGGTCATCGGCGTTGCCTGGCCGCCTGCGGGCAAGACGTCCGTCCAGAGGGTCCGGCCCGTCTTGAGGTCGATTGCGCGGATCAGATTGTCGGTTGCGGCCGCGATGAAGATGAGTCCGCCCGCCGTGACGGCCGCGCCCCCATTGTTCGGGGTGCCGATCGTCACCGGTAGCATCGAGGGGATGCCGAACGGGCCATTGGTCCGCGCGGTGCCGAGCGGACGGTCCCAGATCGTCTTGCCGGTCGCGATATCGATGGCGCGGATGCCGCCATAGGGGGGCTGCTTGCAGAGCAGGCCGGTCCAGGGCAGGCGCCAGCCCGCATTGACGTCGATGGCATAGGGTGTGCCGGCCTGAGGATCGCCTGCCCCCTCGGCGCCGCCGATATTGCCGCGCGCCTGGTCCCGCGGCGCCCAGCCCCTTTTATCGGCTTCCGCGCGGGGCACGAGACGGACATAGTTGGGCATGTCGTTGTAATTGGCGATAATCACCCCGCGGACCGGGTCGACCGCGACGCCGCCCCAGTCGGTTCCGCCGTTATAGCCTGGATATTCGATCGAGCGGCGGTCGCTCGTCGGAGGAGTGTAAAAGCCCTGGTAACTCGCCTTCCGGAACTGGATGCGGCAGACCATCTGGTCGATCGGGGACATGCCCCACATGTCGCGCTCGGTGAGATCCGTCCCGCGCAAACTATGCCAGAGCGACACGATCTGGGTCGGCGCGCGTTCGGCGGGTTCGACCCCGCCGCGGGGCGCCTTGATCGTTCCGATCGGGGTGAGCGGGCGCCCAGTCCGCCGGTCGAGGATATAGATGTCGCCCTGCTTGCTCGGGAGCACGAGCGCCGGGGTCGCGCCTTCAGGGCCCGGAAAGTCGATCAGCGTCGCCTGGGCACCGAAATCATAGTCCCACACGTCCTTCTTCACCGCCTGGAAGCGCCAGCGCGGCTTGCCTGTGGTCACATCCAGCGCGACGAGCGACGTTGCGTATTCATTTTCCGGGCCGCGGCGCAGGCTTGAATAATAATCGGCCGCGGCGTTGCCCATCGGCAGATAGACAAGCCCCAACGCTTCATCGCCCGAGGCAATCGTCCACATGTTCGGCGTCCCGCGGGCCCAGGTCTCGCCCGGCGGGGGATAGCCCTTCCAGTCGGGGTTCATCATGTCCCATGCCCAGGCAAGCTTGCCGGTCACCGCGTCGAAACCGCGGATGACCCCCGATGGGGCCCAGCGGTCCTGGCCATCGAGGACCTGATGGCCCGTAACGATGATGCCGCGCACGATCGTCGGAGGCGAGTTGATGGAAACATACCCCGGCGGGGTGGGGCCCATGCCGATCTTGGTGTCGACCTCGCCATTGCTGCCAAAGTCCTGGCACGGCCGCCCGGTCGCAGCATCAAGGGCGAACAGGCGGGCGTCAAGCGTGCCCAAGATGATCCGCTGCGCGCAGGGCTGTCCTGCCCCAGGGTTCGGCACGCCATAATAGCTTACCCCTCGGCACGCCGCGGTATAGGGGATCGCGTCGTCTGGGACCTTCGGATCAAAGCGCCATTTCTGGCGCCCGGTCGCCGGATCGAGCGCTAGGACAATATTCTTCGGCGTGCAGACATAGAGGCTGTCGCCGATCTTCAGAGGCGTATTTTCAGCGCCATAAGTCCCGTGCGCAGCCTTCGAAGGCAGGTCTCCCGTGTGGATCAGCCAGGCGCGCTTCAGCTTGCCGACATTTGCAGGCGTGATCTGATCGAGCGGCGAATACCGCCGCGCGCTATAGGTGCCGCCATAGGCGGGCCAGTTTGAACCTGCCTCCATGAGCGCGGGATCGGCCATCGCCCAGCGTTCGCCCGGCAGATCGCGCAAGGGCCGCGCGGTGTTGAGCCATCCAAGCATTGCGCCGCCCGCCGCAACCAGCCCGATGGCAAGAGCGCTTGCAGCAAGCGCTCGTCGCCAGCGGTGGGGCCGCCGGGACAAGGACGCCACCGCGAAGAATACCAGAATCAGAAGGAAGACGGGGGCGATGATGCGCGGGACGAGGGCCCAGCCGTTTGCACCAACCTCCCAGAAGGCCCATATCAGGGTGAAGAAAAGGATTGCGGCATAGAGCCAGCCCCCGGCCATGCTGCCGCGCATCAGAAGGGCGCCCGCTGCCAGCATCGCGGCGCCGGTCACAAGATAATAGGGCGAGCCCCCGAGAGCGGCGAGCCACGCTCCTCCCACCAGCAAGACGACCGCGATAAGAGCGAGGATAAGCCCCGTCAGCAAGGCGAGCCAGGGAGCCGGGAAAATCTGCCGCAGCCGGTTCATCGCCTCCGCCTTCCAATCCTGCCGGGCCGCGCGCCCGCTGGCGGCGCGCCCTCTGCAGCCGCGAGGGGCGCGCGGTTACTCGCGCATTCGAGGAGAGGCGCGCGCGCGCGCCTCTCCTCGAAGCCGGGCCGGGTTAGAGCAACGCGCGCCATGGGGATCATCCTCTCTCCCTTGAGACGCGGGCCATGGGTGAGGGTTCCAGCCTCTCTTGCGAAAGAAGCATCGCAAAACCGCCCAGTCGGGAAAAAATTGATCTATGTTGTGCGCATCGCTTTGGGGCGCCGCCAATAGAATGCGGGGGCGATCGGCGCAGTCCGGCAGACCCGCAGGCGTGAAACGCAAGGGAGCATCAGAGCCGATGAACGGCTCCTCATCGCGAGGTAGATGTGCAAATGGCCCATTCTCGATTGATTGCAGGACTCGAACTGGGCGGCACCAAATGCGTTGCCATCCTGGGAAGCGGACCCGGCGATGTGCGCGCGCTGGAAACATTGCCCACGAGCGACCCCGAGGCGACACTTGGCGCACTCGAAGAGATCCTCGGCGGCTGGCATTTCGATGCTCTCGGCATTGCATCCTTTGGTCCGCTCGATCTTGATCCGCTTAGCGCCGACTTCGGATCGATCCGCGCGACCACCAAGCCCGGCTGGAGCGGGGCCCAGATCGCGCGCCGCTTTCGGGCGCGCTTCGGCGCGCCGCTCGCGATTGAGACCGACGTCGTTGGCGCGGCGCTCGCCGAGCAGCGATGGGGAAGGGCGCAGGGGCTCTCAAGCCACTGCTATATCACCATCGGTACAGGGGTCGGTGTGGGGCTGATCTCGTGCGGCATGCCGGTACAAGGCGCAGCGCATGGCGAGGCGGGGCATATGCGCGTGCCTCGCGCGAGCGGCGACAAATTTGAAGGTTCGTGCCCCTTTCATGGCGACTGCGTCGAGGGTCTGATTTCGGGGCCAGCCCTTGCCCGGCGGTTCGGCCGCCCCGGGCAGGAGATTCCCGATGGGGGCGCCGAATGGGACCTGTTCGTCCACGATCTTGCCGCACTGTTGCACAATCTGGTCGTCACCGCGGCGCCCGAGCGCATTTCAATTGGCGGCGGGGTAATAGCGTCCCGTGCCGGGCTGTTTCCGAGGCTGCGCGCCGCTCTTGCCGCCAATATCGCCGCCTATGGAGCGCTTGCCGACTATGCAGACCAGCTCGAAGATCGTCTCGGCCCGCCCGGGCTCGGCGTAATGGCCGGCCCTTTGGGTGCGCTTGCCGTAGGTTTGCGCGCCGCGACGGGCGCCTAGGCGCGGCCGCGATAGCGTCGCCGGTGGGCGCACGGTGCGCCGGTGGCCGGGCTTGCGGCTATCCTGCCGGCCAATACCTCAGAAGCGGTATCGCTCGCGCGCGACGAGGTTGGCAAGAAAGTCCGCGACCGCCCGAATACGGGGGAGTTGGCGGAGGTCGGCATGGATGACGAGCCAGTAACTGCGGATCGCTTCGATTTCATCCTCAAGGACGCGCACGAGCCGGGGATCATCACGAACCGCGATGTGGTGAAGCATGGCAAGGCCCGTTCCGGCCGCCGCCGCGGCTATCTGGGCGGCGCTGGTGCTCGCGCGGAACACGACCTGCCCCTTCATGTCCATGCGCCCGAGCACGAGCAATTCTGGAACTTCCACCAGATCGTCAACATAGGCGATGAAACGGTGATCGGCGAGCGCATCTGCCGAGTGTGGCGTGCCAAAAGTCTCAAGATAAGAGGGCGCTGCATATAAGCCGAGCCGGTAGTCCGTGAGCTTTCGCGAGAAGAGCCGGCCGTCCGCCGGGCGGCGGACCGCGATCGCAATATCCGCTTCGCGCTTTGAGAGGCTCGTCGCCCGCGACTCTGGCACGAGCTCGATGACGAGCTCGGGATGCCGGGCGGCAAGTTCGGGTATCAGCGGGGCGAGGAAGTCGGAACCGAAGATTTCGGGCGTCGCGACGCGCACCGTCCCCGCGATCGGCACGTCGCGCCGCGATACGGCATCGGCGGCGACGATGAGCTCGCGCTCGATACGCTCGGCGTGTGTGAGAAAGGCAGTCGCGGCGTCGGTCGGCGCAAGCCCTCGGGGTGAGCGGTCGAAAAGCCGTGTTCCAAGCTGGGCCTCGAGGCTCACGAGGCGCCGGGATACGGTTGAATGATCAAGGCGAAGGCGGCGTGCCGCTGCAACGCAATTGCCCTCGCGGATCACCGCGAGAAAAGCGCTTATCTGGTCCGAGTTCAGCACGGGAATTCCTGCACACCGATTTAGCTCTGCTTGGCATTTTAGCGCAAAGCGCGCGCATGTAACGCGATTTCCTCACACGAAGGAGGAATTATGCGAACGATTCATCATTTCATTCACGGGGAAGCGCAGCCCGGAGGCGAGCATATGGCGCCCGTCCATAACCCGTCGATTGGCAAGGTACAGGCCATGGTTCCGCTCGGCGGGGCCGATCTCCTCGCGCGCGCGGTGGCCGATGCAAAGGCTGCGCAGCCTGCATGGGCCGCGGTCAATCCGCAGCGGCGCGCCCGCATCCTCTTCAAACTCAAGGCCCTCATCGAACGCGATATGGACGAGCTTGCCCATCTGCTTTCGAGCGAGCACGGCAAGGTTATTGCGGACTCGCGCGGCGACATTCAGCGCGGGCTCGACGTCATTGAATTCGCATGCGGCATCCCGCACTTGCTGAAGGGCGAATATACCGAGGGTGCAGGCCCCGGCATCGACGTCTATTCGATGCGACAGCCTCTCGGAATCGTCGCGGGTATCACGCCGTTCAACTTTCCCGCGATGATCCCGCTCTGGATGATCGCGCCCGCGATTGCTTGCGGCAATGCCTTCATCCTGAAGCCATCGGAGCGCGATCCATCGGTCCCGGTTCGCCTCGCCGAGCTTGCGATCGAGGCCGGCTTGCCCGCCGGCATCCTGAACGTCGTGCATGGCGACAAGGAGATGGTCGATGTGATCCTCGATTCCCCCGACATCAAGGCAGTGAGCTTCGTCGGCTCGTCGGACATTGCAAATTATGTCTACGGACGCGGCGCGGCCGCGGGCAAGCGCGTGCAGTGCATGGGCGGCGCGAAGAACCACGGCATCGTGCTTCCCGACGCCGATCTTGACCAGGCGGTCGCCGACATCATTGGCGCTGCGTATGGCTCAGCGGGCGAACGCTGCATGGCGCTCCCTGTTGTCACGCCCGTGGGCGAGACGACCGCTGCGGCGCTGCGCGAGAAGCTGGTCAGCGAAATCGCGAAGCTTCGCGTGGGCACGGCAACCGATCCCGATGCGCATTATGGCCCGGTGGTGAGCGCGGAGCATAAGGCACGCATCGAGGCCTATATCGCGATGGCGGCCGAGGAGGGCGCCGAAATCGTCGTCGATGGCCGCGGGTTCACGCTTCAGGGTCACGAGGAAGGCTATTATCTCTCGCCGACCCTGATCGACCATGTCACCTCCGACATGCGCTCCTACAAGGACGAGATCTTCGGCCCGGTGCTTCAGATCTTGCGCGCCGAGACGCTGGAAGAGGCCATCGCCTATCCCTCGCGCCACCAATATGGGAATGGCGTTGCCATCTTCACACGCAATGGCGACTTTGCCCAGCGCTTTGCCTCCGAGGTCGAAGTTGGCATGGTCGGCATCAACGTTCCCATTCCGGTGCCGGTCGCTTACCATAGCTTCGGCGGCTGGAAGCGCTCAGGTTTTGGCGACCTTGATCAATATGGAACCGACAGCATCCGCTTCTACACCCGGAGCAAGAAGGTCACGAAGCGCTGGCCTTCGGGCGGCGAGGTGATCGACCAGAGCTTCGTCATCCCGACGATGCGCTAAGAGCTGAGGCGAGGAAAAAGGGGCGGGGGCAGCACCGAAGGGCTGCCCCCGCCAGGGGGAGAGAACTGTTTATGACGGGACCGGCCAAGCGCGCCGCGGCCCTCCCGCGAAGGCTCAGGGCCTGCCCCCGCTCTCGAGACGGAAGAAAAGGCCTGCATGACCATTTTGCTGGAGGCCGAAGCGTCCGGTGACCCGGATCTCGCGGCCGAGCGGCAGTCGCTCCGCCTTCGCAAGATGCACCTCGATCACTTCGTTCGGCCGCGCGGCGGCGTGGTAGGGGCAGTCAGGTGAAGAGCGCGAGAGCAGGAAATGATCGCTCTCTGCGTCCTGCCCAAGCAGAACCGCATACCCACCAATTGTGAGATCCTCGCCGGCCAGCGCCAGGACGTCAGCGGGGATCCGGGCGCGATACTGATAGTCGGGCGGTGCCTGCGAGACGGCGACCTTGGCAAGCAGCGCCCAGTGGGGATCGTCCGATACATCGGCATGATCCCCCTCGCCATGCGCAAGTGCCGGCGCCGCGCCGAGGAGGAGCAACGCGCCGAGCGCGGCGCGAAGCCATCTATTTGCGCTCATAGACAATCCTGCCATCGATGATCGTCATCGCCACCGGGATTTCATCGATCTCGGCGGGCGCCGCGGCGAGCGGGTCCTTTTCGAGAACCACGAAGTCGGCGAGTTTGCTGACCTCGATGCTGCCCAATGATTTTTCGAGGTAATTCGCCTCGGCCGCCCAGATGGTGAACATCTTGATGCCCTCCATCACCGTGATCGCCTGCTTGGGCTGGACGATTGTTCCGAACTTCGTATCCCGGCGCACCGCGCGCTCGATCGAGAAGAGCGGCGAAGTCGCAAAATTCTGCGTCCCGATCGTGTCGACGCCCCCCGGCGGGTGCATGCCGCGATCGATGAGGTCGCGCAGCGGGAAGAATTTGACCGCGGGCTCCTTCACATTGGTGTCGGTGAGGCGCCAGAGAAATGCGACCTGCGGCGAGGGGATGATCCTGTTTTCCGACATCCGCCGCAGCCGGGCCTCGGTCCGTTCAGGATCCTGGGTGAGAAAATGCGCAAAATGCTCGATCCGGTCCCGGCTGTCGGGGTTCGCCGCGATCTTGTTCGCCTTTTCGAAGGCGCTGATCACCATGTCCTGGGCCCGGTCGCCGTTTGCGTGGGTCAGGACCTGCCAGCCATGCTCGCGCGCCGATAGAATGATGGCGTCGAGCGCGGTCTGATCCATGCTGGTGCCGCCATAATTTTCCGGCACCCAGGTCGTTCCCGATCCCTTCCATGCGGGTTTGTACGTCGCCGCCGTCGTGCCCCAGACGCCGTCGATGAAGAGCTTGAGGCCGCCAACCCGCATCCAGTCATTGCCGAAACCCGTGAAGAGGCCGGTGTCGAGAAGCTTTCGGGCCGAGGCGGCGTCGCGCGCGATATAGTTCATCCGGATACGGGTCGGAAGCCGGCCCTCATCGAGAAGTTCGGCATAGGCGCGGTAGGTCTCGCCGGGCGAGAGGTCCGAGACGGTAGTCACGCCTTTTTCAAGGTAGAAGTCATTGAGGACGCCGCGCACGGCTTCCTTCATTTCAGGGTAGGTGAATTCGTCCTTCGGCCACGGCGCAGGCGCGTCGCGGACAATCGCAACTTCGCCGTCCGCCGTTCGCTCATAGCGTCCGGTCGAGCCCTTGGGCGGATCGGGAAAGTCGCGCCCCATCCCGAGCACCACTGCCGCGCGGTGGTTGATCAGCCTGTCGTGCGCGCTCCAGTCGAGCCGCACTGGGTTGTCCGGGAATGCGGCGTCGAGCTCCTCGCGGGTCGGAAAAACCTGGTTGTATGTGCCTTGGCCAATGATCCAGGCACCCGCCGGCTTCTTTGCGGCAGCCTCGCGCAATTTTGCGATAATGGCTTTCGTGTCGGCCAGCGGCGGCACCTGCACATTGACATAATGCGCCTCGACATTGGCCATTCCTGCAACATGCGAGTGAGCATCGATGAAGCCGGGGAGCATCGTGCGGCCTTGAAGGTCCACGATCTTCGTCGCGGGGCCCTTCCATGGACCCGTCTCGCCGACAGCGACGATCCGGTTCTTCCGGATCGCGACGCTGTCGACGATACGTTCCTCGCTATCGACGGTGACGACCTTACCGCCGGTAAAGATGACGTCCGCGTAGAGCGGCTCGCCGGGTGACTGCGCTGCGAGCGAGACGCTCCCGAACGCCGTTGCCAGAAGCATCCCCGCCGTCAACCGACGAATTCCGGTCATCATCATCGATAGCTCCTTCGCGTCTGCGATCAGTAGCGGGCGATGAGCTGCAACCCGAGCGTGCGCGGGCGAAGCGTCATGCCGCGCCACAGCGGGCCCCGGGCGTAGGTCGGGCCATCCGTGACATAATCGACATTGTTGAGCAAATTCTCGGCGTAGACCTGAACGTCCACTGGGCCGAGGCTGACGCCTGCGCGCACGTCGAGCGTCGAGGGCTCGGCGGGGAAGCGGCGGGTGGGGTCATAGCTCGTCGAAGTCGGGACCTGGTAGAGGAACGGGCCGCGGTTGACCGACTTGTAGTTGTACTGGACGCGGATGAATGGATCGAGATCGCCTGCATCCGGATAGCGGTATTCGGCGTTCACATTGATCGTCCAGGGCGTCGCGCCAAGCTGCTGGCCCGCGACGACGATCGGGGCGGTGCCGATCTGGATGGTGTCGTCGTAGGTCGCGTCAGTGTAGCCGACCGCAGCGCCGAAGCTGAAGCTGTCATCTGGACGGATGTTGATGTTCGCCTCGAAGCCCTTCGAGGTTGCCGATGCGGTATTCGCAACGAGGCTGAAGGCGCACTGCAGGCGAAGCTGCTGCTGGATATTGTTCCACTTGGTGTAGAAGGCACTGACGTCGAGCTGGAGAGCGCCGCCGAGCATGCGGTTCTTCATCCCGATCTCGTAGCTGTCGGTACGGTCGGACTTGTAGACATTGGCATTGCCGATGCCGAGCGCCTGGGCTTCGGCGTCGCAAATATTGGGCAACGCCTTGTTCACCCCGCCAGTACGATAGCCCCGCGCGAAGCTGGCATAGTAGAGCGCATTGGGGGTCGCCTGGAATGACAGACCGATCTTGGGGAGGAACGGATTTTCCTTGAGCGACCCCGCGGCCGTCGAAACACCGGTCGCGTAGGATACGCCGCGCTCGACCACGTCGAAATCGAGCTTGTCGCGCGAATAGCGGCCGCCGAGCGTGAGGGTCAGGCGGTCGACGAGCTTGACGTCGACGTTGGCGAAGAGAGCCAGGCTCTTCTCGATGGTGCTTTCATTGCCATAGTAGCGGGCATTCCCGTTGACGAGCGGCGGGACGCCGGCGGCCTCGGGGGTGCGTCCGTAACGAATGAAATAGAGCGCATTATAGTGGGGCTCGAAAATCGGGAGGTCCGACTTGATCGAACCGCGCGAATAATAGGCGCCAACGGTCCATTTGATCGGATCGTCGGCCGTGCCACCGGCGAAGCGGACCTCCTGCGTGAAGACCTTCTGGTAGATGTTGGGGTTCTGCCAGGTGATCGACTGATCAAAGCCCGGTGTGATCGGGAAGAGATAGGCGTTGCCGAAGGACGCGCGGTCGTTGATGTTGGTCGCGTCGTTCACATCCTCGACGTGGCGGTCGAAATAGGAGGTGACCGACGTGATCGAGAAGGAGCCAGCATCATAGCCAAGCTTGAGAGCAGGGAGGTAGAAGCGGTCGCGGCTCGGCTGGCGCAGCGACGCATAGGAGAGGAACTTGCCCGCCTTGGGATCGGACACGCCGTTGACGCAGGGAACGCGTGTGGGATCGACCGGGCCGCCAACGGTCTCGGGGCAACGCGTCCAAAGGTCGGCGCGGTCGTGGAATTTCAGATCCTGGAAATAGATGCTGGGCGAGATGGAAAGTTCAGGCGTCGGCTCCCAGAGCGCGGCGGCGCGCAGGACAGTCGTGTCGCTTGAGTTGACGTTATTTTCCGCGTCCGTCGGGTCCTGCCAGCTCTGACGGTCGATCCAGCCCGCATCGTGCCGGCGGTAGGCGCTCAGCCGCAGGCCGAGCGAGCCTTCGACGATCGGCACACCGACGGCGATGCCGCCTTCATAGCCCATACCGCCATTTTTTACGGTGTTGACCGCGGCGCGCCCGTAAACGCTGAACTCGCTGAGGCTCGGTGTCGGCGTCACGAAGCGGACCGCGCCGCCTTGCGAGCTTGCACCGAACAACGTTCCCTGGGGACCGCGCAGGACCTCGACGCGTTCCAGATCGAAGAGGAAGGGAATGGTCGTGCCATTATAGTTGAGCGAGGCGTTGCGCGCCATGATCGGCGTGTCGTCGATATAGACGGCCGAGGTCGCCGCACCCGCGGTCGAATCAATCCCGCGGATCGAAATGCGCGTCTGGCCCGAACCGCCCGTCGATGCGCGCGAGATGTCGAGCCCGGGCGTCTGGTTCGCGACGTCGCGGATGTCGCGGATGCCGCGCTGATCGAGGCCTTCCTGGCTGTAGGCGGTGATCGAGATCGGAACCTTCGAAACCGATTCCGAACGCTTCGTGGCGGTCACGACGATATCCCCCGACATATCGTCACCCCCCTCGAATGCCTCCTGGGCTGCGGCGGGGAGAGCGACCAGCAGCGCCGAGGCGACTGCGATGGCGGAAAGGCCGGTCATATGTTGTGTTATCTTGCGCATGATTATTGTGCTCCCTGTGATGATTTCCCTGATCAGGCAACGCCGCACGTTGCTGACCGGGCTCCTCGCTTCTCATGTGAAATCTGACTGCCGCCCCTTCGGGCGGGAAGTTGCGAAAGTTCGGTCAGATGTTGACCTTTCGACACCATTGGTGTCGCATTTAGTCCGGTCGCCGCCGAGCAGGCTTCGCGCGCGCTCATTGATCGCCGAGATATTCGGCAAAGCGGGCGTCGAACGGACGCTTGCGCTGCGCGCTTTCCGCCTCGTCGATCCGGGCGAAGGCGCTCTGCACATAGCGCACCCCCATCCAGCGGAAGGGCTCGACCTCCCAGCGCGGCGCCCGCGGGCGGTGGACCGGGAGGCTCTCAAGCCCGGTCGCCCATCCTCCGATAAGGCCTGAAAGAAGCTTGGCGCACAGCGCGCTCGTCGAGACGCCGCGCCCTGTATAACCGTAGAGAGTCGCAACGCGGCTGGTCTTGTCGAAATTGACGGTCGGCAGCCAGTCGCGCGGCACGCCGAGATAGCCGCCCCACGCGTGCGTGAAGGAGAGGTCGGCAAGCTGCGGCCACCATTCGCGCACACAGCCGCGCATCCATTCGAAGACTGGCTCGTCGCGGATCGCATTTTCCGGCATCGCGGACCCGAAAAGGTAGGAGGCGCCCCGGCTTCCGTAAAGGATGCGTCCGTCGCAGGTCCGGGTGAGGTAGTTTTTCGTGTGTACCTGCGAGCTCACGCTTTCGCCGCCGTGCCAGCCAATGTCAGCCCACTGGCTCGGCGTGAGCGGCTCGGACAGCACGATCATCGAGGACATCGGGAGCAAGGAGCGCCGATGGCCCGGGAGGGTAGTGCGATAGGCCTCGCAGGCCACGACGACCGCTTTACGGGCTCTTACCGTGCCGCCCCGGGTGAGAATGGCAGCGTCGGGTGCGGGGCGGACCGCGGTTGCCTCGCTGCCCTCGCAGATCACCGCCCCAAGCTTCTCGACCGTGCGAGCAAGGCCGCGCACGAGCTTGCCGGGATGGACATTCGCGCCGTGACGCGACTGGAGCGCGCCATGAAGGCGGGTCACATTGATGCGCTCGCGCGTCTCGCTTTGCCCGAGGAGGCGGTTGCCGTCCTGAAGCCCGAGCGATTGGTAGGTTGCCAGGGTCGCTGCAAGGCCGATCAACTGCTCTTCGCTGCGTGCGAGGCTGAGGAGGCCCGTTGCGCGAAAATCCGCGTCGATCCCTTCCTCATCAAGGGTGCGTCCGATCTCGTCGACGATCTGCTGCTGAGCGAGGATCGTCTCGCGCGCGCGCTCGGCGCCGAAGCGCTTGACGAGCGCGCCGGGATCGACCGGGAAGCGGGGCGAACACCAGCCGCCATTGCGGCCCGACGCGCCGTAGCCGCAAATTTCGCGCTCGACGATCAGCACCTCGAGCGATGGCTCGTTGCGCAGAAGGTGATAGGCCGTCCAGAGCCCCGAAAAGCCGCCGCCCAGGATCGCGACGTCGACCTCGACGTCGGCCGAAAGCGGCGCGCGGGGGGTGAGGTCGTCGCCGGAGTCCGAAAGCCAGAAGTCATTGCTGATGGGGCGCGGCTGCGCCTTCGAACCCGAGCTCACGAATCGCGCTCTTCGTCGAGCACCATGAAGACCTTGCGGCTCGTCTCGAGAATCTCCCAGACGCCGCGGCTATTCTCGGGGAAATGGGCAACGTCCCCTGCGCCGAGCGTGATCGGTTCGCCGTCTTCGGGGGTGAAGATGGCCTTGCCGCTGAGGAAATGGCAGAATTCGGCCTGCTTGACCTGGCGCACCCAGCGGCCCGGTGTGCATTCCCAGACCCCGAGCCGCGTCGATGCGCGCGAGCTTGAAGGAAGGGAAATCGAGCGGACCGTCGAGACCGGTTCGCCTAAAGGTACGGGGACCGCTTTGGGTGGGGGGGCGGTTTCGAACAATGACGCGACATTGAACAGCGTAACGGACATCGGACGGCTCCAGCAAGATGGGAGCCCTTCATTGCGTCATGGCCGGCGGCCTCAGGAGTTGTGTAGCGCTTACATGCCGGTGTGAATTAATCACCAGTCCTTCAATGATGAAGAACCCGCTCCAGAAACAGGCGGGCGCGTTCGGTGGAGGGCGCTGTCAGCACGTCGCGTGCCGGGCCGTTCTCGACGATCACGCCCTCGTCGATGAAGAGCGCGCGGTCGGCCACCTCGCGGGCAAAAGCGATTTCGTGCGTGACGACAACCATCGTCATCCCGTCCTCGGCCAGCTCGCGAATGACCGCGAGCACTTCGCCCACGCGTTCAGGATCCAGGGCCGAGGTTGGCTCGTCGAACAATATGGCCTGAGGCTGCATGGCAAGCGCGCGGGCGATACCGACGCGCTGTTGCTGGCCGCCCGAAAGCTGCCCCGGATAGGCATCGGCGCGGTCCGCCAGACCCACCCGCTGCAAGAGTTCGATTGCCCGGGCGCGTGCCGTCTCGGCATCTTCGCGCAGCACGTGGACGGGGCCTTCGATGATATTCTCGATGACCGTCCGGTGCGGGAAGAGATTGAAACGCTGGAAGACCATCGAGACCTTGCGGCGGATCGCAGGCAGGGTCTTGTCCGAAAGAAGCGTGCCATCGACGGTGATCCGCCCCGCGTCATGGCTTTCAAGGCCATTGATCGTGCGCAGGATCGTCGATTTTCCGGATCCCGAAGGGCCGATGAGACAGGCGACTTCGCCGGCGCTCACAGTGAAGCTTATATCGCGCAGGATCTGCCGTGCGCCGAAAGCCTTTGCGACGTTGGAAAGTTCGATCACCGCCAGGCCGCCTTCTTCTCGAGCGCGCGCACGGCCATGGCGAGCGGGATGCTCGCGGCCAGATACAGAAGGGCAATCAGCACGTAGACGGTTCCATTTTTGAAGGTCGAGATGGCAAGAAGCTGACCCGACCGAGTGAGCTCGGCGACGGTGATGGTCGAGGCGATCGAGCTGTCCTTGAGGAGCATGACCGTCGTGTTGCCGAACGAGGGAAGCGCGGTGCGCAGGCCGAGCGGCATGACAATGCGCCGCGTGATCATCCCCCGGCTCATGCCAAGCGCGGTGCCCGCCTCGATCAGTTGCCGGTCGACCGATTCAAATCCGCCGCGCAGATTTTCCGCCTGATACACCGAATAGGCGATACCGAGGCCGATGACGCCGGCAAGGAACGGCGGGAAATCGATCCCCCAGTCGGGAAGGACAAAATAGACGCAGAACAATTGTACAATGATCGGAATGCCGCGGACCGTGTTGATGACGAGCTTGTTCGTCCAGCGTAGCGGCGCATGATGCGACATGCCCATCAACGCCCAGACAAGGCCGAGCGCGAGGCTGACCGCAAGGGCACATAGGGTGAGCAGGACCGTGGTCCACAAACCGCGCGCCAGCACGGGAAGAAACGCGACCGCGTCGGTCAGAAATTCGGACATGATCAGGTCAAAGCCCCCATTTGCGGTTGATGGCCGGTATCTCGCGCGCCTTAAGACGGGCGATCGCGGCATTGATTTTGGGCAACCGTGCGTCGTCCGGCCGCATGACAAGGCACAGTTCCTCAAGCGCGGGCGCCCGGAACTGCTCGACGATGCGGACGTTGCGGCGGCTGCCAACACGCAGCTGGTACCTCAGGATAGGCTCGTCGCCATAGCCGATGTCGATGCGGCCGTTTTCGAGATCGCGCATGATATCGACGAGCGATTCATAGGTCGCGACATTCGTTGCCCCCGCCGCGTGGAGCTGGTCGATGAAACGCGATCCGATCTGGGCGCCGACGCGCGTCGCCCCGATTTCACCCAGGCTGACGATGACCCGCGGGTCGTCGCCGCGAACAATAAGGGCGCCTGCATAATGGTAGACGGGGTCGCTGAACGCAACGACGCGCTCGCGCTCTGCCGTGCGCAGCATCGCTGCTGCGATCATGTCGATCTTTCCCGCGACGAGGGATGGAATCAGTGCGGAGAAGGGCGTGATCGCCGTTTCCGCCTTGAAACCGGCTCTGCGCACGACCGCAGTTGCCGCATCGACCATCGATCCGGTGAGCGCGTTGGTCCAGGGATCAACGAAACTGAAGGGAACGCCGGTCGGCGAGGAGCCGATCACCACCGTTGCAGGGTCACGCTCACGCCTGCGGCAGCCCGCGAGCATCGCCGCTGCAAGCGGTAACCACAACATGTCCCGGCGGCCGAATATTGTCATGCGGGCGCAATCTCCGCGACAACGAGCTTGATCGACACATAGTCGTCGATCCCGAATTGCGACCCTTCCCGACCGAACCCTGATTCCTTGATCCCGCCAAAGGGCGCGACCTCGGTGGAAATAAGCCCAGTGTTGAGGCCGACCATTCCATATTCGAGGGCTTCGCTGACCCTCGTTGCGCGGCTGTGGTCCGCCGTGAACAGATAGGCGGCGAGCCCCGCGGGCGTATCATTGGCGAGCCGGATCGCTTCTTCCTCATGGTCGAAGCGGATCAGTCCGGCAAGAGGGCCGAAGGTCTCCTCGCGCACGAGGAGCGCGTCGGGCGCAACGTCAACGAGGAGCGTCGCCCGGGCGAAATGTCCCTCGGGCGGACCGCTGACCTGACCCCGGGCAAGAATCCGCGCGCCGCGTTCGACTGCGTCGGCGCAGTGACGTTCAACCTTTGCCACCGCTGCGGCATTGATGAGCGGGCCCTGATCACTCGCGCCCGCGAGGCCATCGCCTGCGTTCAGCATTCCGACCTTTCGGGCGAGCGCGGCAGCGAAGCGGTCGTATATTCCGTCCTGAACAAGGAAACGATTGGCGCACACGCACGTCTGCCCGCTGTTGCGGAATTTGGAGGCGATGGCGCCCGAAACGGCCGCGTCGATATCGGCATCGTCAAAGACAATGAAGGGCGCATTGCCGCCAAGTTCGAGCGAGACGCGCTTGACCGTCGCCATGCACTTTGCTGCAAGCATTTTCCCGACCGCCGTCGAGCCCGTGAAGCTGAACTTGCGCACGCGCGGGTCCCCGGTGAGGACCTCGCCGATCGCGGGCGCCTCGCCCGAGACGACATTGAAGACGCCCGGCGGTACGCCCGCCTCGGCGCCGAGATGAGCAAGCGCCAGGGCGGAGAGCGGGGTCAGTTCCGAAGGCTTGAGAACGACCGTGCAGCCGACGGCCAGGGCAGGGGCGACCTTGCGCGTGATCATGGCGGCAGGAAAGTTCCAGGGGGTAATCGCCGCGACGACGCCAACCGGCTGGCGTATCACCGTGAGACGCCGGGTGGGGGCATTGCCGGGAATGACCGAGCCATAGACCCGCCGCGCCTCTTCGGCGAACCAGAGGAGAAAGGAGGCGGCATAGGCGACTTCGCCCCTTGCTTCTGCGAGCGGCTTGCCCTGCTCGGCGGTCATCAGCCGGGCAAGATCCTCGGCGCTTTCGAGAACAAGCTCGTGCCAGCGGCGAAGTATGGCGGCGCGCTCGCTTGCTGTCGTGGCTGACCATGCGGCGAGCGCTGCGCTCGCCGCATCGACTGCGCGCGTCGCCGCCTCGGCGCCATGCTGCGTCACACGCGCGAGGCAGGCACCCGTCGCCGGGTTCAGCACATCGTAGCGGGTATCGCTCTCTTCCCAGCGCCCAGCAATAAATCCCTCGGTTCGCAGAAGGTCGGGGCGCGAAAGCCAGGCATCGCTCATGCCCTGAGCGCCCGCTCGATCGCGGCAAGACCTTCGTCCACGATTGCGTCGGAGGCGGTGAGCGGCACGAGAATACGGATCGTCTCGCCCGAGGGGCCGCAGCTCAGGAGAATAAGGCCTTCCTCGGCGGCGCGCATCGTGACGGCCTTTGCGCCATTGATCGCGACGGTATCGGCGCCGCGGCTTTCGAGGATGTCAAATGCGATCATCGCGCCGAGCCCGCGGATGTGACCGATCGGGAGAAGGTCGCTGCGCTGGGCGAGCTCATGAAGACGGCCCGTAATCCGCTTGCCGATCGCGTCGGCGCGTCCGAGAAGCCCCTCGTCCTCGATGATGTCGAGAACCGCAAGGCCCGCGGCACATCCGAGCGGGAATCCCCCGTAGGTTCCGCCAAGCCCGCCCGGCTCGACCGCGTCCATCACTTCGGCGCGGCCGATCACGCCCGAGATCGGCAATCCGCCGCCCATCGACTTTGCGACTGTGACGAGGTCGGGCTCGACCCCGCTATGCTCGATGCCGAACAGGCGGCCCGTGCGGCCGAAGCCGGTCTGCACTTCATCTGCGATCAGCATGATGCCATGCTCGTCGCAAAGCTTGCGCAGCTCGGCGAGCAATTCCCTCGGAGCAGCGTGGAAGCCGCCCTCGCCCTGTACGGGCTCGATGATGATCGCTGCCACATCCTCAGGCGGCAAGTCGGCGGCAAAAAGATAATGGAGCGCGCGCAGCGTGTCCTCGACCTCGATCCCGTGATGGGGAACGGGGAAGGGGAGGTGATAGACATGGGGTACAGGGGCTCCGAAGGCACGCTTGTAGGGGGCGACCTTGCCCGTCAGCGCCATCGTCAGCGCCGTCCGGCCGTGGAAGGCGCCGGTGAAAGCAATCACACCGGGGCGGCCCGTCGCAGCGCGCGCGATCTTGACGGCATTTTCCACGGCCTCGGCGCCTGTCGTTAGCAGCAAGGTCCGAGCCTCGCCCGAGAAGGGGGCGAGTGCGTTCAAACGCTCGGCGAGTTCGACATAGGGTTCATAGGCGGTGACCTGGAAAGCAACGTGCATGTAATTGTCGAGCTGCGCACGCACCGCGTCCGCCACGCGGGGGTGGCGATGACCGACATTGAGAACCGCGATCCCGCCTGCAAAATCGATGTAGCGCTGTCCCTCTTCATCCCACAGTTCGGCATTTTGCGCGCGCGAAACGAAGATGGGGAGCGCGGTTGCGACGCCGCGAGGGACCGCGACGTTGCGGCGGCTGAGCAGTTCGATGTTACGAGCCATGGGGGGCCTCCTTTTCGGCCCCTGCCTTCGGCGAACCGCCCCTCGCGGGGCAAGTTGACTATCCCCCCGCCGCCGTTGTTCGTTAGTCACCGCATCGATCAGCTCGCGAGCGCGCGTTCGATCCAGCGGCGGAAATGGACGAGAGCTTGCCCGCGCCAGCGTGTCCGCCGGGACGTGAGAACATAGGAGCCGAGATAGACCGGAGGAAAGGCGCCGACCTCGACAAGTTCGCCATCGCGCAGGCTGTCACCGACGAGCAGTGCGTTGGCAAGCGCAATGCCCTGGCCGCGGCGCGCTGCGGCGAGCGTGAGATGGCCCTGCCAGAATCGCGGTCCCTCAAGCTTGCTCGCGCTGTCGACCCCGTGCTGCTCGAACCAGCGGCGCCATTGGTCGAAGCTCGCCTCGTGAAGCAGGGGTACGCCGAGAAGATCGGCAGGCTCCTTGAACGGTGGCACGCTCGCGAGAAAGGCCGGACTGGCCACCGCGAGAATTGGCGGGCGCAAGAGCTCGACCGAGCGAAAAGCCGGGCCTTCCTCATATCCGGTCGCATCGACGACATAGTGAATGTGCGCATCGACATTATTGTCGACCGCCTCGGGCAGGATTTCGATCGGCTGCAACTCGATCTGAATGTCGGGAAAGGCTGCGGAAAATTCGCCGATCCGGCCCGTCAGCCACTCGGACGCGAGGCCTGGTGCGCACCAGAGCACGAAATGCTTGTCGTCGAGCTGCGGGATAAATTCCATTGCAGCAGAGGCAATGTCGGTGAGGCTCTGCGCGATCGCCTTGTGGAAGCGGGCGCCCGCCTCGGTAAGTTGCCCGTTGGAGCCCGAGGCGCGATCGAAGAGGGGGGTGCCGGCCCATTCTTCAAGCGCACGCAAATGCCGGCTGATCGCGGCATGGTCGATCGACAGTGCCTCCGCCGCGCGCCGAATTCCGCCGCAGGTGCCGATCGCTTCGAAGGCCTTTAGTGCAGCAAAGGGCGGGAGCGCGCGCCGCTGGTCGGGCGTCAACCCATAGTGCACGACATTGGCCCGCGCGCCCGCGGGATCGCGCTGCTTTGTATCCGCCTTCATTGCCATGCGCGGCCGATAGCATTGAGGCGGCCCACTGTCACTTTCGATGAGATGCCCTTGCCGCAGGCGCGACAGAATGTGCGGCTCAACGTCGGCGTTGCGACGCGACCGGGGCGAAATCAGTGTGTCTGAAACGATGTTTAGGCGCAATTCGTCGCGAGAAAGATTTTCTTCACCGCACGTATCGCGGTGCCGGGTTGACGCGGATAATATCTATCTTTTAAGTTGAGTTTGTCATCGGGAAATGGTCGATATCGATGACAGGCTCTCCTCCTTCGACCCGCGGCTTTTGACCGGGAAGCAGCTTGCTCCGCGTTACCAACGGCTAAAGCGCGTGATGCTCGGGCGACAGCGCCAGGCATTGCGTTCCCCCAATAGGGGTATTGCGATGCGTATGTGTAGCACCAGTTCTTAATCCAATGCCGATGGCATCGGGCGCCGGGTAGCGGACCCACCGCGCCTGGCCCTTTTTCATCGGCCTGTCCCTCATCCAGGCTGCGCCTCCTCACGCGAGCATAGCGCGGTTTTGTGTCCGGCGCCGCTGTGCGCCGGCAGCAGGTGAATCATGCCTTCGCTGACCCGATCCGACCTGTCGGACCTGGCCCGCTACCCTGCGTCCTTGCGCAGCGCCGCCCGTGCGCTGTGGGGGGCAGAGCTTGCGGCTGTCCGGTCCGCACCGGCGCCTCGCGCCGCCATTCATCACACAAAAAAGGGGGCGGGATTGCCGCCCGGGGAATTTTCATGATGTCCAGAGTCTCTCCCGATCATCGTTTGACGCTTTTGCTGGGGGCCGCGCTGATGGTCCCGGCTGCGCCCGCTCGGGCCGAGGCAGCCGCCGCGGATACGGCGGTTGCAAGCCATGACGAGGCCGAAATCATCGTCTCGGCGCGCCGCCGCGACGAAAGCGCGCAGGACGTGCCCATCGCCTTGTCGGTGGTCGGGTCCGAAACGCTCGAGGCAACAGGCAATTACACGCTGGCCCAGGTTCAGCAGATCGTGCCGAGCCTTCAGGTCTTCAGCTTCAATCCGCGTAACACCAATATCAATATTCGCGGGCTCGGCAGCAACGTGTCGCTGACGAACGACGGGCTCGAAAATGGCGTCGGCTTCTACGTCGACGGTGTTTACTACGGCCGCGTTGGCCAGACCCAGTTCGATCTGGTTGATCTTGCGCAGATCGAGGTTCTGCGGGGGCCGCAGGGGACGCTGTTCGGCAAGAACACGACGTCGGGGGCGATCAACATCACCTCCAGGCGGCCGAGTTTCGACCCGGAATTCGCGGGCGAGGCGAGCGTTGGCAACTACGGCTACTATCAACTGCGCGCCTCGGCGTCGGGCGGATTGGTGGACGAGCTTGTGGCCGTGCGGCTCAGCGGTGCGGTTACGGGCCGCCGCGGCTTTCTTTACAATACGGTCCAGAAGGCGCGCGCGCAGGACTATTCGAACTGGAGCGTGCGCGGGCAGCTGCTGATCACGCCCACGCCCGACTTTGAAGTCCGGATCATCGGGGATTTCTCGCGCCAGAAGCAGAACCACGTGCTCAATGTCTTCGCCGACTATTTTGGCACCTATGCGAACGGCGCTGCCATCCCCAACAATTTTGCCGAGCGTGCCGCCCGGTTTCCAGAATATGCCTTCCCTGCAATCGCCCCTTCGCCCGGCTCGGGGAGGCCGACGGTCATTACCAGTCGAACATGGACGGCTATGGTGTGTCGGCCGAGGTCGACTGGGATGTCGGCCCCGCGAAACTGACATCGATCACCTCCTACCGCGGTTGGAAATGGAACCCCGCCAATGATGGCGATTCAACCGCGCTTCCCGTGGTCACGCTCGCCGAGCAATCGAACCGGCAGCGGCAATTCAGCCAGGAGTTCCGCCTCGCCTCGGACAGCGATGGTCCTCTCGATTATGTCGTGGGCGCCTATTATTTCTGGCAGATAATCCGCGGCTATGGGAAGACCGGCTATGGCAGTGCTGCGCCGGCATGGTTCATACCCTCTGTGCCGGCGGCCGGTGCCCAGGCCGCGCTCGTCGGCTTCGAGGCCCATTCCACGTCCGATCCATCGACCAAGAGCCTCGCCTTCTTTGGTCAGCTTGACTGGAAGATCAACGACCGGCTGAGCCTCACCACGGGGCTTCGCTATACGCGGGAGAGGAAGGCTGGGTCGTTCCACCAATTCTGGGCCGCAGGTATCGACCCAGGGACCCTGCCGGGTACGCTCGCCGCCGCAGTGATCGCGATCCGCGGCAATTTCAATCCGGTCACCAGTCGGTCGACGAGCTTTGCCGACAACAGCCTCTCGGGTCTGGTGACCCTCGCCTGGAAGGTCACCGACGACGCGCTGATTTACGCAAGCTATGCGCGCGGCAACAAGTCGGGGGGCCTCAATCTCACGAACCTGCCCGCCGATGTCGAGCTCGACGTCGCGCCCGAAACCGTCGACAACTATGAAATTGGCGTCAAGAGCCAGCTATGGGGCCGGGCGATCACATTGAATGCCGCGGCCTATTGGACCAGGATCCGCGATTACCAGACCGCGATCTTTGAACGGGTCTCGGATTCGATATCGCGCCAGTATATCGCGAATATCCCCGGCGTTCGCTCGCGCGGCTTTGAAGCGGATCTCTCGGTGGCACCCGCCGAGCGGGCGAGCTTCTATGTCTCGCTTGCCTACGCTGACACCGAATATCTGAGCTATCCCAACGCCCCCCAGGCGCCCGAACGCCAGAATGAGGGCGGAGTCCAGGACCTGACCGGCGAAAAGCTGCCGGGGGTCCCGAAATTCACCTACACGGTGGGCGGCGACATTTCGGCGCTGCTCGGGCGGCTCGGCGGACGGGACCTCGCGGTCTATGGCCATGCCGATTATTCGCACCGCTCGAGCTTCAACACATCCTCGAGCAACAGCGCCTATGCCGATGTGCCCGCCTTTGGCATCGCCAATGCACGGATCGGGCTGCGCACCGAGGACGGCCTCCTCGATCTGTCACTCTGGGCGCGAAATCTGTTCGACAAGAAATATTTCCAGACCTTGTCGCCTGGTGCGACCGGCCTCGTCACAGCGCTGATCGGCGAGCCGCGCACCCTTGGCCTCACGCTGAGGACGAAGCTGTGAGCGCCGCTCCGCCCACCGCTGGCCAGCTCATCCGCTTTTCGGCGCTGGCCGTACCGCTTGCCGCCGCTGGCCTGCCGCTCGGCGTCTATCTTCCCGCCATTTATGCGCGCGACTACGGCCTTTCGCTGACGGTGATCGGCGTAATCTTCCTCATCGGAAGGCTGTGGGATGCGCTCGCCGATCCGGTGATGGGCTCCCTCAGCGATGCGACCCGCAGCCGATTTGGCCGGCGAAAGCCCTGGATCGCGGCAGGCGGGGTCATCTTCGCCATTTCGGCGGCTTTCCTTTTCTTCCCCCCCTTCGGCGTGACGCCGCTGTCGCTCGGGATCGTACTTTTTTTCCTCTATCTTGGCTGGACCGCAGTTCAGATCCCGTTCCAGGCCTGGTCCGGCGAGGTTTCAGGAGATTATCACGAGCGGACACGCATCGCGACCTATCATCAGGTCGTGGCGGCCTGCGCCCTCTTGCTGACGCTCGTTCTGCCGACGATCGCCGACCAGCTTCGCCCCGGCGATGGGCGCTTGCAGCTCAGCCTGATGGGCGGCCTTGTACTGCTGACGATCGGCCCTGCGCTCCTCTTGTCGCTGACCGCCCTTGACGAACCGCCGCTGCCCGCGCGCCCGCCCAGCAAGCCAGAGCTTCGCGTCGTCGTTCGCGCGATCATCGGTGAGCCCCTCCTCCTTCGCGTCCTTGCGTCCGATTTCGCGGTCACCCTCGCGCAGAATATTCGCGCCGCGCTGATCGTCTTCTTCGTGACCTTTTACATGGGCCGGCCCGAATGGGCGGGTGGATTGTTCCTCTTCCAGTTCGTCTTCGGCATTTTTGCAGGGCCGATCTGGCTGAGGGTCGGTCGGCGTTACGGCAAGCATCGCACCGCCGTTGCGGGCGAGTTGCTGCAGGTCGCGATCAACTTCGCGCTGCTGCTCGTCACGCCCGAGACCTTCCCGCTGCTCTTGGCGCTGACGCTCGCGCAGGGGCTCGCGCAAGGGTCGGGCAATCTGATGCTGCGTGCGATCGTTGCCGATGTCGCCGACAAGCACAGGCTCGACAGCGGCGAGGACCGCACCGGCCTATATTATTCGGTGTTCAGCCTTGCCGGGAAGACTGCGACCGCGGTCGCGGTCGGCATCGCGCTTCCCCTCGTCAGCTGGCTCGGCTTTGACCCCAAGTCGGCCAATGGCCCTGACGCGCTCGGTGGCCTGCTGCTTGTCTTCGCGGCTGGCCCCGCCATCGCCCACACCTTGTCCGCTGCCCTCATCGCGCGCTTTCCGCTCGATGAGGCGACGCACGCCGAAATTCGCCGACGGCTCGATTCCGCACCCCCGGATTACGCCTTCGCCGAATGACCCCGCCTACCAAACCCCAAAGGAGACTGACATGAGTGATCTGCACAATAGCTACGCCAATGCACGCGACAAGAACATCCCCCTCGACATCACCCCGGTGACCGGCACCATCGGCGCGATCGTCGAAGGTGTGGAGTTGTCCGGTGACCTGCCCGCGGCGGTGGTGCAGGCGATCGAGGCGGCGCTCGTTCGGCACAAGGTTCTGTTCTTTCGCGACCAGCACCATCTCACCGACCAGGAACATGAAGACTTCGCGGCCCTGCTTGGCGATCCCGTCGCACACCCGACCGTTCCCGTCGCGGAAGGATCACGCTACCTCCTAGAGCTCGACAGCAAGGAAGGCTACGCCGCGTCGAGTTGGCATACCGACGTGACCTTCGTCGATGCCTATCCCAAAGCCTCGATCCTGCGCGCGATCACCATCCCGGAGGCGGGCGGCGATACGCAATGGGCCAATGGCGAGACGGCCTATGAAGGCTTGCCCGAGGTGCTGCGCCAGCTCGTCAACAATCTCTGGGCGACGCACACCAATCTCTACGATTATGCCTCGATCCTCCAGTCGGCACCCGATGGGGAGACAGCGCGCGAGCGGATCGCGCAGCACCGCAGCGTCTTCGCCTCGACGGTTTACGAAACCGAGCACCCCGTGGTTCGTATCCATCCGGTGAGCGGGCAGCGAAGTCTTCTGCTGGGCCATTTCGTGAAACAGTTCGTCGGTCTCAATGCGGTCGATTCGGCCCGGCTCTTTCAGACGCTCCAGGACCACATCACCAAGCCGGAGAATGTCGTGCGCTGGCGTTGGCGTGCCGGCGACGTTGCGATCTGGGACAATCAGGCAACGCAGCACCGCGCGACCGCCGATTTCGGGCTCCAGCGCCGGACACTGCGCAGGGCCACCATCCACGGCGAGGCCCCCGTTGCGATCGATGGTCGCCGCAGCCGGACCGTGCGGCAGGAAAAGGCGGTCACTTACGAGCCTGCCTGACCGAATGAGGCCGGCGCGAAGGCGCCTCTCCTCCAGCAAAAGCGCCGGCTAAACTGCGGCGCGCCGGGGTGCTTCGCTCCGGCGCGCCGCCTCTCCTTTGAGGGTCCGCTCATGGACATTCGATCGCTCGCGCCATTTATTATTGTAATTGATAATCGTTCGCGATAGAGGCAGCTCGTTCCCATCTCAGTCAGACGATCCGATGCATGCACCCTTGTCTCCGCGACCGGCACAGAGGAAGAGCCGGAAGGCCTTCTGGCTGAAACAGCTGCACATGTGGCACTGGACGAGCTCGGCCGTGAGCCTCGTTGGCCTCCTGCTGTTCGCGATCACGGGACTCACGCTCAATCACGCCGCGGATATCGAAGGGCAGCCCATTATCGCCGAGCGGTCGGCGCAGCTCCCCCCGCCACTTGTCCGCGCCGTCGCGTCGGGTCCTCCCGAAGGCAGGGCACGCCTGCCGCGGCCCGTTGCCGCCTGGGTCGAGGAGGCGCTGCCTCTCCGGGCGTCGGCAGAGGCTGAATGGTCCGAAGGCGAAGTCTATCTCCCCGCGCCGCGTCCCGGCGGCGATGCGTGGGTTGCGATCGACCGCGCGAGCGGGGCGGTGACAGCGGAGATCACCGATCGCGGCTGGATCTCTTATCTCAACGACCTTCACAAGGGCCGCAATTCGGGCGCCATGTGGAGCCTGTTCATTGACGTGTTTGCCGGCGCCTGCCTGATCTTTGCGCTCACCGGACTCTTGCTGCTCCAGCTTCACGCAGCGAAGCGGAAGAGCACCTGGCCACTGGTCGCCTCCGGCTTTGCCTTCCCGGCCGCGCTCGCCATCCTGTTCATCCATTAGGAGTATATCGCATGCAGCCCCTCTCCCGTGCCGCTCTCACTGGCCTCACGCTGGGATTGAGCGGGACGCTCGCGGCTCCGCTGCTCGCGGCCGAGCCCGCGACGATGGACGTGACCGTCACCATTCCCCGGCTGAAGGTGGCCGAATATCACCGCCCCTATGTCGCGATCTGGGTCGAGAAGGCCGGGGGGGCGGCGAAGAGTGTCGCTATCTGGTACGATTATGACATGAAGAACAACGAGGGGACCAAATGGCTCCGCGACGTGCGCCAATGGTGGCGTGTGTCGGGCCGGTCGCTCCGTTTCCCCGCCGATGGCATCACCGGGGCCACGCGCGCGCCGGGGACGCACAAAATCTCCTTTTCGCGCGCGCAACTCGGCGCGCTGGCGCCTGGTCAATATATTCTCGCGATAGAGGCTGCTCGCGAGGTTGGCGGGCGCGAACTGCTGCGCATCCCCTTCAGCTGGCCCGGCAAGGCGGGCGCCGGCGGCCGCGCAGTGGGCAAGGCCGAACTCGGCGCCGTCTCCATTTCCTTCCGCTAAGCTGAGAGGAATAAGCAATGAAGAAGCATATTATTGGTTTCGCGGCGACGGCCGTGCTGGCGGTTCTGGCGGCGGTGCCCGCAAGCGCGCACCGGCAATGGCTGCTCCCCTCGTCGACCATCGTGTCGGGCGACGACGTCTGGGTGACGGTCGATGCGGCAGTGTCGAACGACCTTTTCTATTTCGAGCACCAGCCGCTCCGGCTCAATGCGGTGAAGGCGTGGGCACCTGACGGCAGCGAGGCGCCGATCGAGAATGCCTCAACCGGGCGCTATCGCAGCACCTTCGACGTGCATCTCACGCAAAGGGGAACCTGGCGGATTGCCTCGGTCTCCGATGGGCTGATGGGCAGCTATGACCTTGGCGGCAAGACCGAGCGGCTGCCGCGTGGAACGACGGGTGCGAATCTCGCCGAGCGACTTCCCGCAGGCGCGACCAATGTGAAGACGGTGGAATCGAACAGCCGAAACGAGATTTTTGTGACCTTGGGCGAGCCGACGACCGGTTTGTTCACGCCCACCGGCAAGGGCATCGAGCTGGCGCCGGTCACTCACCCCAACGACCTCTTCGCGGGCGAAACCGCGATCTTCCAGTTTCTTCTCGACGGCAAGCCGGCCGCGGGGCTGCCCGTGACAGTAATTCCGGGCGGTATCCGCTACCGTGACCAGCTCGGCCAGATCGACCTGACGACCGATGCCGAGGGCAAGGTAGACGTGACGTGGCCCGAGGCCGGCCTCTACTGGCTCAATGTCACGACGCCGCGCGCCGGGGGTGACGAGGGGGCGGCCGAGACGGCGGAGCCGCAGCGGCGGGCAAGCTATGTCACGACGCTCGAAGTGATGGCGCCCTGACCGACCGTATCCTGATCCCGCGGGCGCTGACGCCTGCCGCTTTCACTGCCCGCGACAGCGGCGCGGTGATCGAAACCTTCGCCGGCGAGACCATGGGGACGCGCTGGTCGCTTCAGGCTGTCTCGCCCCCGGTAGGGGTATTGCAGGGCGTTCAGTCGGTACTTGACCGCGTGGTCGCGCAGATGAGTCAGTGGGAAGCGGCGTCCGACCTCTCGCGTTTCAACCGCGCCGCGCCCGGCGCCTGGCGCGACGTGCCGGCGGAGCTTGCCCATGTTCTGGAAGCTGCGCTCGCGATCGAACGATTGAGCGGCGGCGCGTTTGAGCCCGCGCTGGGCCGGATCACCGAGCAATGGGGTTTTGGAAGCACGGGGCCGGTCGATCAGGCGCCGGACGACACCCCCGCAACCGGCCGGATCGAGCTTGATACCGCGCAACGGAGAGCGCGGCGAAGCCAGGACGCGCTACTCGACCTTTCGGGAATCGCCAAGGGCTATGGCGTCGACGCAGTGGCTGCATGGCTGCTGGCGGGGGGCACGCGCCATTTCCTCGTCGAAGTCGGTGGAGAATTGCGCGGCGAAGGCATAAGGCCCGATGGCCAGCCCTGGTGGGTCGATGTCGAGCTGCCGCCGTCCTGGTCCGGCGCCGGCTGGCGGATCGCATTGCACGACCTCTCGGTAGCGACTTCGGGCGACTATCGCCGCGGCTTCGAGGTCGATGGCCAGCGTTATTCGCACAGCTTCGACCCGCGCACCGGCCGGCCGATCGTCAACGGCGTGCGCTCGACGACGGTGATCCACCGCAGCTGCATGATGGCCGACGGCTGGGCGACGGCGCTCACGGTTGTAGGCCCGGAGGCCGCGATCAAACTCGCCGATGAACAAGGGCTCGCCGCCTGTGTGCTGGCGCGGGGGCGGGAACATATCTCGCGCGCGTGGCGTGCGATGCTCGATTAGGGGCTTTTCCCGCGCAGCATGAAGGGGATTTCGACCAGTCCCTTGACTTTCACGGCCTGTCCGCCCCGTATCGTCGGCGCCCAGCGCCATTTCCGGACAGCCCGAAGGGCCGCCTCGTCAAGACGCTGAAAGCCGCTGCTTTCCGCAACCGAGATCGCCGCAACCGAACCATCGACATCGAGCGTCAGCGCGAGAACCACCGTGCCTTCCTCGCGATGACGCCGGCTTTCCCGCGGATAACTTGGCGGTGCTCCCGAGATCATGCGCGTGCCCAGATCGTCTGTCTGGACCGTCGCGGGTGGCGCCGGAGGGGCCGGAGGAGCAGGGGGAAGGGCGACCGGCACCGGCGGGGCCGGGGTCGGGTCCGGCGTGACCAGCAACGGCGGCTGCTCGTTCGGCAATGTGACGAGCGGGCGGGGCGCGGCGACCGGCGCCTGTTGTTGCTGCGGCACATCCTGTGGTGCGGGCGGCGGCGGGGGCAGGACGGCAGACAGGTTGACCACCGCCAACTTTGCAGCCCCGGTCTGTGCGCGTCGATAATTCGTCTGGGCTAGCGCCGCGAGCAATATCGCCGACAACAGCAGCGTTAGCGTGGCTGCGGGCAGATTCGGCTTGCGATCCTCGCCATAGCGGCCTGGCGCCAGGCGCGTGCCGGCGGGCGTCGCGCAAGCGCTTCCCCCGGCCTCGCTGCGACGCGGCGCTTCGACCTCGTCAGGTCTCGGACCAGTGCCGAAGGAGGTTGTGGTAGACGCAAGTGAGTTGGAGGACAGCATCGTCGTCGGCTCCGTCGAGCGTGAGTTTCTGGATCGCGGTATCCATTTCGAACAGCATCCGCCGTTGTTCGTTGTCGCGCACCAGACTCTGGATCCAGAAGAAGGATGCGAGCCGCGCGCCGCGGGTCACCGGCTCGACACGGTGAAGGCTGTTTGCAGGATAGAGGATGGCGTCGCCCGCTGGCAGCGCAATCCCGCGCCCGCCGGGGCTGCCGCTGATGATCAGGCGGCCGCCGTCATATTCCTCCGGATCGCAGAGGAAGAGCGTACAGGACAAATCCGATCGCAGATGTTCGCCGTTCGCCATCTGCATCACGGAGCCATCGACGTGGAACCCATATTCGCCGCCGCCGGCGTAGCGATTGAAGCGCGGCGGCAGGATTTTGCGCGGAAGCGCCGCGGCAAAGAAGGTCGGATTGCGCTTCAATGCGGCAAGGACCGCAGCACTGAGTTCGACCTTGAGCGGAGAGGTGTCGGGCAATTGTTCGTTGCGCTTGACCTTGGCACCCTGCGCCCCGACCGTTTCACGCCCGTCGGTCCAGTCGGCACCGTCGAGGCGGCGGCGGAACTCGGCCACCTCGTCGGGCGTCAGAACTTTCGGGATGTGCAGCAACATGCCGGTCTCCAATATCTTTCACACGGCAAAGGCGGTAGGCAAGCCCCCCGCCATGCCCCGGTGCCCTTCCTGCCTAGAAGCGGAAGTCGGCACTGAACAGGAAGGTTTGCGGCTGCCCCGGGACGTAGCGGTAGCCACTCTTGTTGATGGCGGCGACATAATCTTTGTCGAACAGATTATAGGCGTTCGCGCGCAGCTTGACGTTGTCGTTGATCGCATAACCGAGCATCGCGTCGACGACCGTATAGCCTTGGGTGCGTGGCGGCGTCCCGACCGCGCCATCAGTCCCGCGCCGCATTCCGCTGGTGTAGCGAACGCCGCCGGCCAGCTCGAGGCCGAAGGGCGTGCGGTAGCTGGTCCACGACGAGAAGCTGTCGTCGGGCGCATAGGTCAGGCCGCTGCTGCCGTCGACCGCGACGGCGTCGCCGTTGGTCACCTTGGTCTTCTGATGCGCGTATCCGGCGGATATCGACCAGGCGTCGGTAATATTGCCGACCACTGACAGTTCGAAGCCCCGCACCCGCTTCGAGCCGCTCTGGATGTCAGAGGGGTCGGCGGCGTTGATTTCGTTCAGAACCTTGGTCTGGAACACGGCCGCGTTAAGCGCGAGTGCGCCATCGAGGAGGTCCCACTTCAGGCCCGCCTCGATCGTCCTGGCTTTCTGGGGAGCGAAGTCGGGGTTGTTGGCGTTGTTGCCGGTCGCGAGCGTGAAGGTCTCGCCGCCTGGGGGCTGCTGTGACAGCGCGTAGTTCACATAGAGGCTGACCGGCTCGCTCGGCTTCAGGACGGCGCCGAGCTTCCAGTTGAAGAGCGTATCCTTGGCCTTCAGGTCGGCAGTGGTGACAATCGTGCCGACTGGCGCGGTGCCGCAAGGCACGGCGCCGCGGCCGGTTCCGTTGTTGCAGACCGCATTGGTGAAATAGGTCGTCTTGAAATGGTCGACCCGCACGCCGCCGGTGACCAGCAACAGCCCGTCAAAGAATTTCGCGGTGTCAAAGGCATAAAAGGCGAGGGTGTTCGTCTTACCCCGCGACGCGGCGCCGTTGCGCGAATGGGTGTAGTCGCTCGTGTCGTTCCAGTCGGGATTATAGAGATTGGCGACCGGCAGTGTGCCCGTGGAGCTGTGGCTGTAGAGGACCTGCTTCTCGCCGGTGATCTCGGCGCCGATGCTGAGATTATGCTCGATCGCTCCGATCGCGAAATCGGCCCGAAGGTTGAGCTGGTTGGTGAGGATGCGATTTCTGCTGTCGCGGATCGTCGGGTTTCCGCGCGTCATGTGATAGGCTGAAAGGTCGTCAGGATTGGCTGGATCGCCACTAATATTGGCTCCTGTCGACATGAAGGCGGTCAGCAGATAGTCCTGCCGGGTCTCACCGGCGCGTGCGATATTGGTAAGCCGAACGCTGTCGGAAAAATCATGCTCTATGATGAGCGTTGCCATTCTCGCTGTCACATCGTCGTGATCCTTGCGCGTGCCGTAGAAATTCTCCGAACGGACCGGATGGCCGGCCAGCGGCTCCAGTCCAGGTTGCGGCTGCCAGCCGGGGAGGGCGATCGTCGGGACATAGCCGTCGGGAATATTGTCCTGATCGACGTAGAGAAGATTGAGCCAGGCGCGGGTGGAGGTGTCCAGCCCGAGGCCGAGCGAGGCGGCAAGGCCGACGCGCTGGTTCTCGACATGGTCGCGCCCCGGAACGTCGCTGTCCTGCCACAAGAGATTGAGGCGCAGCGCGTTGTTGCTGGAGGCGCCGAGCGTCTGGTTGACGTCCGCCGTCACGCGCCTCTGCCTGTCGGTCCCAATCGATAGCGCCCCCGAAAGCGCGTTTTCCAGCGAAGCGCGCTTGGTCACCATATTGATCGCCCCGGTCGGGGCGGTGCGGCCGTTGTCGGTGCCTGCCGGCCCCTTCGCGACCTCGACCGCTTCGGTATTGAAGACATCGCGCGAGATCGAGCCGAGGTCGCGAATGCCGTCCACGAAGATGCTGCTCGACGTGTCGAAGCCGCGCATGCGGATCGAATCGCCGCTCGTCGTGTTGCCGTTCTCACCGGCATAGAAGGTGCCGACGCCCGGGCTGTTGCGCAGCACTTCGGCCAGCGTCGTCGCGCCCTGTTCGGTGAACAATTGTTTGTCGATGATCTGGATCGTCTGCGGCGTGTCGCGCAGCGGCTGGGTGAATTTGGGCGAGGAGGGCTTGTCGACCTTGTAGCCGTCTTCCTCGATCGCGGTGTCGACAACGGTGACGCCGCCGAGCACGGGATGCTTGGCTTGTTGTCCGCTCTCTTGCGCCGTTGCAGGATAGATGGCGACACCGAAGCAGCTCAGCGCCAGATAGGCCGGCGCCGCCGCGGACATGGTTTCGCGCAAACGCAAGATCGACATCAATTTCCCCTTTTATTTCGAGTGTGTCCTTTGACCAGAGGGCTGCTATTGCGAATCGATCGCAGTGTCAATGAAATTGAGAATCGTTCGCGATATAGTCGCAGCCGGGGAGGTGAGATCAGCGGCGGGGCTCAAGCCACCAAGTCTGGCGCCAGCCATAAGGGGTCGCTACAGGCGTTCCGCGGCCATCGGTCGCGGGCTTGAAGCGAAAGCGCATTTCGATCAGGCGGCACGTCGTCGCATCGAGCGACGGATCGCCGCTGGACTGAGCGATGCGGCAACCGGTAACATGCCCTGTTGTCTCGATGGTGAAGCGAACCTCAACTTCGCCACCGACCTTCGCGCGGGCCGCGGGCCTCGGATAATCGGAATCGCGGATCGTACCGCTAATCCAGGCCGGACGTGTTCCCCCGCCGGTGCCGATGCCCGATCCGCCGGCGCCGAGTCCGTCACCGCGGCCGCCCGCGCCAGAACCCGTTCCGGCGGTGGGCGCGGCACCCGCGGAGGATTCGCTACCCGCGCCGGGTGCTGGCGCGGCGGGGACTGTCGGCTCGAACGGCTTCAGCTTGGCTTTGGGCGCCGCGACCGGGGCGGCCTTGGCTCTCTTGTTTGCAGCCCCCTCTTTGCCGCTCGCTTTTTCGGCGAAGCGCGGCTCCGATGGAGGCTCCTCGCGGGGTGGCGGGGGTGCTGCTATGGTGATTGCGCTGATCGCGGCCTCCGCGACACGGACGACCGAGAGATCGAGCCCGCTTACCAGACCTGTTCCCACCGCCGCGACGGCGAGCACCGTGGCAGTTGCCGCGATCCCGCGTTGCCGGCCCGAAATCTGACCGCTGTAGTTCATCGTTCCATCCACGGCGGCCAAGCGCCTCGGGGCTGAGCCTACAGAAATTCGTCTAGCGTGGACATGAACCGTTCGAACTGGTCATGATGCAGCCAGTGGCCGGCATTTTCAAATTCAATCACCTTAGCGTTGCGAAAATGGGCGAGCCGGCCGTCCTTTTCCGGGTTCGAGGCCCAGCTGTCGGCACCGTAGAGAAGCAATGTGGGGCAGGTGATGGCCGACCACAGCGCCTCGATATCGGCCTCGGGCATGTCGAACACCGACCAGACGTTGAGATAATTGTCGAATTTCCAGCTCCAGCTCCCATCCTCGTTTCGGTTGATTCCCTGGACGGTGAGGTGGCGCGCCTGCTCGGGAGTGAGATACGCGTTTTCGGCCATCATCCGGGCGAGGGCGTCGTCGAGCGTCGCATAGCGCTTGGGGATTCTGCCCGCCGCCGCGCGCTTGTCCTCGATCCATTTGCGGAAGCGCTCGGCAACCGGCACCGCCGCGCGTTCTGCACGCTCCTTTGGGGAAGGCCCCAGGCCTTCGATCGCGACGATCTTGCGGACATGGTCCGGGTAAAGACCCGTGTAGCGCAGCGCAATATTGCCCCCCATCGAATGGGCGACAATCGTGATCGGGGCGAGGTCGAGCTGGTGGATGAGCTGCGCGAGGTCGTAGACGAAGGCGTCCATGTCGTAATTGGCGTCCGGTGACCAGGCGCTGTCGCCGTGGCCTCGAAGGTCGGGCGCGATGATATGATAGCGGTCGGCAAGTTTCTCGGCGACCCAGTCCCAGCTTCGGCAATGGTCGCGTCCGCCGTGCACGAGCAGCAGCGGCGGGGCGCCTTCATTTCCCCAGTCGACATAGTGCAGCTTCAATCGCTGCGAAATGAAGCTGTTGGAGGTGGGGCCTCTTGCCATCGGTTCGTCCTTGCTGTCTGGTTGGGTTTCAAAAGGCGACCGAATCCGATCCGTCAACCCCGGATCGTGCGCTTCAGGGGAGATAGCAGCATGACGAGTTTTCGCGACAATCTGTTCGAGGGCAAGACGGCATTCATCGCCGGCGGGACGAGCGGGATCAACCTCGGCATTGCCAAGCGTTTTGCCGGGTTGGGGGCCAAGGTCGCGGTCGCCGGCCGCGACCCTGACAAGGCCCAGCGCGCGGCCGCCGAAATCGGCCATGATGCGATCGGCCTTTCGGGCGATGTGCGCGATTACGCCGCCATCCGCGGCGTGATGGAGACGGCCGCGGGCAAGCTTGGCGCGCTGGACTTCGTCATCTCAGGTGCGGCGGGCAATTTTCTCGCCCCTGTGCTTGGCATGTCGGCGAACGCCTTTCGCACCGTTGTCGACATTGACCTTAACGGCACCTTCAATGTCTTTCGCGGCTGCCATGATCTGCTCAGCCGCCCGGGCGCCTCGCTGATCGCGATCACGGCGGGGCAGGCGGTCAACGCCTCGGCGCTGCAGGCGCACGCCTGCGCCGCGAAGGCGGGGATCAACCAGCTTATCCGCGTGCTCGCACTCGAATGGGGCCCCGACGTGCGCATCAACGGCATTTCGCCCGGCCCGATCGCCGATACCGAGGGTATGAAACGTCTGGCCCCCGATGCCGCCACGCGCGAGGCGCATTATGCCCGGATCGCGATGAAGCGCTGGGGCCGGATCGAGGAAGTCGCCGAATCGGCCGTGTTTCTCTGCTCGCCTGCCGCTGGCTACATCACAGGGACGATCCTCGACTGCGATGGCGGCAGCCAGATCGGCGACGCCTCGCGCGGCGACCTCGCGCGCGGCATGGCTTGATCTGGGCGCAGGACGACGAAACGCAAAAACGCCGCCAACCCCGAAAGGGTCGGGCTCTTCCTCGTGAACGGGGGATGAGGGAAATTGGGTTAGACTTGTCATAGGAAGGACAAGTCTGATGAAGAAGAAGGCTGATCAGGGAATCGACGGCATATTAGGGCTGTCGGATGTTGAGATTGTCCGTGTCGAGCGGCGACGCGACATTCGTGTGTGGGCGCGGCCAACGAAGCGGCCTGTTTGCCTTTATTGCGGCCACGGGGGGCTGCGGATCAAGGCGACTTATGAGCGCGAGCTCAAGCACACGCGTCAAGGCAACCAGATCCTGATCGTGCACCTTGCGGTGCCCAAATATCATTGTGCCGGTTGCGGCCGCTATTTCCGTCATCGCTTTTCGGGCATCCGTCCGCGCTATCGCGCGACGGAGACGTACCGTCTTGAGGTCTTCGACGGTCACCACGGAGGCATCAGCCAAAGCCAGTTGACGAGCACCCATGCGATCGGCAGTGCAACCATCGAGCGCTGGTATCATCATTTCATCGAACAGCGCGTCTCGGAGCTGTCCGGTCGGCCCTGCCCGCAGGTCCTGGGGATCGACGAGCATTTTTTCTCGCGCAAGAGAGGCTATGCGACGACATTTGTCGATCTGAAGAATCACAAGGTCTACGATGTCGTCCCGGGACGCTCGGAAGACAGTTTACGAAGCTATTTGCGAAGGTTGCCAGGGCGCGACAAGGTCAAGGTCATCGTGATGGACCTGTCGGAAACCTATCGCGCAATCGCCCGCAAATATTTTCCGAACGCGAAGATCGTCGCCGATCGCTTCCATGTCATTCGGCTGCTCAACCAGCATTTCCTCGAAGGATGGAAGCGCTTCGATCCCGAGGGCCGAAAGAATCGCGGGCTGCTCAGTTTGATGCGGCGCCATCGATGGAAGCTAAGCGAAGAACAGCGCAAAAGGCTGGCCGTCTACCTGAAAGCCAATCCGGTGCTCGAAGCCCTCTACACTGCCAAGCAGGACATGGCCCTCCTGCTGACGCAAAAATCCCTCAATGCCAAAAAGGCCAGCCAGCTTATCCCCGACCTGCTCAGGCTGATCGATCAGTTCGCCGCCAGCCCCCTCAAGTCCCTCGCCGATACCCTGACCAGCTGGCTCGAGCCCGTCGCCCGCATGTGGCGCTTTTCCAGGAACAATGGAATCACCGAGGGCTTTCACACAAAGATGGAGATGATCTCGCGCCGCGCGTTCGGCTTCCGCAACTTTCACAACTACCGCTTGCGCGTGCTCGCTCTTTGCGGTTGGAATGGCGTCATCAATCGGGTCTGATCCACCCTCATCCCCCGTTCACGGGGAAGAGCCAAGGGTCGGCGGCGTTTTGAATGGTGGGCGTGGCAAGGATTGAACTTGCGACCCCTGCGATGTCAACACAGTGCTCTACCACTGAGCTACACGCCCATCCCTTGGGGTGACGCGCCCCCTAATCACCTCGACGCGGCTTGGCAAGCCCTTCGCACGTCGAGGCGGCGTTATTGTTGACTTGACCGGTCGGCGCGGCCGAAGAGATTGTCGACTTCGCGCACCAGATCCTTGAGGTGAAACGGTTTCGACAGCAGTTTCGCTTGCGGAACATTTTCCTCGGCGCGCAGCGAGACCGCAGCGAAACCGGTAATGAACATGACCTGCGTCTGCGGGGCGGCCTTCGCCGTGTGCTGAGCAAGTTCGATTCCGTCCATCTCGGGCATGACGATGTCGGAGAGTAGCAGGTCGAACGTGCCCGAATCGATATAAGGCACCGCCTCGGTGCCGCGGTCGACCGCGGTGACGTGATAGCCGGCGCTGGTCAGCGCGCGCGCGAGATATTCGCGCATCACATCATCATCCTCGGCGAGCAAGATGCGAATCATGTGAACTTCATGCCCCTGGTCCCGTGCTGCCGCCTTTGGGGCGAAGCCTTCAAGTGACGGCCCATATAGCGCGAGAGATTTAACAAATTGACCCCGCGCGGCTGGATTCGCGCGCGCTTTTTTGGCACGCCTCTTTCCATGCCGCGCCGCTCCATTCCGCCGCCTGCCATCGCTGTCAACCGCCCCGCGGCGAACGGAAGCGTGATCGTGTCGGTTCCGCACGCCGGGCGCATCTACCCTCCCGAAATACTGGCTGCGATGCGGGTGTCTCGCGAACAGCTCGAGCGTCTCGAGGATAGCTGGTGCGACGCGATTGCTGCGCGGGCCTGCGAGGCCGGGGCCGTCGTTGTCGAGGCTCTCTGGGCCCGCGCCGTCGCGGACTGCAACCGCGGCGAGGGACAGATGGCGCCGGGCGAGGTCGACGCCTCGCTGCACGCGCAGTTCTCGGCGCCGGGGCGCAAGGAACGCGCCGGCCTTGGCGTCATACCGACTCGGCTTGCCGGCTGCGGCCCGCTCTGGCGCCGCCCCATCGATCGCGCGGCGCTGCACTGGCGGCTCGAAGCGTTCCACCGGCCCTATCATGCCGCACTCGCCGAGGAGCTCGCGGCCGCGCGGGATCGGTTCGGCCGCGCGGTCCTCATCGATCTTCATAGCATGCCCCCCATCCCCGAGGGGCAGCCGGGGCACGGCGCGCAGATTGTTATCGGCGACAGATTCGGGACGACGGCGGACGCCGAACTCGTCGATCTCGTGATGGAGGCGGCGAGGGGGCTCGGTGTGCCCGTGGTGCGCAACCAGCCCTATGCGGGCGGTCATATTGTCAGGACGCACGGGACGCCCGAGCGCGGCGTCCACGCTGTTCAGATCGAGATTGACCGGCGCCTTTACCTTGCCTCCGACCGGATGCCGGATCGCGCCCGGGCCGCGTGGCTCGCCGACTGGTTCGCGCATCTGGTCGCGCGCCTTGCCGAGACGGGCGACGATTCGCTCCCGCTTGCCGCTGAATAAAAAACCACCTCGTACCAGGGTACGAGGTGGCCAGGGTCAAGGGAGGACGCGCCCACGTCATGCGACGGGGCACTCGCCGTAATGGAAAGGGGGTAAACCAGAACGGCGTGACACCAATCTAGGTGTTCCGCGCGCAGGTTACAAGAGCAGTGATTGCGAAAGGAACTGGTCGGGGAGAGAGGATTCGAACCTCCGGCCCCTGCCTCCCGAAGAGAGGGGACGGACTTAAAAGCCGCAGATTTCCGTCAGACAGGTGCAGTTGCGTTGAGTGTGCGCGAGAACAAGCGCGGAACATCACCCGCCTTTCCGGGCCTTTCACCGGAGCAACACCGGAGCGTCGGCGCTGATGGTTTGCCAGTGCGTCGACCTGCCGGGCGGAGGATCCGCGATCGTCTGCGGACCTCGCCAGCGTACGCGCAAGTGCGTGAGCTGCGGCCTCCCCGCGGGGCTTCTGTGCGACTGGAAGGTGAAGACCAAGAAGTCGGGCACTTGCGACGCGCCGATCTGCGACCGCTGCACGCACGTTCCTGCCCCTGACAAGGATCTATGCCCGAAGCACGCGGCGGAATGGAGGGCGAGGCAGCGATGATTTCGCACGGCGAGGGCTTCCTCGCGCGCCATCGCAGCGGGCGATATCTTGACGCTCGAGCGCATTTCGTCACTCTCAAGACCGTCGACGGCCGCGACACCGGCATGCACGATCCGGTGCATCCGATGGCGACGATATTCTCGCTCGTCGATAGCCCCTTTGCCGCTGCGCCTGTCCCCGACCGAGGAAAGCTCGAGGAATGGCTGCGGCTACATGACTGGGGTTTGGTCTGGGACCAATGGGAGATTGTGCCCGGCCCCGGCTGCATCGTATGCGGCGAGCGCTGGCACCACCCGATGAAGACCGACACGCGCGGCGAGCATCGGTGCAAGAAGCATCACGGCCGCAATCCCTGCGCCATCGAGGGGTGCAAGCGGACGACCGCAGCGAAAGGGTTCACGGCGTCCGATCAGTATCTCTGCGCCGAGCATTGGCGACGATACGTCCCGGCGCGCTCTCGCATGCGTAAACTATATTTCGCGCACCTTCGCCGGGGAAAGCGATACGGCTGGAACCGCAAGAGCGCTCGCGCCTTCGAGAGGTTATGGCGCTTCATTGTCAAGACGGCGCGCGCCAGACATGAAGGCGGGTTTCTCGACGAAGCCGAGATCAACCGCATCATGGGATGGGACAAATGATGGACGACTCGCCGCCCTCGCTCACAAAGACGTGAACGCATGAGCGATCGTTGTTCACATATTTGTGACCAGCTGCCCGTTAACCGATATGGCGGCGAGCCGACCGGGAACCCCCTGTCCTAACTCGCCGCGCAATCCCCCCATACAACAATAACCAAATTGAGGACAGTTCCGTTCGCCAGCGCGGGCTCGATTCCATATGATGCTCGCGGCTGGCCGGCTCCTGTCTTGAGAAGCGGGGGCTTTAGGGCGATGCTCTTGGTGCGCTCCCCTTGGGAGTGTGGTTTCGCCCGCCAGTCGCTATCCTGCGACAAATCATGAGTCGGGAATATGTATACGAGGCGCGCGATCTCGTTGACGCGGGGGCGATGCACTACAATGTGCTCGCGCGCTGCCCGTGCGGTCACGCGTCGATCCTCGAGAGCATCGATCTATGGGACTGGTTCCGGCGCCGCGGCTGGGACATTCGGATGCGCTCGGTCCCGCGGCGGCTCAAGTGCTCGGCGTGCGAGGACGCGGGGCGGGCTCGGCAGGGTCCCTCAATCGAGCTCGTGCGGAAAGAGGCGACAGTGATGTTGCCGAGCGCGGACATGCGCGAATTCAAGCGTGAGGTTCAGCGACGCCGTTGACTCTCGATGCGCGCGCGCCATGCTCGGGGGCGTGTGCAACCTCTACACCACCAAAACGACCGTGGCGGAGATAGCCGACCTGTTCCGCGCCCAGCCCGCGCGCGGCTTCAATGCGCCCGAAGACACCTATCCCGGCTATCCCGGCCTCGTCGTGCGCGAGCAGGACGGTGAGCGCATCATAGAGCAGATGGCGTGGGGCTTCCCCCGTCACACCGTCAACAAGCGCACCGGGAAGCCGAACAAGCCCCAGCCCGTCAACAATCTCCGCGACGATCGACTCTGGACCTTCTGGCGAAAGCAATTCGTCGACCCCGCTGCGCGCTGCCTGATACCCTTCACCGCCTTTGCCGAGGCTGAGGGCGAGAAGGGCCAGATGACCCGCACGTGGATCAGCGTCGCCGACCAGCCGATCGCCGCATGGGCGGGGCTTTGGCGGCAAACCGATGAATGGGGAAATGCCTATTCCGGCGTGATGTGCGACGCGACGCCGGAGATGATGGATATCCATGACCGGATGCCGGTTATCCTTCACCCGGAACATCACGACGCCTGGCTGCGCTCGCCAGCGGAAGAAGCGATGCACCTGGTCACGCAATATGCTGCCGATCGGCTCGTCGTGAACCGGACCGATCAGCCGTGGTTCGCGCGAAAGGCCAAAGAGAGGCCGGCACTGATTTGAGGGGATGACGATGACCTACAAAGTCCGTGGACCTGATCCTGATGGAGATTATTTCATCGTCGAAGTGATCGACGGCGAAGAGCACTTTCTGGACGAGACCTTCCGCTGCGAAGAAGATGCGCTTGATGCTGTTCGCAGGATGGGCGGCAGTTAAGGAACTGCCGCCCCATTCACGCTGGAACGCAGATACGTGTCTTCGAATGCCACATCCTGTCAGCCGCTTCCACAACGGGCGCGACCTGCGGCTCAGTGACAACAGCCTTCTTGTCGCCAACAGTCGTGGTGAGCCAATATAGCCATCGCCGGAGGATGAAACCGCTGAAGGTCGTGTGAAGTGAGTCGAACAGCAGCGCGCTCAACATGAAGCGGCCGAACTGTACACCTTGGCCGCCCGTCAATTCTGGCATAGGTCGAGGTGACTTCTTCGGGTGCAATACGGCTTTCAGAGCAATCCGGGTCATGCGGCCCGAACCAAGCTCCCCAACGACAAAATCTATAAAGTCGCCGATCCGCGGATCAAGGTGGCGATCTTCCAAGAGAACTCGAGCCGACTGCTCGACGTTGTCCCAGATCTTCTCTGCGTAGGCCAACCGCGCCTTCGCTCGACGAAAATTCCACGCGATCACATACGGGCCGATTATGGCGGCGATGATGGCAGCGACCGCGATGTACACAGACATGCTAGCCTCCTTTCCGGCGATTGGGTCGATTCTGCCGCGCATTGCTTAACCGACGCTTACCAGGGGCGGTGCGCGCGTGCAGCTTCTTCATCTCGCTCCGGTATTCAATATAGGCTTTCACCGGTCCATTTGGCAAGAATGACACCAAAAATGCCAGCCCCATTATAACGAACACGAAAACGAAAGGATGCCTTCCAGCCGCCTCTAATAAGGCGGAAAGAAAATTCGATGCTTTTTCCGCATCGTCTAGCGAATCGGAAACCCCCATCGGCCCCTCATATTAATTCAGGGGGGAGAAATCTACTTGTTACTCTGGCGGCTCCGGCCCGCAGTCCACCGGTGTCGTCGCGAACTTATTGTAGAGCTGACACCAACGCCATGCGACGCCGTTCCGGCGCTCGCCCCAATCGAAAACGTCGCTCACCCATGCCTCATAGGCGGCCTCGCTGGTCGCTGCTGTCTCGGGCATGATCGGGCGGGGCTGTGACCGCTGATCCGTCGCAAGACGCTCAGGGGGCGGCGGCAGGTGCCGGACATCGGCGTCCCTGCCGCATGAGCTCCCGGCAAGCGCGAGCCCGCTGACGATCGCTGAGAGGCTGATCAGGTAGATTCGCCGTTTCATCGTCCAGTGCCTTTCGGTTTTCGGTGATGCTGGTTTCGAGCGCGTCGGCATCCTTGGCGTCCGCCGCACCGAGCGCCGCCATCGCGTCGTCGCGCTCCTTACGGATTTCGGCGACCTCGGTTTGCCATGCCGCGCGTTCATAATCTCGGCCCCGATCCCATGCCCAGCAATAGGCGGCGTAGAGCGCACCGAGGACGAGCAGGGCGATGAAGGCCCACGACGCGGCCTTGGCGAAGCGCTCGCCTACCAGACGGGTCGCGAGGGGCAGGATTAAGCCGAGCATTTCCAGCTGCCCGAGCTTTGCGATTTCAGCCAGCGGAAGCGGCAGAACGCATAGGTGATGAAGGCCGTGTCCGCGCCGACGAAATGCCAGCTCACCGGCGTGTCGGCGAGCGCATGGGCGAGCAGGGCAGGGGACAGGAGCGCGAGCCCCAGCCCGAGCAGCCACTCGCAGCCAGCATGCCAGCGACCCCGCATGGCGATGATTTTGGGCATGTTGCTATGCCAGGTGAGCAGCGCCATCGCGCCCGATGCGGCAGCGAGGCCGAAATTGATTGCCGCGTTCATTCGCGTTCTCCCGGTAGCTTGAAGCCCCCAGGCAGGTTTCCGAGACGATCCTTGAGCCCTCCCCCGAATGCGAGAAAGCCCTCTGCGAGCGATTGCGACAGGCCGCCAGCGAGCGCCATCTGAGCCTGAAGGCCCAGCGAACCCCATAGCCAGACGTCCGCGGTGACTTCGTGCGCACCGGCCGCGAGAATTGCCACGAGCGCTCCCGTGAAGAGCGACAGGACGATGCCCTTTCGGGTCTCAGCGCCGCGGAACGATCGAACAGCATAGGCAGCGCCGAGCGCGAGCAGCATCCCGCCCGCGAAGGCCGGAACCGGCGCTGCAACCCCGAGGGCGAGCAGGATCGCCGCGATGATGCCGTTGATCTCTTGTCCGGTCACCGTGCCCATGCTCCCGTCTTTCCGTGCAGCCACGTCAGAAACTGGCCCACGGTCTTGCCCCTCAAGATCGAAGGGTTCGCGTTCGTTGCTGCCGTTCCCGCGATCAGATCCGCGCGATCGTCGACGTCTGCGCCGATGACCTTCGCCGCGGTCAGCGGCCCGAAGAAGTGCGCCGCGTAGAGCGAGGCCCGGTTGATCGGGATGCCCTGCCTTTTCAGATAGGCCGCGTTCTTTGCGGTGAAGGTCTTGGCGCGGGCAAGCTGCTCGTCAGCGGTCGGTTGCAGGCCGCCGAACGCTTTCATGGGATCGGTGCCCCATCGCCCACCTTCACCCTCCCACGTCGACTTGATGAACTGGTAGAGCCCCGACGCGCTCGAATAAGGCCGCCCTGTCTTTGGGTTGATCGGCGGCAGTGCATAGAGCCGGTCATTGCTCTCGATCTTCGACAGCATGGGCCAATAGTCTTCGGGGATTTCGCCGGTGGCGGCATTCTGCTCGGTCGAGGGGCGCGGGGGCAGCAGTTTGTCCAGCTCAGCCAGCGTGTCCTTGCCCGCCCATCCGTCGACCGGATCGAGCCCCGCGCGCTCCTGAAACAGGCGCACGAATGCGTCATCGCTGATAGTCGTCATCGCGCGTCCCCTTCATGGGTGTGGAGTTCGGATTGGGAGGTCACGCCGTCACCTCGATCACGACATAGGCGTTGTCGTCTTCCGCATCGAGCGTGACCGCCAAGGCGCCCGACAACACGCTGCCGACGACAGTGGCATTCTTGCTGTCCACGACCATAAAGCCGCGTCCGATCAGGTCGGCGGGGATCGGTAAGTGGACGAGGCCGCTCCGGTCGCGCCAGTCCTTGATGATCCATGTCGAACCGGGTTGCCGGACGATGACGGTATCGGGATCGCCGTCGACCATCGAGACGACCTGCCGATAGGCAACGATCGAATAGGTGTCGCCGGGCTGGGCATCGTGGACGCCCTTGTCCAGCGCGCGGAAATAGACCTTGCCGTTGGTCGCGAGTTGCAGCGCGCAGTTCGATACGCGGGTACGGCGGACATCGAGGGCGGCATCGCCGACCGGCAGGAAGCCCATGACGAGGGCATTGGCGCCATAATCGACGATGACCCGGTGACCATATTCGCCTTCAGCCTGAAGTTCATCGCTGCCGAAGAGAATTTCTTCCTCGCCCGCAACGGCGATGTCGGCGGCTTCGCCCATCGCGAAGTTCACGCTGTTGCCCTGATAGGTGAACGGAACCGCGCTGGGGACGATGATTTGCTCGGCACCCGTCATCATGTGCTGGAGCCCGCGCAGATAGGTGACCGGCGTTTCCTTGACGAACAGCCAGTTCCAATAGATCGACATCTGGCCATAGGCGTCGAAGCGGTAGGCGGTGTTCGTCCAATAGGAGGGATCGCCCTCGGGCTCGCTCCCCGCCGAGGCGCCGCCGTTGGCGATCCACCAATTGATGATTTCCGACCGTGCGAGCATCCCACAGGTTTCGGAGATCAGCACGCTGTCCGAATAGTCCCATGCCCCCTCGTGCTGGGCGACGGGGCTGCCATCGACCTGCACCGACCGCGTCAGGCTTGTGTGGGGCGGGTACCACTGGATGTTGCCGCCGTTCGCCGTGGTGGTGAATGACCCGGTATTCGTCGCGCCGCTCACATGGGTAAAGGTACCAACCGCTGGCCCGAGGTTCGCCGTGCGGCGTGCGAGCAGAAGCGTATTGGCGTCCACGACCTTGACCAGCACCGATTCATTGCCGCCGCTCGACCAGACAGATCCTTCATCGTCCGAGGTCTTGCCGTGACCTGTGCAAGTCGAACTGTTGAGCTTGAACCCGTGATTTGCACCAATATCGTCGGCCCAGACGCGATCCGGCGCGATATTGTCTGCCCCTGCGTGGACCTGGGCGCCGCCGAGATAGGCCCCGGTCAGGTTGAGACGGCAGGGGAAGGCGGTCAGGTTCGCTGCGGGAAAGGCGATGAAGTCATGCCGCACCGACTGGCCCGAACGGGCGCTTTCGACATTGCTGGCATTGGAGCCGTCGCCGGAGAGGGTGACACGCCCAAGCCCGCTGCTTACGCTCCTCTCGACCGCATCGCCGCGCACCGCCGTATAGGGCGCGAAATAGGGTTCGTAAGGCAGCGCCTCTTCGCCCTCGTTGATCATGATCCAGTCGGGTTTCGGGAAGGTCGGAGACCGGACCGTAATGACCATGTAGTGCGCGTCCGCCGGCGCCTGGACCGTTCGCGTACCGTTCGAGCCGCCCGTAGCGCCGAGCGACGATCCGGTATCTGCGGCAGCGCTGTAAAAGCCAATGCCAGCCTCGCGGTTCGCCGACGCGCTGACCGTGTAATACTGGCCCGCCTCGACTGGAATGAAGTCGGATGCCCTCCAGCCCCCTGCCGCGCCGATGTTCCCGCTCGTCGTGTTGACATAAAAGCCATCGCGCACGGCAGCCGGGTTGAACAGGTTGGTCGGGGTAACGGTCGTCAGGATGTCCGCCGCGATCGTGTCCAGAAAGGCTTCCGTAGGCTTGGGCAGCGCCTGCTCCTGAAGGCGCGTCGTCGCCGCCGCGAACGCAACCCAGCGCAGCGGGATGGCACCTTCGTTGACCATGATCCATGCGGGCTGGGTGATCGCGTTCGACTTGACGTTGATCACCATATATTTCGCCCCGGCAGGCGCGACGACGGCCCGCCAGCCCTCCGACCCGGTGCTGCCGCCGAGCGACGATCCGGTGTCATTCGCCGCGCTGTAGAAAGCGACGCCCGATGGGCGCGCCTTGGCGGCGCTGATAGAATAGGTCTTGCCTTCCTCAACCGGAATGAAGGCTGAGCAGGACCATGCCGCGTCGGATGCGATGTTACCACTCGTCGTGTTGACATATTTTCCCGCGCGGATCGCCGTGATGTCGAACATATTGTCCGACCCCGATACCTCCTGCACGATGCCGTTCAGGCTGTCCGCGATCCCCTGCACTTCATCGACGAGGGGTTGGACCGCAGCCGCAAGGGCGCCAGTGAATGAGTTGTCCACCTCCCACTCGCCGTCCTTGACGATCCAGAATGTGTTGTTGCCGGGATCCTCGTCCGCGAAGACGCGGGCTTGCTTGCCATCGTCATCGGCTGTCACGGCGGGCAAATCATCCGTCGTAGGGTAGGAAGGAATGCCGCTGACGATGCCTGTGATGTTTTGCTGCATCTCGGAAAATGCAGCCAGCACCCCCTCACGCGAAGGCTCCATCGTTGGCGAAGGGGGGTTCCCGAAGAGTGCGTCCCTGAGGGTGTCGACTGCGCTCATGCTAGCACCTTTGAAAGATTATTACGCCGTCATACAGAATGCGGCAATAATCAGCAAGCGCAGCGAAATTTTCGGAAACTCAGACCTCGGGTTTGATGTTGTGCGAGAGGACGCCCGCCGAGATGTACGTATGCGCATCCTCGACTGTGATCTTCGCGACCATCGCCACTCCGTCGGGTTCGCCAAAGCTGCCGATTTCCGTCCATTCCCCATCGAGGAAGAAGCGGTGATGCTCCGTCGCGCGCGGGTAACCGTCCGCCTTGAAGACCGGCTGCTCGACGAATTCGATCGCGGTGACGCGATACGCGCCGATCTTCATCGTGATTTCGTGGTTGGTCCAGACATAGTCACCGACGCGGATATCGGCCGCGATCTTCTCAGCGCCAGGTCCGCGCCGGTCGCCGCGCGCCATGAGGATCGGCGTGTCGACCGTGACGCAGGGCCCGCCCGGGTTGCCGCCGCCGCCGCCGCCGCTTGAGCCGCTGGTCGGCACGTAAAAATAGCCCATATAGTGCCGCCCGGGGTTGGCCTCGCTGGTCCGTGCCTCGTTGTCATCGGCATAGAGGTCATAGGTCACCGTCCCGCCGGCGCGATTGATGTCGTCATAGGCCACCGATCGGCCATCGCCCGGTGAAAGCCCGGTCGCGATGACGTCCCCCTCGACCTCAAGGTCTGGATAGCCGTCGGGATAGCGGCGCGTATGGTCGATGATGGTAAGCGTGCCGTCTGAGGCGATCGTCATCACCGCTTCGCCCTGCGACGCCTCGACAATCCAGCTGTTATAGATGGCGAGTCGAAGCGCCGCAGTGATCGCCACGACGCTCGACGGCTCGGTCCAGTCCGACGACAGCCCCGACGCGGACACGGCGCGCATGCGGACCAGATATTCGGCGCCCTCAATGATCTGCGGGGAGAGGGCAACGCCGTTCTCCATGTCGACGTTCATTGCCGCCCATTCGTCGGAAGGGTCGTCGGCATAGGAGGACGCGAGGATATATTGCGCCTCAAAGGTCACGTCCTCGCGCGTCGGCGCGTCGAACTCGGTACGGATCCGCGCATCGGCAAAGGTCGAGGACAGGCCGGTCGGCTCGGCAGGGGGCACGCGGCCCGCATCGGCGCTGTCGAGCACCGGCTGCGACTTTTCCTCGCCCTCGAGCAGCGTCCAGCGGTTCTCATTGATCGGCACGGCGCCGAAACTCGTGAAGATGCCGGCGCCTTCAAGCTCGACCGGCGTCGCGATCTCATAGTCGCCCGCAAAGGTATTGTCGTAATTGAGGTTAATGATGCGCTCGTGCCGCGCGCGGAGACCGCGGAGCCCGACCGTCGGCGCGATCTTGTGAAGCGGTTGCGAGCGTAGGCCGATCGCCTTGGCAAGGCGCATCGCCTGATTGTGGTTCTGGCAGGCGAGGATGTCGACGGTCAGGAAATTCGGTGTCGTCTCTTCGTCGTAATAGTAGGGGTTGAGCCAGGCGCGCGAGGGCTGCGGCGTGTAGTTCGCATTCGGGTCCGTGTAGCGCACGATAACGCCCTGCGTGTCGCTCTCGCCGTCCTGCGCCTCGACGCTCTCCATCGCCATGATGTCGCGGTTTCGGCTGAAACTGAGCGTGGGCGCGTACCAATAGCCAGCCCGCGCCCATGTCTTGCCGTCTTCGTCGAAGACAATGAGCCCGTCCATCGCGAGAAGGATCTCGATTTCGGCGTCGACGCGGCGCTTCGTGTCGATGATGCCGACCCCTGCCTCGTAGCGCTTTTGCGTGCCGTCGATACCGACGACCTCTTGATCGCAGATGTCGGCCTGCTCGGCGACGCGCTCCCAGTTGATGCTGCTCTCGGGCTTGTTGCGGCCGTAGGGATGCGTGCGGAACCATGCCCAGATGAGCGCGGCGTTGCGGCTGGGCTTGTACGTCGTGCGATCGCCGAGCGTCTGGGTCTCGTCGCGCGGATCATAGACGTTCGACCAGTCGGCAACGACGCTAACCGAGGGCTCGCCGAGACCGATCGGACCGCGCGAGCGGTAGATCTTGTAGCGATGCTCCGGCGGCAAGGCCTTCATCTTCACGACGCTGAACGTCGTGCCGACCAGCCGATGGTCGCTGGTCCATTTCGTGGGGAAGGCGCCGTCGAGCGCGGTGATGCGCGGCGGCGTCGGGTTGGTTTCGGTGTAAGTCGTGGTCCAGATTTGGACGTATCCCGTTCCTTCGCCGTCGACGGTGGCGGCGTCCTTTTCCTTGTTGTTTTTGAGGCGGAAGTCCTTCTGGATGACGGTATGCGAGCCGTCGATCGTGACCGGCTGATCGTCGAGAAAATAGGCGGGGGTTCCGGTCATGAGGCTATCGCTGTGAACGACGAGATACCAGAGGTTCCCGGCGCCATCGAACTCGGCGAAGAGTACGCCGCCGCCCTGCCGGGCGCGTCCGGCGTTCAGCCAGCGCGAAGGCTCGGCAATGCGGACGTTGACTTTGCCCGCGTCCATCGCCGGCGTATCGCGCCCACCCATCAACACCTTTTGAATAAGCATCGACCCGACGGCAAAGGCGACAGCGCCGAGAACGCTGGCCAGAAAACCTTGCCCGACTAGCCCGACGAAGATGTTTCCCGCGCCAAGTGTGAAATAGGCCAGGGCCCCGATCGCGACGATCGCGACCAGCTTCTTAACGAACGACACGCCACGCCCCCCGCCATTTGACGAACCGCAGGTCGACCTCAGTCACGCCGCGCTCAAGCCGAACCGCGACGCCCTCGCCCGTGCAGAGCGCGCCAATCGTGTCGATTTCGCTGTGCACGAGCTCGAGCGCGTCACCGCGCTGCGGCTGCCCCTCGACCCGCTCGAGCCCCATTGCCGCGAACAGCGCCCCGGCGCCGCCGTGCTCTTCCATGATCGCGAGCGCTTCGGCCTGCGTCGAATATCGCCCGAGAAAGTCGCCGGTGATATCCTTGCCGCCTGCCGCAGCGACATATTTGCCCATCGAGAGCATGCAGTCGCTCTCGCCGTAAACGAACGGATGCGAGCGCCAGTCCCGGAGCGTGAGGTCGACCAGGTCCGTCATGGGATTTGATAAGTCCGGTTGGCGAGCAGCGCGAGATATTCGGAGCCTCGATCGACCGTGACGCCGAGCTGGGCCGCGTGGCGCTTCTGCATCGTGTCGGCATAGGTGCGCCCGGGGATCATGCTCCGGCCCGAGTTGCTGTCGCGGGCGATGACCGAGCAGCGATATTGCTTGGTGATCCGCCCGGCATTGTCGCGGGTGATCGACTCCGAGAACTTCGGCGCCTGCATCACGAGTTGCTTGTAGAAAGAGAGGGGAGAGCCGGGCCGCACTCCTTCACCGTCAAGAAAGAGCGCAAGATAGCAGGTGAGCGTGCGGCCCGAGACTTTGGCCTGCTCTGCCTTGAGGCCGTTGTAAAAGGCGAGGGCGTCTATTTCTTCGGAATTGGGTAAAATGAGCTGGAAAGTGTAGGATGCGCTCGTGCCGTCGCGGCCATCTTGCAGTCCGGGCGTCGTGTGCATATTTCCGCCGTTGGCATCAATTGTTCCCAACCATTCGTTGCCATCAGAGTCTATGAAGATACCTTGGCCGTCCCAGAGCCGAACCGGGTCATCTCTGAAATCGTAGAGCCAGCACTTGCGGACCGTCGCCCGAATGTCGGCGACGCTATCGGCGTCCCCGATGATCGCGTCGATTTGATCGTAGAATTCGCTCATACGATCGCCTCGTGAAGGATGATGTTGCCCGGCTTTACATGCCCGAGGCTATTGTAGGCGTCGCGGATATCGCCGCCGTTGCTGATCCGCCCGGTGAACCAAGGCCGCAGATAGCAGTTATCGCCCGCGCCGACGTCGCGGCGCAGCGGCGGCGTGATGGTCGCAGTCGCGACGTCGCCGTCGTAGGTGATCTCGTCGACCAGATAGCAGTCATATTCGTGGCCGATGACATGCCCGGGCCCGACGATCGGCCCGACGCCGGTGAGGTCAAACTGGACGGTCGTCGTGCCCTTGAGCGAGGCGGCCGCAAAAGTGGCGGTGAAATCGCCGTCCCAGTCCTCCTGATTGGACCATGACTGCCCGTTGTCCCACGGCACGGCCATCATGCCCCGCTTGCGGCTGTAGGCGACCTGCGGGGAGGGGGCGAGGCGCACGCGGAAGACCTGCCCGCTGATCTTCGACATGACCCACGAGGCGAGAGGCACATCCCATTCGGTGTCGATGATCGCCGGCGCGATCTCCAAAACGCCGAAGCCGCCGGGCTCGGGAGAGATGAACTGCGCGCCGCCCGAGGTCAGGCCGCCATCATAGCCCGCGCCCGGGGTGTGGAAGAGCTGCCGCTCAATCCGGAACGTGGGGAACTGATAGATCTTGATCGTCATTGCAGCGTCCCGTCCTGATCGAGCTGAACAAGCATTGAGCGCAACTCGCGGCGGATCTGCTCAATAGTAGCCTGCCCCCCCTGCCGGATCATGGCGACTGCGGTTTCAGGGGTGAAGCCACCGTCGATGCGTATTTCTTGATGGATATCTCCCATCTTGATTGTTGCAGGACTTCCACCGCCACCGCCGCCCATCGCATGAACGCCGAGCTTCCCGTCAGGCGTGCGCCCGAGGGGCATAACGGCTTCCGGGCCCGCCTCGCCCATCAGGCCAAGCTTGGTCCCCTTGGCGAATTTGAAGAGGGTCGGGGTCGATATGATGCTATTCGCGAATGCCGATCCAGTCGCGAAGCGCTGCGCCTGATCAAAGGCGCCGCCGTGCGCGAAAATCGAAGGGTTATTGGCGATCATCGTAAGAGACGAGGACTGTAGCTTGGCCGCGCTGGACGGGAACAGGTTGAATAGGAAATCATCCAACACTTGGTTCAACAGCTTGTCGATTATACGATCGAGCGCGTTAGTTGCTGCATCGGCGAAGGCCTGAAAAGCGTTGCCGCTCTGGCGCAGTCCACTCATCATGTCCGTAAAGAAGTTCCGCGCGATCTCGCGCGTGTCCGCGATCTTCTTCGCCTGCTGGTCGAGCGCATAGCGCTGGGCTGCGTAGGCTTCGGCCGCGTCATAGATCGCCGCAAGTTCGGCGGGCGAGAGATTGATGCCGGCACGCTTGGCGTCGTTGAGGCGGTCGACAATGAAGGAGTATTCAAGCGCGGCTTGGCCGGTCAGCTCGAGCCCCGCACGCTCAAGGTCCATCGCATAGGTGGCATCCTCGGCGCCCTGCTTTATCTCCGCGATGCGACGGTCACGATTTGCCTTCTCGATATCGTCGGACATCCGGCCAGTCAGATTGTCGCCAACATAGATCGACCCCTCGGGAAGAGACCCCCGCAACTTGCGCTGGGCGTCCTGTTCGCGACGCGCGCGATCATAGGCCTCGCCACGAAGCCCGATCAGCGCGATCTCGTCGGCGATCGCGTCACGCTGACGCTGAATCTCGTCGGTCGTCTTTTTGACCACCTCGGACGTGTCCGCGTCGACCTTGGCGGCGGCGTATGCCTTTGCGAGCTTGTCGATATCTTCGGTGAGCTGGGGGGTGATCTTGATTTTCGACTGCTCGGCCTGATTGAGCAGCTTGGTGCGCTGCTCGAGCTCCGCGGCCTCGACAGCGCTCATCTCGATCGCCTTGGCGCGCGCCTCCTCGACCTCGATCGCGTCTTTCGCCTGGCGGATGAAATCAGCGATGCGCTCGGCCTCGGTCTTTCCACCCCCGCGAGTGCCCGACGTGCGGGCGCGTCCCGCGGGACCGTCTTCGCGGAACACGTCGGACAGACTGCCCGTATCGAGCGATTTCTCCAGCTCTTCGGCAATTTTTATTTTCGCGACCGAAGAATAGCGCTTCGCAAGCGTGTTCAGAAAGTCGCTCTCGCTAATCCCCGTTTTGGAGAAGTCGATATTTCGTGCCTCTTTGGCCGCCGCGCTCTCGCCCAGAATCCCAATATCGACCCGCCGGGCGATATCTTGCAGCTTCTCACGTTCGAACTGCGATGCCTCATATGCTCGCGGGTTGAGCGTCCGCTGAAGAGCTCCGGCATAACCGCGTATCGTGGCGTTGCGCGCATCAGACAGACCGGACGCCGCCGCCTCTTTATCCCTCGCCGCCTCACCGCGCAAATTGGCCGCCATAAGCCGGGCGTTCAGGATTAGCATCTCATTCTGAGATTTAATCTTGCCTGTGGTTAGATCGAAAATCTTGCCGAGCGCACTTTGGGCATCACCCAGCCCGTCAGACGCCATCTCGACGGCCTTCATCGCCTTGTCAGCTTCCCATAGGCCGGCGACCCATTCCATCACGGCGCCAATGAGCGACCCGATGATGACGCCGACAAGCCCGCCTAGTATGCCCATGAGTCCGGATGCTAGCGATGACGTCGTCCGCGTAGCTGCGCCCACGGCGGTAACCTGTGCCGCCGCCGTCCCGCTGGCCCCAGCCGCCGCCTTGTTCGCCGTCGCCAGACGTTCCAGATTGGTCCGATATGCGATGACGTGGCTATCGGCCTGCTGCGTCAAGGCAGAGAGACGCGTGACCGCCGTCGCTGTGTTGGTCACGCTGGTCGCGGCCTGGTTGGCCGCAGCGGGCAGGGAGGCAAGATGCTTGCGGTAAGCGTCGATATGAGCGTTCGCGCTGGCAAAGCTGCGACCGGTGTTGTCATTCGCAGCCACGAGCGCCCGGTTCGCTCGCGCGACGGTGTCGGCAATGCGGCCGATGCTGCCCGACGCTTGATCGGCGGCGCGTGCGGCGCGGTCATATTCCTGCCCGAGCTTCGCCGTGCTGCCGGTGCTGCTGACCTTCTTCGCGGCGTTGGCGGCGCGATCGGAGGCGGCCGCAAAGCGGTCGAGCCGGTCAATGGCCTGCTCGACGGGTTCGGAGTTGATGTTGAGGGCGAGGGCGGCGATATCCACGGCCTACTTCCCCCTGCGGCCCGATGTGGCGCTTCGGAACGCCTCCATCGGCGAGCCTACGGCTGGGATGCTGTCCTCGGTCTTGTTCATCCGCATCATGTAGACCCTGTCCATCTCGCGGATGCAGACTTCGAACATTTCTACATCCTCGTAACTCCATCCGGCGACGTGCCGGTCGATCTCACTTTGCGGGATAGGTCCGACGCCGAATCCGATCTGGCGGTTGGTGGAGAGGAGCCAGAAATCCTCGTACCAGCCGCCGAAGCCTTCGAGGATTTCGGGGGGCTCCAAGATTTCCGGGATCTCGGAGCCCTCCGCGTCGGCCTTCGCCTTGGCTGCCTTCCACTCCTCGTTGTGGTCGAGCGACCAGAGGAGCGCCGCCGTCAGTTTCCCGCCGCCTCCTTCGCTGCACTCGAGATCCGTTCGGCGACCCGGTCGCCCGCATATTCAACGCCGCGGCGGAAGGTCTCGCCGATGCCGAAATCATCGTCTGCAGTCAGGATGGCGAGCGCGCGCTTGGGGTCATACTTGACCGGCTTGCCGCCCTCTTTCACGCCGTCCCAGTCGAGGAGGATATGCTCGGCGAGGGGCTTGCCTGCGCCGATCGTGTAGGAGACCATGCCTTCGTCGGTGCGGAGCTTCTTGCCGCTGCGACGCGCGAGCCCGGCGGTTGCGACCCGGAAGGGCTTGTAATTGGTGCTGCGGACCTTGAAGCGGACGCCTTCCATGTCCGGAATGTCGTCGATCCAATGGCCCTCGTTGAGGTCAACTTTCTTGTTGAGGTTGGCAATATCCATCGTGGTTCTCGCGGGGGTCAGTTCGGGGTCTAAGAGCGGCGGCCGACCCCGAGCAGGCCGCCGCCCTTAGCTTGTTCAGACTTCGACGATGTTGCTGTCGACCGCGATCGACCAGTTGCGCAGGAGCGCGGTGTTGGCCGCGCCGCCCTGCTTGGCGCCGGGCATGGCGAGGCCAAAGAAGAGATCAGTCTGGCCCGCCGGCTGCGCGGTGGCGGTGATGCTGGAAGCGGTCGCGGCGACCGTGGTCTCGATCGCTTCGCCGCCGGGCGTTGCCGCAACGCTGAACGCGGTCGGGGTCAGCCCCGCTTCGACGACGTAATAGACGGTGTCCGGCGAGAGACCGGTCGGCAGGTTGCCGCCAGTCGGCGTAAAGATGACGGGCGAACCTGCCTCGAGGCCGTGACCGCCTGCCCATGTGACGACGCCGGGGTCGGCAACGCTGATCGTCACCGGGCCTTCGTTCGCGCAGCCAGCGCCCCATTCGACCTTGAAGGCATAGGGCGAGCAGCTGTCGATCGCGGCCTTGAACTTGGTCTGCCCGGGATCGTTCGCGATCGGCGCGAAGGTGTTTTCCATGGCGCCGCCGATGCGAGTGCCCTTGATCTGCCGCTCGCGGCCCTCGCCGATAAAAGGCTGGGTGATGAGGTTTTGCGTGTCGCCGAGGGCGCCGCTCTGGGTCCAACCGCCGATCTCGGTCCACTCGGTTTCCTGCGCGGTGAAGTCGGCCAGCGTTACCTCACCCTTGGGCGCGACCCGCGTCCCGATGAAGATTTTCGATCCATTGACAGCCTGCAATGCCATGTCCCGGCGCTCCTGTTTCCCACGAGGGGGCGGTTCCAAAGTGACGGAACATTACATCACAGAGAGCAGATGCGCAATAATCTTACATTCAAGGCTTCTTATCGTGCGCCATCGAAAAGGGCGGCCCCGGAGAGCCGCCCTTCCCTTGCGGTGACACGCCATTCCTGGACTTGCCGTGCCAAGACGCGCCCCGCCCCGCCTGCCGCGCCATGCGTCGCCATTCCTGGCCTCGCCTCACCACGCCTAACCCCGCCAGCCATGTTTTGGGCCCATTTAGGCGGCCCGAGCCTGATCCATCGCAGCGAAAATCTCCGCGAGTTCGACCAGCTCTGCATGACGTTTCCGCCATGCTTCCAATTCCGCCCATGCCGCGGCGACGACTTGGGCCCGAAGTTCATCATCCGACAGAGCATGTTGGACTGAGGTATAAGACCGATCCGCGTCACGCTTCACCGACACGAACGCGCGGATCGGTTTCGGCTCGGTCGCGTCTTTCGTGATGACGACATCGATCGATCGGATGAGATAGCCCGCCTGATCCAGTCGATACGCAGACGCTGCCTTCTTGTCGTCCCATTCGAACGCCGGATGGAGCGGCGATTTCTTGTCCCGCGCAGCATCGACGACATCGGCGTTTTCGAGGCGCCCGTTATTCCTGACGCGGATGCGCTCAAGCTCCTCACCGGCGACCTGCGCCTCGATCGCGGGCGAGTGGTGCGCGCCCGGCTTCCAGCTATAGACCATGCCCATTATTCAACCTCCTCGCTGCTCGCGACATGAAACCGTCCATAGGAGCCGTTCTTCTCGGGTCGCCATTCGCCGATGCCGACGCCGAAGCCGGCTGCGTTGAGAAGATTTGCGATCTGCTCGGCGCTGATGACGGACGCATTAAATTTGATCATGACCGGGATTTTCCATTCAGGAAACTCCGGGCGATAACGAATGTCAGCAGTACCCATGCCGACGCGCACCATATCCTCGCGCGGTCGTGGCTCGCCGTTCACGGTCAGCATTTCGCAATCGATGTGGAAGGCTCCGCGCATCACCGTCATCTTGGCGTCAACGAAGCGGCATGCAGAAACCATCGCGGCCTTCACGCCGATCGCCGGGAAGCCGTAGGCGCCGGTTTCGGTCTTGTAGAAGCATGCCTCATAGTCAGCCTCGGGGTCTTTGGCCTCCTTTGCCTTCGTCGCCTTTTTCATCTGCTTGTCGAGCATCTGGCGCTTTGCCTTCTCGCTCCATGCGTGAACGATGAGCGGGCTATCGCCGATGAGGACGAAGGTTACCGTCTGAATGTTCAGCGGGGGCAGCTCAATTGCGGCTGTGGATTTTGTGACCATCACGCGGCCTCCCCGAAGGCGATATGATTGCAATGCAGGGCGGTCGCGACCAAGCGAGCCACACCGTTGAGACTTTGCGCTTTGATGCTGTCCCGGAGGGTGCGGATACTGTTTTCATAGATCTCGCCGTTACGCGCGCCCTTGAATGTCTGGTCTCCGAGGCCCTCGCTCATTTCTAGGGCTGCCGCCATGAAGGTCAGCATAGCGTGCGCTTCGGCCAAGCAGTCTTCCGCGGCGTGCCTGGCAGACCAGAAGGGCTTCATGCCGCCAATATCGAGGTCGACGATGCGCGGATCGGCGTGTAATGTATGCGTAGCCATGCGATCACTCCTGTTGATCGTTTCGGTTAGGGCGGCGGGGAAGGCTCAATTTCCCTTGCCGCCCGAACTTTATGGCGCTATGAAATCGGCATGTCAACAGATAATAGCGCTAACAAATCAAAAAAGATGGGGCGCCCGCCGGTGGACTCGGAGGCCGTCAATGTCCGTTTCGAGCGCTCAATGCTCGACGCGATTGACAGCTTCCGTCGTGAGCAAAGCGATTTGCCATCCCGGCCCGAGGCCGTTCGGCGCCTGGTTGAGCGCGGCCTTAATGGGACTGAATTATAACGCTGGATCGATGTTGACGACCTTAAGGCAGTGCCGTCGCATTTTCTCAACTTGCTTGGCGACTCGCTTTTTATTTACCGGATGGCGATAGAAAACGCGGAGCACGATGCTTCCATCGACCTCCCTTACCTTGAAGGTCTGCCAAGGCTCATTGACGGTGCCGCCGAAAAAGCCTGATGATGCTTTAAAATCGATATCGTTTCCGCCGTCGGCGGGGATGACTGTTGCGCTGCCGGACCTGCTCAGTTCCCTTGTGATGCATGCGGTCGCCTCAGTCACGGACATGTCGAGCGTGGCGACCTGCCCCCAGTCCCTATGGGGATAGTCCGTGTCCGATCGCGCGGATGCGGATGCGGATAATGCCAGGCTGGCGGCGAGCATGGTGAAGGCGCGGGTCATGGCGCGGAAAGTGCCACCAAAGCCGAAGATTGAACAGCCCTTCTAAATCGACGACCAAAACACCCGCACGACGGCGACCCGGTAAGCGCCATCGACATAGTCCTGCATCGCGTCCGCGTCGCGCGTCGTCCGTAGGCGCGATTGTCCAAAGTTCATGCACGTATCGGCGGGGAAATGCGCTGCGATCTGTCCGGCAATCTCCCTGAGCTGGGCATGCGTCACCGCGCGCGCGATCGGCCACTGCACCGCGAGCATGAGCGTGCCCGAGCGGATATGGTCGACGCCAACGACGGGCCGCGCGGAGAGGCCGACGCGGACTGGCTCATTCGTGACGTCGGAGAGCAGGATATACGGCGCGGGTCCGTTCGCGTCGGTCGGCGGGGTGAGGATGTCGCCGGGCTCGAATTTCGTCATCGCCGGATTGGTGACCAGCGTGTCGATGCGCGATTTCAGCGCCAGCCAATCCGTCGTCTGAATTGATGGCATTACCTCCCTCCCATCTTGGCGGCCTGCTCTTTGACGATCGCGGGCCACTTCGCTGCGACACGCTCCGCAAAGCCGTTTCCACTCTGGTTATAGGTTCTTCCGAGCGAGTCTTCGCCGACGAAGCCGTAGTTGACGCGCGCCGAGTAGATCGCCTGCCAGCCCACATACGCTTCGCCACCTGGCACGAGCTTTGTAACGCCGAGCTGAAAGTCTTCCGGCTCGTGTTTCTGATCGGGCTCGCCGCGCTTCGGTGGTTTGTCATCGACTACCACCGACTTGGCAAGGTTGCCGGATTTCACAGGAACCTCCGCCGCAGCCGCCTCCGCAAGCTTCTGGACAGAGTTCCGCAGCAGCGCCGTCATGCGCTTTTCCGCGTTATCTGCCCACGCAGCCGGGTTCACACCTGACCAGCCCGTAGCCATTATTTTTTCGGCTTGGCCGTGACCTTGCCCGAGAGGGGCTTAATCTCTTCCGGCACGTCTTTCTCGATCGCGACGACGCCAGCAGCATAGCCGCCGGTCGGCTCGGCTTCGACGAAACCGATCTTCTCGCGCAGCGCGGTCACGGTGAGCCCTGCCGCCTCGGCCATGCGGCCATGGAGGATCGCGGAGCGGATTCGCGCGCAGTTCTGACAAGGCATGTTCGTTCTCCTCAGGTTAAGCCGTATGCAAAGTTTAGGAAAAAGTCGGTGCCGCATCGGCAGTTGGCGTTGTTCTTCACGCCGCCCGCCGGGTCGTGACTGTGAAGCATGACGCTGCCATCGGGCAGGAAGAACGGTGCATTGATGCCCTTGACGACCTTCCCGTCCATGGCTTCGTGCGTATCGCGGGCATTCAACGGGTCGCCGTAATGGCGCCACGTCTTCTCGACCGCTTCGGCAGGCAGTCCCTCCTTGTCGAGCGCTTGCTGATAGGCCTCGGCGCGGGCAAGCATGACGCCCTGCGCCGTTTCTGTTCGCGCGATGTCCTCGGCACGACGGGCAACCAGCCGGTCCGAATATTTGGCTACCATCTCGTCAATCTTGTCGCCAGCGAGCGGATTGGGCTTCCCTGCAGCGACCGCGGCAATCGCCTTCTTGATGGCGGGATCGAATCGACGATCGCGCAGCGTCATTCCCGTGCCGGGAACCCATTTGCCCTGCCTATCGAAGCGGCCGAGCACCTTCATCATCTCCTCAGGGTCACCGGAGAGCAGGCGCCGGCGCATGTTCTCGACGTATCCGGCCTGTGGGTCCGAGAGCCCTATTATCCCGCCTTCCCGGCGACCGCTCAGCGGATTGATGCGCCCAGCGATATCCGTTGCAATGGTTGTCGGCCCCTCTCCTCGTGCGAAGCCGTCAGCAATCACCTTGCGAGCAGTGTCGACCTGTTCGGAGACATAGCCCGCGACGCGCGCCGCGGCCTCGCTGCGGATTTTCTCAGCCGCGCGAGGATTCGACATGTCGAAGCGAAACGTCACGCTACCGCCGCCGGGCGCGGCCAATGTCGGCGGAGGCGGCGGATCACCGGACGGCGGGAGCAGCGGCGAGCTGATCGAAGGCAGGTCCGTCGTCTCGCGCTTTGGGAGCGCGGCGCGGCGCTTCGTGATCTGCTCGGACACTGCGGCGCCGGCATCCGCATATCCCGATTGCCGCTCGAGAAGGTAATGAGAGAACGCTGAGCTTTCGATATTCAACGCCGCAATGGCCCGATCAACATCACCTGCGCGCAGAGCAGCTTCCAGCGCGGGCATATCGATGCCGTCGCGTAGATCGCGGATCGCTGCGAGGAACGCGTCGCGAAGCCGCGGCTCGAGCTCGTCAATAAGGGCCTGCAGGTCGTCATTCATCGCACGATGAACCGGATCGCGCAGACTGTGCCAGCGGCTGGGATATTATCGATCTTGAGGACGGTGACCGGTGCGCCGTCGATCTTGAGCACGTCGCCGGGCTCATAGGTGCCGCCCCATGGCGAGACGATGACCATTTTGTCAGTGGCGACGATCTGGCCGCCGGTTTCGACAGGGGCGCCGATCAGTTCCTTCGCGACGCCGCGCGCTGCGCCGTGGAGCGTCGTGACCTGAGGCGTCGGCGCCGTAGGCGGATCCCAAGGGTTCGTCGGCTCAGCGCCCGGAACCAAGCGCACGAGCTGGATGGAGCCTTGCCCGAGTCCGCCTTCACTGGTCGGGGCGAGCAGTTCCGTCGCCATCTGGCGCGCGTCGGCGTAGAAATCACTCACGACAGCCTCACGAGCGGTGACGTCTCAATCAGATGTCGATCGTCGCCGATGAGATAGGTGTTTTCGATCGTCGTCTCGACGCCGTAAGGCGCATAGCCTTCCGGTGCGGCCGCCTCGGCCTCAGCGCGGGTGAGGAATATCGAGCCGCCGGGATATTCCTCGCCGGGCTTCTGTGGGTGCGGACCACGGCCAAGCTTGTGCAGTTCGCCTCGCTCTCGGAAGTAGCGCTCATAGTTTTCGCGATATCCGATGGTATAGAGCATGCCCATCACTCATCAGCCACGTATTCCGCCGTGACGACGCCGTCGGCGACCGCGAGCGTGACCGTGCCGCCGTCTACCAAGAGCTCCTGCCCGTCGGTGACGATCGCCTGATCGCCGGGCAGATAAGCGGGCTCTTCATCGCCGACGCCGCCGACGCTCACCGTCGCGCCAGGCGACAGCGCGCGGGCGTAGACTGGTACCAGCGGGCCGATGATGTTCTTGCGGTGGCCGTGGGCGCTCATCTCGACATGAAAGCTCTCGCCCTCGGGATCGCCGACGCTCACGAGCGCCTGGCCTGAGGTGACGATGATCGACTTGCAGGTCGCGCCGCCCATCCCGACGATTTCGGTCCATTCGTCCGCGCTCAGTTCATGCAAAGACATGTCGTTCTCCTAACAACCCAGTGTCCAAAGGAAGGCGGCCCCGCTGTCGTCGCAGACGAATTGCGAGAGAAGCCCGTCGATCTGGCTGTCGATGAACGACGGACCGCCGCCGATCTCCGCCTTGCCGTCGTCGAAGAATTCGCGCTCGATGACGTCGACCTTCTGGCGCTTCACTCGCGAGCCCGCAGTGCCCGCCGAGCCGTTGAGGATGCCCGGCGTCACTGCATCGAGCCATGCGGCACGGTACGCAGCGGTGATGACCGCGGGAGGGATGACGTCGTCGGGAATCGCCATCGTGCAATTGACGGTCGCCCCGGAGCGCGGCCAGCCCAGCTTCTGCGTCACGCCTCCGGCGCGCTGGCCCGTCCAGAATTTCTCGTAGCTGTCGACATAGAGGCTGCCCCGGGCGCGAAGGACAGCGGGCGCGGGTGCGTCAGCGGGCAGCACAAGGCCTTGCTCGGCGAGCCAAGCCTCAAATCCCTCGTCGTCGCCATATGCCGCCATAGGTCACCTTCAACAAAAAGGGCGGGCGGCTATTCACCGACCCGCCCCTGTGCGCCCCGGGAGAGGAAAGGGCGATTAATTCGCGCCGGCTTCGCGCTTCAGTTCGATAGCGGCCTTGATGTCGGCGACCGTCGCGTTCGCTTCGACCTCGACACCCTCGGCCTCGGCGATCGCGAGAAGGTCGGCCTTGTTCTTGCCGGTCAGAGCGACAGCGCCTTCCTTCGGGTCGCCGTCGATCACGACATAGCGCCCGGCCCAGCCCTTCGGCTCTTCCTTGACCTCGAGCACGGTGCCGATTTCGACCTCGCCCGTCGTCCCGTAAATGCCGCCGGCGGTGATGCGGATTTTCATGGCGCTCGCTCCTGTCAGGCGTTGACGACGGTCGAGTAGAAGACACCCGACTTGCCGTTGTAGTCCGCGCGGATTTCGATGCCCATCGCATCCCAGACTTCGAACTGGTAGTTCGCTCGGGGATGCAGGCGGGGCATTGCGACGGTCGAGGTTGCCATGGCGACGAGCGGGCGGATGTACTCGCTCGACGGCACGAAGCCGAAGAACTCGTTACCCGAGAGCTCGAACGACACCGCGATCTTGTTGATGCGGCGGTTGGTGAGCAGGTAGCTCAGCAATGTGCCGCCCTTGAAGCCGTCGGCGCCCGAATAGGAGCGATCGAGGTTGCGACCGATCTCCGGCGAGACGTAGATGTTGACCTTGCCGGTGATGAAGTTCGCATCGAGCATCGCGCCCAGCGTCTGGGCGAAGAAGGTGTCGATCTCATCCGAGGTCGTTGCCGCGTCGGTGAGGTCGATGTCCGCACCGCCGGCTGCGCTGCCGAGGTTGATCGCCTTCGACAGGGGCGAGGTCCGGATGCCGTAGGCGGTATAGCCCTCGACAACGATCGAGGCGTCGCCGTCGAGCACGTACAGCGCGTTGTCCTGCCGGATCTTGGCGACTGCCGCTTCCTGATCGTCGCCCAGCGCGTCGAAGTTCTCGCTCTGCAGCGTGTTCCACTCGCGCCACTCGCGGCCGTAACCGGTCGAGAAGATCGGCACCGGCGTGCCGCGATAGTCGTAGCTGACCTTGTCGAGGGTCGTCGGCACCTGGCCCGACATGCTGCGCGTCACGCGGCCCGCATCCGACGACACGCGGTTCAGGTGAACCAGCTTGCCGATGTTGACGGGCTTCGCGAGCGGCATGAGGTCGGCCATCCAGACCTGGCCTTCATCGGCGCGCATGACGCGGCGGGTGATGCCGTCGAGGTCGAGCCATGCGTCGCGCGGCAGCACCGCAGCGGCGTTGCCGAGCGCGGCGAGACCATCCTCGGTCTGGTGGAAATGCTCGCGCACAACGCTGAGTTCGTCCCACCATACGCCGTGCTGGCGGGGGTGGTTGGCGATGAGCTGCTGATCGAAATAGCGCATTTCAGATGCCCCCTTATGCCGCGGCCGAGAGATACGACTGGCTGCCCGCCGGTCGGATCATGAGCAGCTGCTCGCTGCCCGAGTTGTTGTTGTAGATCTCGGCCGAGTAGGCGACGATGAGGTCACCGGTCGACGCGATGCCGAGCGTGCCGTTGGCGGCGGGGGTCAGCGCCGTGCCCTTGGCAGCGACGTTCACGCCGTTGGCGATGCGAGCCGCGTAGAGGCACTGGTCGTCCATCTCGATGGCGACCGCGGTGCTGTCCTGCGCCCAGTCGGTGTCCACGCCCTTCTGAGCGAGGTAGTTGTCCTGCACGAGCAGGACTTGACCGATGGTCGCGGCGCCGGCGAGGGCGAACTTGCCCGACGACATGACGACGAGGCGGCCCGGCTTGAGGGCGGCGGCAGCCACAGCCTCGCGAACCTGCGGGAAGTTCTTGTCGGTCGGGCCGAGAAAGATCTTGTTGTAGCGCGCCATGGTCAGTCATCCCCCTTGGGAGCGGTGAAGCTCGGCTTCTTGTCGCCGGGCTTGAACGCATTGTTGACGCGGAAGGCGGTGCCCGACTGCTCGGCCTTGGCCTTCTCGAGGAGGGCGTTGAGAACCGGAGCGGGCGAGGCCTTGGCCAGTTCCTCGGTCAGCAGCTCGGCTTCGACGACCTGGTTGACGAGAGCGGCATGTTCCTGCTCCGCCTTTTCCTTGTCGGCCTTGGCCTGCGCTTCGAGCGCGTCGGCGATGGGCTTCACAGCGTTACCGACTGCGGCGGCGATCTTGTCGTCGAGGCCGGTGACGGCGTCGGACAGAGCCGCGACCTTCCCCGAAAGCTCGTCAAACTGGGCTTTATCCATGGTTTCCTCGCTTGCATTCAGGGCTGCGCCCGGTTCACTTTCGGGCGTCGGGTCGCCCTGAACGATGTCGGTGATATACTTTTTGATGCGTTCGATCAACGAAATTTGTTTTTTCCGTTCAATGCTGCGCAACATACTTTCAATAGACCAGCCGATATCGCGGTCGATGTCGTCGACGAGGCTGCAGTTGATGACGTCGATCTGGGCGCCATCCTCGGCCTTCGCGGCGTTCACGAGCAGACCCACGCCCTGCGCCGGGGTGGCCGCACCTTCCTCGCCGATCAGGATGGCGTCATGATCGAAAACGATATCGGATGCTTCCCAGTCGACCTCGGCGTCGTTCTGGACCGCGGTCAGCATGCAGTAGAGGCCCGTCGACGAATGGATCGGCTCGCCCTTGTCGATCACTTCAAGTACGGCTTTGCCGCCGTCGAGCTGGTTCGCGGTGGCGACGTCGATCACCTTGTCGAGGAAGACGCGGCCGTTCTCGCGCCGGACGTTCTTGTTCCACGCGCCGATCCAGCCGCGGGCGAGGCCTTCGGGGTCTTTCGCCGAGACGAAAGCGCCCTCGATCGTCGGATGGCCGAGCGGGGCAGGAGTGTTTTCGAGGCTGCCGAACGCCTTGGCGATCTCGTCGGCGGGGTAGCGCACGCGGTTCATGACGATGCCGTCGGGCATGGTGGCGCTGGGGACGATAATGTAATCGCGGCCGTCGCGGCGCTCGCGGCGGATGGCGCTGTTGTCGATCGCGTGGCGGACGTTGACGCGGACGGTCTTGCTCATGGTCAGTCTCTCTTCGGCTCCGGGGGTGGTCCAGGAGGCGGCGGGTAAGCAGGAATGGTGATAGTGACAGGCGCGCTTCTCCACGGGCCGCAGCGCCCGCAGACGCATTCCTGTCGCCAAGCGCGACGGCGCAGCATCTTCGGGGCAACCCAGCGCATCGTGTCGCCGCATTCGCACTCGTTCGTCGCGAGCACCTTCCGGGGGTAGAAGTTCATTCCACCACCTCATCACCGGGGATTGTCTGCGTCGGCCCATCCTCGGCCATCTCGCGGGCCCGGGCCTCGCGCTCGCGCATGAACTCCTCGAAGCCCTCGACCTCATCGCCGGGCTTGTAACCGGCCTCTTCCCTGATCTCGTCGGGCAGGAATACCGGCTCACTCCCGGCCTGCTGGTTGATCTGCGACATCTTCGCCGCGCGATCGAGCTTGTCGTCGGGCGAGGCCTCGAGGAGGCTGGTCCAGCCGATGGTCCAATCCTTTTTTTCGAGCACTCCCCATGAAACGAGGCGCTCGACGAACTCATTCAGGATCGGCAGCACGCGGTTTTCGCGCCGCGACATGCAGGTTTCGGCCCACTCGGTCTTGTCTTCGGTGCTGGCGCGCTCGCCGGTGATGTTGCCGACGAGGATCTTGAACGGGATGCCCATCGATGCCGCGAACGACTGCACGCAGGGCTCCCAGAATTCCTTTGGCTGCGGGAGGGTGATGGTCATCGGCTTGGCCGAGAAGCCGCCGATCATGAGCGCCTTGTCGAAGCCTGCCTGAAAAACTTCGACCTTCTCGTTGAGCTTTTCCAGCACCTCCTCGTTGGTGGAAGCTCCCATCCCGCGCTTAACGTCTTCGACGGTCACGCCCTGCGGCGCTTCGATGATCGGCGCGCCGCGGGCCGACTTCCAGAAGCCTTCGCCGCCGGCGCCCTTGACCTTCATCGCGTCGCAGAGGTCGTCATACCCGGGCTCGAGCGCGGAGCGGCAGTTGAGCGTCCCGTCATCCGACCAAATCAGCACGCGGTCGCGGTGAATGCGCACCTGGCTGTTTGCGGTATTCTGGGGATTGCCGACGGCCTGCTCGTCGAACTGGTAGAACATGGGCTCGCCATAGGTCTCGCTGCCTTGGACGCTGTCCCAATCGACGACGGTGAGCTGGCCCTGCCACGCGGGGATGATTCCCGCGATGCTCTCGACGCCGCGGCGTACCCCGCTGACCGGCTGGTCGAGCGGCTTGCCGTCGCGGAGCAGGATGATGGCACCGGCATATTCGCCGACCATCGACCGGCGATCAGCTTCCATGAGCGAGCGCCAGATGTTCTTCTTGGCGAAATGCTTGCGGATCGCGACCTCGGCCTTGCTCTCGGCAGGCTTCTCGCTTTCCCAGAGCGCGGGCATGGTCTGCCACGTTTTTGCGATCGTCTTGTCGACCGCTGCGGCAGCGAGGCCGGAGCGGCAGTACATCCGATAGAACTGCTCAAACCCGAGGCATTCAGGCCAGCCGTAGTCCTTTGCGAAGTCGTGCTTCGAGTTGAAGCCGTAGGCCCACGGCATGAGGCGCGCGAGGCGATCGCGGATCGCACCGGCGGCATTTGCGATGAGAGAACCTTGCGCCTGCATGGCGCATAGTTACGCGATGTTGCGTTTACGCGCAATAATGTTGCTCAGATGAACCAGCCGCTCTTCTCTTGCCCGAGGGCCAATTCGTTGATTGCGTCGGACAGTGCGTCGACCTGGTCGTCGTTCGCTCCCGCGGGGAAGGCGCAGACCTCATCGAGGAAGGCGGTGACCCAAGGTCCGCGCAGCAGCTTGATATTTCCGGCTTCGGCCTGCGCCGCAGCCGGGCGTGCACGAACAGACTTCTCGCCGGTCGGGCGCACCTTTGTGACTGGATATCCCTTGAGGAGCTTCACCTTGGTCTCAGCGTCCGCCTTGCCAGCGGCGCCGGGATCTTCGGGAATTCGAACCGTGACATCGGGCCCGTCCTGCGACGCGGTGTTTTTGAGCACGGTCTCGACGCCCGAGGGCTTCCATTGCCCACGCTCGACATCCTCGACGATGAACAGGTCGCCGATCAGCGCAGCCTTGAGGCCGACGGTCCAGTCGGGCTTGCTGCCTGCCTTGGCCTCGCTGGCCGCGAAGTCCCAAGCGCGCACGCGGCGAGCCTCGCCGGCGGGCAAGGCGTCGATGATCTCGAAGTCCGAGCGCTGGAACATGCCGCCCGAGCGCGGCGTCGGGCGCTGCTGGTACTGGCCCGAATAGGCATAGGAGCCCTTGGCCTTCTTGAGCCGTTCGATTTCGAGCCGCGGGAATCGTTCGGGAAACAGCAGCTCGCCGTCTTCGGTGCGCGGATCCTCGAAGAAGAGTTCGCCGTTGACGTATGTCTGGCAGCGACGGTCCGCCTCAAACTCCATCGGGAGGTTGAGATGCACGAAGCCGATATCGAGCTCGAGCGCCACCGCGGCGATATCCTGCTCGTGGAGCCGCTGCATGATGATGACGATCGCCGACGAGGTCACGTCGTTCAGACGGTCGGTGATCCCCTCACGGAAGATACGGACCGCGGTCTGCCGCTCGGTCTCACTCTCGGCGGTCTCGGTCGAATGCGGGTCGTCGATCTTGACGCGGTCGCCGCGGCCGCCGGTCATCGAACTGAACGGTCGCGCCTCGGAGAAGCCGTTGCCGGTATTCTCGAATTTGCCCTTCGCGTTCTGGTCGTCGCGCAGCTTGAGCGGCCAAAGCGCCTGGTACTTATCGCTCTCGACCAGCCGGCGGAGCTTGACGTTGTCGCGCAGCACGTTCGGCTGGCTGTACGAGGTCGCGAGAACCTGAATATCGGGCCGACCCTTAGGGCCCCACTCCCATGCCGTCCAGAAGACGAGCAGGAGCGATTTCATCATGCCGGGCGGCACGGTCATGAGGAGGAACTGGATAAGCCCTTCCGTGACCGCGGTCAGGTGCTTGCACATGGCGAGCAGGGCCCAGCCGAACCGAAGCTCGCGCTTGGGCTCGAGGATCGTCCAGAACTCCTGAATGAAGCCGTCAAGCGTCTGGCAGCGCTCGCGGATGAGCGCCTCGTTCTCCGCGGTTACGCGCCGCGCCTCTTCCGCACGCCGCGCCTCTTCGCGCCGCGCGCGCTCGTCGAGCAACGCAAGATATTCCCGGTTATCAAGTTCAATCGGTGTCGACGCCACGCGCTGCCTCATGCGCCCGGATGCGGGCTTCGATTTCTTCGTCGGACAGGTTGCGGTACTCGATCGGCGCGCCGTTTCGCCCGGTGTGCTCATGGCGATCGGGGAGAAGGCCGAGCACCTTTGCCTTGCCGAGCGTGGCGCTCACGGCCGCGGAGCTCTGCTTGTTCTTCCTCGCGAACTCCCGGTCTTCATCCAGCTGCTTGGCGATGTCGGCGACGGTGACGACGGTCTTTTCCGCGGCGCGAGACTGCAGTTCGGCGATGCGAGCTTGCACGCTTTCATTTGCGTTCAAGCGGGCAGCGTTGCCGCGGTTGGCTCGGAACCCGGCGGCGACATAGGATCTGTCCACGGAATTGCCCTTGGCGCGCTCCTGCGCGAACTTCTCGTGTCGGGCGTTTTTCAGGGGGCCGCTCATATCGATTTCACCAGTTCCAATGCCTGCGCCTCGCTAAATCCCTCCGCGACATACGCGAGGAACAGCGTGCGGCGGCTGTGCGCGATATCGGTCGCGACCTTCGCCAATTCACCCCAGAGGCGAGCCATGTCGCGTGCGCCTTCGGCCATGTTCGCCTTAGGCGGCTCGCTGCGGTTCAAGTCTTTCATGATCCCGGTCCTTCCACGTCGGCGTAGTGCGTTGCGCCCCGGACGATGCGCCCGACCGAATCCCGCCAGCCGTCGCGCCATGAGCAGAGCGCCGAGTGACCATCGACCCAGAGCAGCACGTCGCGGCCGTCGCGGCGATCATCGGGGATATATTCGATCCCGCGCCAGAAGATCGGCGAGACCGCGGTGCTCCGGCGCGCGGAGAAGTTCTCGGGATCGTCCATGTAGCCGCGAAGCTCAGCTGCGGGCACGAAGACGCGCGAGCCGCGCTTGATGCGGGACAGGCGCCCCGATGCGACGAGATTGTAAACCTCGTAGTACGACTTGCCGCTCGCCTTCGCGGCGTCGTTGAGGCTCACGAGCGGGATTTGTTCCATCATCGCCATCTCATCTTCTCCTCGCGTAGCCAGGCCGTGTCAGGCATTTGACGCCCTTGGGCAGGACGGTGACGACGGCGATCGCGCTGCAAACAACGCGGTGGCCGCTGGGCAGGATGACCGAGCCCCCGCCCATCTTGGCGACCATGTCGAACTGAGGCCCGGTCAGTGTCTGGACGATGCACTCGTCGGGGATATCCTCGACCCGTTCGCGGTAGCGAGTGATCGCATGGTCGGTGACGGTCAGCACGGTCATTGCACTCCTGCTGCGGTGGCGGAAACGTGGATGCCATGCTCGGCGAGGCGCTTGCGGGCGGCTTCGAGTTCGTCGGGAGAACGGTCTCGCTGGGGGCGGGGCGCAGGCGCTGTGGCGCGAGCGAATAGGCCGCCCGGCTCGTCTCGGCCGCGGTCGTAGTTTCCTTCGAGAACCTTGAGGATGTTCTCGTCGTTTCGGATCAGCCAATCGAGACTGAACCACGAGGGCGCCGGGTCAGACGACAGGAGAGGGCTATGCCATGCCTTGGTGAGGGCCTGGCGCCAGCCTTCGAGACCATGCACCCGCAGCCTAGCCGCCAGCTTCTTTCGGCGCTGGTCGGTCAACGCCCTCGGGACGGGCCAGCCGCGCTTACGGGCGGATACTGACCATTGCTCAATCGCCGTGTCGATATCGGCTTTCGAGACTTTCGGCTGCGCAGGTATCCCTTCATCGGAACAACCCTGAGCATCCGCCGAATGCGAATTCGCAAGAACCGTAGGTTCTATATATTCTTGTCTTTCTTCTTTTATGTCCCGCTGCTGTCCCGCTGCTGTCCCGGTAGGCGTCCCGTTTGCTGTCCCGGTTGCGCCGGGCTGGCTCTGATATTTGTCGTAATTACGGATAGTTACGATCAACTTGCCTGTCCCGGCATCTGTCCCGATCATTGTCTCGGTTTTCAAACGGGTCAAAAACCGGTCCACGGCAGATTTCGACCATCCCCATGCCTCGGCGAGCTCGCGAACCGAGCAACAGAACTGGCCACGCTCGAGCGTGATGATGCGCCCGGCAACGTCGAACCGGGTCGGTTTCCAGCACGCGCGGGCGACCATCCAGAACCACGCGCGGAAGCGATCGCCATCCTTGAGCAGCGGATGGTCGAAGACGTCGCGAGAAAGATTTATCGTGCCGCTCATGCCGCTCCCCGAACAGCTTGGTTCTCGCGCACGAACTGACCCACGGCGGTGCCCTCCGGCCCGTCGCGACGCTTCGCCACGATGAATTCGATCTTGTCTTTCAGAGCCTCGCGATCGGCTTCCCACTCGAGGATGCGGGTCTCGTACATCTTGTCCGATTCCAGCGGCCGCGCTCGCTCGTGGTAGTAGGATTCGCGGTAGACGAACACGATCTTGTCGGCATCCTGCTCGATGCTGCCGCTCTCGCGGAGGTCCGACAGCTGGGGGCGCTTGTCCTCGCGGTTCTCGACCTGGCGGCTCAGCTGCGAGAGCGCCATCACGGCCACCTTGTGACGCTTGGCGATCTGCTTGAGGCCGCGGCTGATATGCGTGACCTCTTCGGTGCGGTTGCTGGTCGCCCGGCCTGCATTCATGAGCTGCAGATAGTCGACGACGACCAGCCGGAGCGGCGTGCCCTTGGCGGCAAAGCTGCGAGCGAGGCGGCGGACAATGCCGTCGAGGCGCGCAATTGTGAGCGACGCGGTATCGACGACCGTGAGCGGGATCTTTCGGGCTTCCTCGCGGATAGCGCGGGCCCGGGCCTTCTGGTCGTGGCCCATCCAGCCGTTCGTGATCGACGCGAAGGCGATCGGGTGCGAATAGGCGGCAATGTCCGCAAGCGCGCGCTGGCCGATCTGCAGGGCCGACATCTCGAGGCTGATAAAAGCGACGCCGCCGCCATCGGCGCGCTCGTCTTCGACCGGCGAAATCGCCTGCCGGGCGACACCGACAGCGTAGGATATGGCCGCGGCAGTCTTGCCCATGCTCGGGCGCCCAGCGAGGATTATGAGGTCGTCGGGGCGCGAGCGGCCCATCGTCTTGTCGAGCGACAGGATGGAGCCCGAGAGCACGCCCGTCGGGGGCTTGTCCCATTCTTCCTCGACCTGGCCCATGCAGTCGGCCAGGTGGAAGGTGATCGCATCGGAATTGTCGCCGGCGACGCTCGCGAGGTTTTCCTCGGCGTCCGATATCAGCGCCTCGGGGTCGATGCCCGCCGCGGTGTCTCGTGCGCGGGCGGCAAGTTCCTCGGCGATCGTGATGACGCCCCGGAGCTTCGCGAGGTCGCGGATCTGCGCCGCGAAATCGCGCGCACCGATGACGCCAGCGCCCGAGCCGGTGAGCTGGGCGAGATAGCCGACGCCGCCGACCTCCTTCATCGCCTCGTCAGCCTCGAAGAAGGGTTTGACCGTGACCGGGTTCGCAACCTTGCCTTGAGCGGCAAGCGTCGTGATCGTCTCGAAGATCCTGCCGTGCAGCGGCTCATAGAATTCATCCGCCGACACGCGATCGGCGACGCCGTCGATGACCCGGTTATCGATCATCATCGCGCCGATGAGCGCCGCCTCGGCCTCGACGTTGCGGGGGAGTTTGAAATCGTCCGTCACGCGCGCACCGCCAATCGCTCGACGACATTGCGGGAGGCCTCGCCCATTGTGATGACTTTGCCGTATCGCCGGAAAAGCGGCCGCTGATGTGCGCAGCCTACATCCGAGCGGATGCCGCACTGCCAGCAGGGAACGACCGGCTCCGAAGCGACCGCGGTGCAATCCTTCTTCCGTGCGTCGGCCTCGCGCACGCGCTTCACGTCCTCGGGGTGCGCCGTGTGCGCTCCGGTCGCCATGATGGTCACGACGCGCTTGCCGCTGCCGTAATTGGCGATGTCGATGATGCCGGCGTCCTGCATCTGGTAGAGCGCGGAATTGACGCTGGTTATCTTCACGCCCGACCGCTGCGCTATCTGGGGCCCGGTCGGCATGATTTCATTGACGGCGATCGTCTCTTTGATGACGCGGAAGACGGCGGCTTGGTTCGATGTCATGCGCCTTTCCCCCGCCAGCTCGCGACCATCATTTCCATTGCGCTGGGGGCGCCGCGGAGACTGATCTTGACGCCGGGCGCATAGGGTGCGGGCTCGGCCGCGCGCTTCGGCTTGACGACGACGACCGCGACGGCATTGGCGCGCCACTTGCCGCGGCACGAATAGAGGCGGCCGTCTGCGTCGATGGCATATCGACCGGGATGCGATACGGAGTTCATCCCCGCGCCTCCCGCATCCATTTGAGCACTTGGTCGGGGGTGGTCTTCACCAGCGGCGCGACGGCATTCGCTATGCGCTGGTCTGACATCGGGTGCCGGTGAGCATCCGCGCGGAATCGGGCCACCTCTTTGAGCGCGATCTTGCGTTGGAGTTTCAATGCTTCGGGCTTCATGCGGCCTCCGCCATCATGTCGAGTAGGGATCCCCACTGGTCGGCGCAGGCGTCGGCCATTCCGGGAAAGGTGTCTGAGCGCAGGCGCGAACGATCGGGGCCGGGCTGCATCCGGTGAATGCGGCTCCACGCCTTGTGCTCATCGGTTCCGGCCTTGGGCGGGATCAATCGATTGGTCGGTGTCAGCTTCGGCAGGTTGATGAGCTCAAAGCCGGTCGCCTTGAAATATGGATCGCCAAACCACCACGGCTGGACAAACTGCGTCGGGCCGCGCTTGGTAAGTTCCTTCGCGTATCGGTGCATGACCGGGTTTTCCAGCGCGCGCCGCGGGCAGTCGCCCGTTTCTCGGCACGCGCGATAGAAGGCGGCGGCGCGTTCGAGCTCCGACCAGCGCGCTTCGTCGCGACCGTTGACCTTCTTCCCGCCGATGTAGAGCCACCGGCCACCGCTATTGCAGAGCAGCGGGCAGGGCGGGTGCAGGAGGATGAACAGACCGAACCGACCCGATCGCAGGACTTCCAGAACGTCGCCGATGATATGGCGGTTGGTCCGGTCGTATGAAGGCTCGAGGTCGCAGGACCATGCGTCGTAGCCTCGCGCGAGAAAGGCCCGGCGCATCATGCCCGACCGTTCGCAGCCGATGAGAACGCTTCCGGCCATTATCCCACCCTCCCCAGCGGAAGCGGCGGGTCTTTTCGCCAAGGCGGCACGATGTTTTCGAGCGCCAGCCCATGATCCAGAATGTGCAGTGCATCGGCCTCGTTATCGTTGCCGGGCTTCATCCCGAGCTCGCGGGCCGTGCGGATGCTGAGCGCCTTCCACTCGGCGCTGCTCAGCCGCTTGCGTTCGGGGTTGAGCTGGGTCGCCTTCCACGCGCGATTGTTCGCCTCGTGGCAGCGGACGCGCTTGCACTTGAAATAGAACTCGACGAGCGCCGCCAGCGCATTGGCTAGGCGGTTATTGTACTCGTTAGTCTGCGCGTCGCCGCGGATGGGCGATTCGTAATAGACGACGTCCGGCTCACCGAACGCGCACGTCTCGTTGAGGCGCTTGTAAAGCTCGACCATCGCGCCGGCGCGGTCGGTGTATTCGTTTCCGAGCTTCCACGTGCCGAAGGTCGGACGCGCATCGCCTTCACGATAGCGCGCCCAACCCGTCGCGGATTTGCTCAGGTCAAGGCTGAGTACATCCATGGTCAGTTGACGACCGGCATATCGATCTTGTCGGCCGCGCCGGTCGGCACGACTTCCAGATCAGCAGCGTTGACGCCCTGCATCATGTCGACGGCGTCAGCGTGGAGGCGCACGCCGTTCTGCTCGAGGCCAACCTTGAAGGAGCGGAGCCAGGCCTGCTGCTCGGCTTCCTCCATCTCGGCGACCTGCTGGGCCTTGTGGTAGCCGCCCTTGTGGACGCGGCATTCCTTCTTGATGGCCTTCCACGCATCACCGGCCTCTTTCATGGCCTGTTTCTGCGCCTTGTGGGCGGGCATCACGTCCTGCTTGTAGATCCGCTGCGCCTTCTCGAAATCGGGCGGCGTGATCGGGCCGCCGTTCTGGCCACCCTTCTCTTTCTTAGCCATTGGCCATTCCTTTCTTCATCGGCAGGTCAACATCAGGCCGCGCTGCCGATCCGCGGCGGTGAGACTAAGGCGGGAGAGAGCCGGAGCCCTCCCCCGCAGTGCTGAGCGCCGGGCTAGCTCCCCGTCCGGCGTCCAGTGGATTGGTTGCGGCTTTCCGCGCAGCGCGGCGGGCAATGATCTCGGCCTCAATCTCAGCGCGCGGACGCGGCGGGTTCGGCGCTGCTCTGCGCAGCGCTTCGGTCGTGGCAGCCCGGAGGGCGCGTGTTGCGCTGTGGGCGGCCTTACCGGCCTCGACATGCTTGTGATGGTTGAGGTCGAGCCGGGCCTCTGCCCGGAGAGCGCGGGTCTCGGCGTCGACCATGCACGCCTTGAACAGCCGGGCCGACGCTCTCGCCGCGCTCAGGCGGGACCCGAAATAAAGGGCGGTCGCTCCCGACGCAGCAAGCGAGGATGCAAGCGATAGCGCGATGGTCGAGGTCCACGTCATGCGGCCTCCGATACGTCGGAGGCGGGGGCCTGCTCCAAATGATCCGCGGGATAATCCTGCAGGCGCTCAAGGCGCTTCCGGCAGGGAGCTATCCAACGGAGTTTTGTGTTGCCGCTGCCGTGGCGCTTCCAAACTAGCCAACAATAGCTCGTCGCTGTCGACGCCTTTGGATCGTATCGACCTTTGACCATCGGGACGCGCTCGGCGAACTGAAATAGATAGTCGGGCGGATCGATTGCATAGAGCGTGTGGTAACGGTCGATGCCTTCAATAAAGGCGCTGCGGACGAGCGCCGCGACGCCGCTCAGGCTTTCCCGTTTGGCCTTTTGAATGAATTGCTGCGCGAGCCGAAACGGCGGGTTCATGAAGGTCCAGTTGACCTCCATCAGGTCGCCGCCGAACAGATAGTCCTCCTGACGATAACCTGCGCCATAATCGTGAATGTCGAGGGCATCGACGGTGACGAAATATTCTTCGAGCGGCCGAACCATGAAGCCACGATTCGCACATGGCTCACGCGCCGTGTCGTTCCGGTGGATCAGCCCGACACGGTGCAGCTCGTCGAGCAGCGCCCGCGTCGCCCAAGGCGGCGTCGGGAAATCGTCGAGGCTGTCGTGCGGCTCACTGCGCTGCTGCATGACGGCGGCGGATCTGTTCTGGCTCATTCCCGCCCCCGCAAGCGCTCAAGCTCGGCCTGCGCGTCGTCCAGCTCATCGAGCAGGTTGAAACGGGCCGAGAGGTTGTGCGCGCAGCCGAAGATCAGGCCGACGAAGCCGCCCGCGAGGAAAATGTCGATGGCGAGCAGGGCGTTCATGCCGCGATCCCCAGCCGCTCGGCGCGCGCGATCAGCGAATTGACCAGCCGCTGCGTCGCCTTGAGCTCTGGGAGCATGTCGGCGAGCTCAAGGTGCGTGATCGCTTCTTTGCCGTCGCTGTCAGGGTCCGTTGCCAGAGACAGCTTGTGCAGGCTGCCTGTGACGGCGGAGAGGGACACCCGGGCGTCCGCGCCTTCCCGCGGCACGTTCCGCCCGCCGAAGCATGCCGACCAAGGGTCGAGGCATTCGGGACCGAACCGGGCGCCGAGCTTCGCGATCGTTTCCTGATTGAGGTCAGTCCGCTCGTTGCGGACGTTGCGGATCGTGCCGTCGCTTACGCCGAGAAGATCGGCCAAGCCCTCGTCGGTGAGGCTGTTCGAGGCCTGCACTGAGCGCACGATCTGCGCGAGAGCCTTCCGAAGTTCATTTCGGGTCGGCAGGCACATCGGCAGCAAGCCATTTCGGAAGGAGTCAGTCAATTAGACCTCCATGAACAGGGGTTTCGCAAACAATCGCCCGGCCATGATGTCCGTCACAATGACGGGCGATTTCAGGCTGCGCGCGCAGGCCTGCGCAAAGGTGTCCCGGCTGGCCGAAGAGGGGGAAAGACCAGCCGGGACTTCGCCGGGACCGGCGGCGAATGGCGAGGGGGCGCTCACGCGAGCACCGAAGCGAAGGAGGAGAGATGGAGCACGGATCGGTGCAGATGGGCCTCGCGCTCGTCACCGGACTGCGCGATGCGGGCGTCATCACCCCGAGGCAGATGGAGCGCGTCGGTCGATCGATGGTTGAATTCTTCAAGGAGCCGTCGGACCTTCTCAGCCCGGCCGACCTCGAAGACCTGCGCGGCCTGGCGGGCGACATCGTGCTTGAAAGCGGCGCGCCTATCAGGCGATGCGACGGGTTCGACGCGATCGTTGAGGTTTGGACGGCGTGACATCGGTCAGTTCGACACTGCCGCGATTTCAGCCTCGCGTTCTTCGACGAGAACGGCGAGCGCCTTCTGCAATTCGAAGAGCTTGTCCGCCGTCGGGCGCGTCAGGCCACGCTTCCAACGAGATGGGGTGGTGGGGTCGACCCCAGCCCGCTCACAGACGCGCGACATGGGGATGCGATTAGCCTTTGCCGATGCAAACAGGCTGTCCAAGGGGTGCTGCTGTTCCATGTCTAGGCGAGATATAGGCATTTCTGCCTAAATGCAAATGCAAACTTGCCTAACGCCTAAAATAGGCATCCCTGCTATCGCTCGCGCCGATATGAGCAGCGTTCAGGATGATATTCGCCTTGTGCAGGAGCTGGTTGAGTGGTCAGGGACCAACGTCAACCAGATATCCAAGCGGATCGGCGTCGCTAACACGACCATCAATCGCTTCGCGAACGGATCCGCGACCGGTCGCCTTCATCGCGACACTATTGCGAAGCTGAGAGATGAATTTCCTGAGTTTCCGGGCTTTGCCACACTCGGCCTTCCGGCGGTTCCTCAGGCCTCGGAGGACGACGTCGAGATCCAGCAATGGGACGTCGCCTATGGCATGGGCGCCGGCGGCTATCTAGACCTTCCGGTCACCGGTGCGAAGCACAAATTCTCGCGGTCGTGGCTGCGGCAGTTCACTTCGGCCCCGCCTGACAAGATATTCCTCGCGGACGGGACGGGGGATTCGATGTTTCCGACCATCCTCGACGCCGACAAGGTGATGATCGACACGACACAGCGCGAACTCCGGATGAGCGATCGCATTTGGGCCGCGGCCTATGGGCAGACCGGGATTATCAAGAGGCTCCGCCCGGCGCCCGACGGCAGTGTTAAGATCCTATCTGACAATCCTTCCGTCCCGCCCGAGGTCGCCTATGACGGTGAGCTGCATGTCGTCGGCCGCGTCGTGGCGATCGTGCGCAAGACCTGACCCATGCGGGAGATGTCGCTCGCGGTCGTTGGGGTCGGGTTCGACAACAAGAAGGGACCGCCGCGGCAGTTTGAAATCGCGATGTGCACGCCAGGCGAGCCGGTGAAGCTGGTTCCCGAGCCTCGCAATCCGGCCGACCCCAACGCGATCGCCGTCTATTCTGCGAGAGACATCCAAATCGGCTATTTGCGAGCCGAGCGCGCGCCGATGATCGGCGCGGCAATGAGGCGCGGTGTCGTGATCGCGATATTCCAGCGGAAGGAAGAATGGGGCGCTACAATCCGGGCGAACCTCGAGGGGAGGGCGCCCACGCTGCCAGCCGAGCAGGAGCGCCGAGCAGCGCCAGCGGAAGGCGAGGGGGATGGGGCCCCGGATTGGTGGCCTGACGAAATTTGGGAGGATGATTGATGAAGAATTATGTCCATGGGGCGGCCGCTGCGGGGATCGCACTTGCTCTGGCCTTTTCAGCCAGCGCCGAGCCCAGCTCGGGGGCTAGGCCGTTCGACTTCAAGGGTGTGGCGCTTGGTACGACTATCGAAGAGTTTCGTGCCATGCCGCACCCCGACGGCAAGGCGGCGGAGGTCGTATGCACTGGCGAGAAGATCGAGGTGACGCGTAATTACAGCCGCGAGCCGATCGACGTCATGGTCTTTGATGAAACCGAAAAGACGCTCGGAGTTCGGCGCTGCGTCTGGATCACGGTCGATTCGCCATATGGCAAAGGCAGCGCGGCTATGCTTTCGTTGGCGAGCTCGGGCTATGGCACCGGGCACTACAGCTTTTCGTTCGTCACTGACCCGGTGGACGGAGAGATGCGCTTATTCAAGTTTATGGGGACATCGAACGCGGCCGCCTACCCCGCGACGATCGAAGCCCTGACCGGGAAATGGGGGAAGCCGGTGACCGAGAAGGGCACAGTGCAAAACCGAATCGGCAACACCTTCGACAAAGAAACAGCCGTTTGGGCCAATCCAGCCGGATCGATCCTCGTCGAATCCCGCTTCAGCAAGATCGACGACATGGCGATCATCATGACCGATGCGAGGCTGTCGAAAATTGTGGTAGATGCAGAGGCGGCAGCGAAGGCAGCGAAGCCAAATGCGATTTGAAATGGGGAAAAGAATGAAGCGATATCTACTTGCGATCACCATCGCACTTGCGAGCGCGCCCGCTGCAGCGCAGAACATCAACCCGGCCCCCGCTGAGGCCCCGCCGACCTACCAGTCTGTCCTAGCGATGAAGGTGCCAGTCGTGGCTGGAGATATCACCGATCGCCCTTATCGCGTCGTCGGCGAGATCGAAACCGGTGTGAAGAAGCTGACGCTCTTCAGCAAGGATCCGTCACAAGAGAAGGTTTATAAGGAGTTATGGGAGCGCGGCAAAAAGATGGGCGCCGACGCTGTCGTGAATGCGACCTATGGCGATCCGCGCGTCACCTTTATGAGCTGGGGTTCGCGCAAAGCGCGCGGACAGGCGATCAAATTCCTCACCGATGAAGAGATTGCAGCGCGCACTGTTACGCCGCCGGCGCCGATCGTTACGCCAGTCGATCCGCCGCAACCGGTGAACGTCGACGCGCCACAATAGGCACTAGTAAATAGCTCTTACGCCCCGCCCTCACCCGGCGGGGCTTTTTGTAGCCGAAACGAGAGAATAGGCACGCGCGCATAATTATGCTTGACTGCCTAGGCATCTTTGCCTAATCAATCTCCATCAGCCAATCACGGCAGATGGAGAACCCCAGTGGCCCGCCACTTCAAAATCCCCGCCGACACACTCCGCCAGACGCTCGACTATGCCGAGCAGGTCTGCGGCAAGTTCAACTTTCACCTGCTCAACGGGATCGAGGATCGGCGCGTTGACTTTCGCATGGTCGCCGGTCGGCTGCTCGACATGGGCGCGCCGATCGCGGACTGGCGCTTTGATCCGCGGGTGTTCGAGGTTCGCATCCCCGATCATCTGCCCGTCTATTACACGAGCACGCATTCGCGTGAGGACACGAAGAATTACGGCGGCGAGGCGGCCGAGACCCTGCGCGGCATCCGTGAAGAATATCGCAAGCGCCTGACCGACTGGCTGTTCGCCGACAAGGCGCCGGTGGACTTCAAATCCGACGAAGCCTTGGTCTGCGTCTGGCTCATCCATCACATGCCCACGGTCGAGGAGTTCATCGACGAGGGATTTCCGGTGACGGGGAGGGTGGCGGCATGACCACCCTCCAAGCCGCCGAGCGCCCGAGCGTCCTGAACGCTGTTTCGGACATGCCATCCGACGAGCGCCGCGAATTCCAGGCCTTCGCCCTCGGCTGGTTCGGCCAGGCGAGCCCCGACGAGGCGCGCCGTTGCCTTGAGAATTATAGGCGGATGAAGGCTGAAGGGGTGAAGGCATGACCCCCGACACTTATCGCGGCTGGGAAATCCACCAAGGTCGCTGGCCCGAACCCGCATGGTACGCGGTCGGCCCCAACTATGACGCCTCTTATGAGGGGCCTGAGGACGGATGGGTCGACAATGGCGAGAAGGCCTATGCCGACACCCGCGCCGCACTGCTCGACGAGATAGACGCTTGGTTTGAATATCAGGCCGAGCCCGCGCCGAGCATCACCCTCCGCTTTGCCATAGGCCTCGCGTTGATCGTCACCGCGATGATCGGTGCGCACGCGGTCTGGGCGGCGAACGGGATGCCGACGCTGTGACCCGCTCGGCTCGCCCCTATGCCGCAGGCGCGGAGAATGCGCAGCGCTTCGACGGGATCGACGTCGAGGAACCCGTCGCGGGCTTCTATCGGATCCGGCTTGGCGCCGAGACCGTCGCCGTCGGCATTCGCCTCTGGTTCGGCGCACCGCTCGACCCTCTGACCGGCGAGGAATTGGACCGCGGCTGGCGCTGGCAGGCTCAAGCCGACGACGGCTCAATCCTCGACTTCGAGCGCGTCTGGCCCGCCTGCGCCCGCGATCCGATCACCGAAGCGGACTTCAATGCCAGGCGCGCCCGCCGCGCGTGGGCCCGCGAGAACGCGCCGGACAGCGCATACGCCGAACTCGGTCGGAAGGTCGACCGCCTCTCCCGATCCGAACCTTTGCCGTTTTAAGAAAGGACAGACCGACATGGCCACCAATCCCGTATTCCCCGACGCTCCGGCATGGCCCGGCGCCAAGGCTGGCCCCGCGCCGATAGGCCACAATGCCCCGCCGCTCGAAGAGCGCATTCCCGAGGAATTCCGCGCGGCTCTGCTCGAAGAGCGTCCCGACTTCCTGAAGAAGCTCGACGACATGCTCGGCGCTGGCGACCCGAACAGCGAGGAGTACCGCCCGGGCGCCGTCCAGCGCGCGAAATGCGTCGACACTGACACGATGGCGCGCTGCGCTTCGCTGGTCGGCTTGCTCCGCGCGGCCGAGAAGCACGTCGGCGAAATCCATACGCAGATGAAAAAGCCATATCTCGAGGCTGGCCGACTGGTCGACGCGCAGAAGAACGCGATTGTCGCCCGCATTCAGGTCGGGCGCCAGAAGGTCGAGGACATGCAGGCGGCTTATGCCCGCGAGCAGCGCCAGGCCGAATTGAGGCGGCTCGAGGCGGAAGCCGAGCGGCGCCGCAAGCTGGAAGAGCTGGCGAAGGAAAACGGTCTCGCGGAGGCTGTGCCGCCGCCGCCTGAACCCGCCCCGGTGAAGCGCGCGCCGCTGCGCTCGGACGATGGCGCGACGGTGTCGACGACGACCGTGCTGGTTCCGACCGTCACCGATTACGCCAAGGCTTTCCGCCACGTGAAGAACGACGCGAAGGTCCGCGAGGCGATCGACGCCGCGATCGCGCGGCTCGTGAAGGCGACGAAGGCCAAGGAACTGGCGGGCGTCACGATCACCGAAGACGTCGTCGTCAACAATCGCTGAACCTCCAACCCGAAGGAGAATGACAATGCCCCAGTTCGTCGCCTGCAAATTCCGCCCCGATGACCAGCGCTCCTACACCTATGTTTGGGACGGCGAGCCGCTGAATGTCGGCGACGTGGTCAAGGTGCCCGATCGCTCCGGCGATGGCTGGAAGCGCGTTCACGTCGCTTCGATCAGCAACGATGCTCCGCCCTTCGAGTGCAAGCCGATCCTCGGCCTCGCTCCTGAGGAGGATGAACCCGCCCCCGAACCCGAAACTGCAGCGTCCGCCCTCGATGGCGATGACGGTCTGCCCTTCTGAAAGGAATAGCTTACATGGCAACCCAGCTCGCCAATCGCGAAACTTGCCGCCCTGCGTTCTCGCGGGACGATATAGCGCGGTTTCAGAGCCGGGTTTCCCCTGAGCCGAACAGTGGTTGTTGGCTATGGCTTGGAGCGGCCAATGAGCAGGGTAGGGGATCGTTTCGCTATGGCATGGCTGGCGAGCAAAAGCGGACCGGGCTCGCATCGAGGATCTCCTACGAAATGGCAATCGGGCCAATTCCCGATGGCATGCAGGTGCTGCATCGCTGCGACGTTCCGCTTTGCGTGAACCCTGACCATTTGTTCCTTGGCACCGTCACCGACAACATGCGGGACATGGTGGCGAAGGGACGTCACCGCCTGACCGGTCTTCCGCTCGAAAACAGCCTCAAAACGCACTGCCGACACGGGCACCTGCTCGACGGCGACAACCTTTGGATCCGGGCCGACGGCGCCCGCATCTGCAAATCTTGCCGCGCGAGAATTGCGCGCAATTACCGGAGGAAATGCAAATGAATGCCCAGACGCAAATCGCCACCCGAGCGGACAATCCGCTGGCGATCCTCAAAACCCAGATCGACGAGCGCGCAAAGGAATTTCAGGCCGCTCTCCCCAGCCACATTTCGCCGGAGAAGTTCCAGCGCACCATCCTGACCGCCGTTCAGGCGGACCCGGAATTGCTGAAAGCAAGCCGCAAGAGCCTGATCCTTGCTTGCATGAAGGCGGCAAACGACGGGCTTCTTCCGGACCGGCGCGAGGCGGCGCTGATCGTCTTTAAGCGCAACTACAAGGATGCGCAGGGCGCATGGCAACAGGCGCTTGAGGTCCAGTATCTCCCGATGGTTTTCGGGCTCCGCAAGAAGATCCTTCAATCGAAGGAGGTCACCGATATCAAGCCGAACGTCGTTTACCGGCGCGAGGTCGAGGAGGGCCATTTCATCTACGAGGAAGGCACCGAAGCCATGCTTCGCCACAAGCCCATCCTCGACCTTACGGATGAGGAATCGTCGGACGATAACATCGTCGTCGCCTATTCGATCGCGACATACAAGGATGGCACCAAGTCGTACGAAGTGATGCGCCGGTTCGAGATCAATAAGGTCCAGAACTGCAGCCAGACCGGCGCGCTCATCGATAAGCGCGGGAAGCCTCGCACTCCGAGCGGGCCTTGGGTCGACTGGTATCCCGAGCAGGCCAAGAAAACGGTGATGCGGCGGCACAGCAAGACGCTGCCGCAGTCCGGCGACCTGGTTGACGTCGAAGGCAGCGAGATTGATCAGCAGCGCGCCGCGCTCTCGGCAATGGGCGCGCTCGGGGCAGGCGAGCCGATCGATGCCACTCCGGTGGCGCCAGCGCTGCCACAAGCTGACGACCTTCCCGACCACGACGCCGATACCGGCGAAATCATCGACACCGTGACCCCCGATAACCCGAACGCTGCGGAAGGCCGCGCCGACGAACAGCACGGCGACCAGCACGACGGAACCGAGGAACCGCAGGGCGACGAAGACCAGCCCTATGCCGCGACCGTCTCCGAACTCATCGAACGCGCCGCGGCTGCCGGGACCGTCATCGACCTGAACGCGGTCGAGAAGGACTGGCAGAAGCACATGGCGGCGCTGCCCGACGTCGAGAACGCGCGCATCGACACGGCCGTCAAGGAACGCCGCGACCAGCTGACCGCGAAATAGGTTTCGACCTGAGAGAAGGCGGGCGGGCACCTAACAAGGCCCGTCCGAGAATTTCGAGCAATGACCGACACTGTGACGCGCCTCATTGCAGGTCACGCCGTTACTGGCTCCTACTGCCAGCCTGGCGGATTTTGGACGACATTCTGCCGATGCGAAGAGACTTTTGACGGGCCGACAAAGGACGCGTCTCTAGACGCTTGGGCGGAACATGTCGCCGCCCGCGCCGATGGGGGATCGGCCACCCCGATGCGGGAGGCGGCAAGCAGCGTGGGGGCGGACGCACTCGCCCATCTCGAAAGCGAGGCTAGGCGGTTCGCTGGTTTCTATAAACCCAACAGCGACATGGCAAATACGCTCAACATTCTCGGGAACAAGATCGCCGCCCTCGCCGCCATCTCGACCGCACAGGTTGATGAAACCGAGCGTGTCACCGTGCCGCGCGAACCCACCGAGGCGATGTATCTGGCCGCTTTCAACAGTGACCTATGGGGAGGCAGGCAGCCAATCCGCCGCGTCGTGGACGAAATATGGGACGCCATGCTCCGCGCCGCCCTCGCCCCCGAAGGAGATGCGCGGTGACTGACGCGCACAAGCATTGCTTCGCCTATTGCGGCGATGACCGTTGCGACTGTCCTGCTCGCGAGGCCTTCGAATTGCTGGGGCGCGTCTCAACCGCTCTGCCGGTCCTCGGGACCATGCTCCACAAGATTGGCGCAAACGGCGGCGCTCGCCTCGCCACCGAAATGCAGGAGGAAGTCGCCTCCCTGAAAGCTCGGGAGGCGCAGGCATGATCGTCAAAATCCAACGACCGATTGTGTCGAACGCCGACGAGCCAATGGCGCTGGTCTACAACCGCGACCGTTCGCTTGAAGCGCACATGCTGATGACGCCCGGCATCGAGGCGCTGTTCGCCGATGGATCGCTCAAGGTCTATCATCGGGCCAGCCTTCGCGGGACGGAGCTGCACATCGGCCGCCGTGTGAAGGAGCCGAACTGGTGAGAGGGCACCGAACCTATCTCGACATAGGAAACCCGCATAGGCCGGGCAAGTTCTACGTGCCGCCCGCCCCTGTCACGCCAGAGCAAGCGCGGAGGATGCGCGGGCCGATCCTGCCGATGGAGGATCGCAAAGGCTTGTTCGCGCGGATGCGGGGGAGGGCGCTGTGAGCCTCGCCAACCTCCGCGCCGCCGCGCGCCTCGCCCGCGAAGCATCGCAGGGACGGCGGACTATCGAGCTGGTCCTGACCGAGGAAGGTCTGCTCGTGCGCGGGTGGACCGTCGTCGACCCCGAGTTCAAGCGTCGGGCCTCGCGCGACGTGCCATGGCCCGAACTGTCCAGCCCCGCTGACCTCGCATCAAATGCCGTCGAACTCGTCGATCGCGAGCTTTCGGCGATGGAAGGGAGGGCGTGATGGCCGAAGCTCTCGACCTTCTCGGTGAGCCGGTGATACGGCGCGATGCGACATTCCTGCGCCCCGGCGTGCGGCTGACACTGTCTCGCCGCTGGGGGCCGGGCCCGATCGCTTGCGTGATCGGCTGCAATCCATCGGACGCCGATGCACTCAAGGATGATCCGACCTCGAAGTGGTGGAACCGCTGGTTTCAGCGTTATGGTTTCGGCGGATACGACGCCGTGAACGTCTTTCCCTTCTGCTCGCCTGACCCGCGCGTTTGTAAGGATCGCGTAGCAGCGTGCTTCCAAGGGGAATGGCACGATCGCGACGCGCTGCACGCCAATTTCAGCCACGTGTCCAATCTCGCCAAGGCGGCCGATCAGGTTTTCGTCTGCTGGGGCAACATCGCGCGCGACATAGACTTCGATTGTGTCGAGCAGATGATCGAGGAAATACAGTCGAACGAAGGGCCGTGGCCCGATCTATGGTGCTGGGGAGCAACAAAAAGCGGCGCGCCCGTACACCCGATGGCGCGTGGCAAGCATCGCATCGATCCGCTCGGCCCGGCGATCCTTTGGAGGGCCGCGTGATGCCCTACGCCGTCCACAACCTGCACACCCGAAGCGTCGAGATTGACCACGAGCTGTCTTACGAGATCCAGCCCGGCGGTCCGCGCTTCACCGTTGCCCCGCTCAGCATGGGCGACGGGCCGGCGATCTTTCCCGATTTTGATGAGGCCGAGGCTTGGCGAGAGAAGCGCCTGGCCGAGATGGAAGGCGAAGCCAATGGCTGACGACCCGGTAAAAATGAACAAGACCCCCGAATATCGTGAGACGCAGGGCGTCGCGCTTCCTCTTGGGCTGCAGCTCATTGAGACCTCGCGCGGCGTAATCCGCGCCGTGGACGCGCCCGGCTACACGACGCTGACCATTAAGCATCTCGACCCCGAGTTCAATCGGGTCGGAATGTTCCTTTATGCGCCCGAAGAAGGCGGCGTCGGTGCGGGCATGATCGCCCAGATGACGCCGACCGAAGCGCGCACAATGGCGGCCTCGCTTCTCAAGTTGGCGGCCATGCTGGACCCCGGAAAGCCGAACTGATGACCGATCGCCCCATCCTCTTTTCCGCCCCGATGGTCCGCGCGCTGCTCGAAGGCCGCAAGACGCAGACTCGGCGCATCCTCAATCCGCAGCCGTTCGCCAATGGCTTCCATTACAGCGCCGAACTCGGGGACATCCTTTGCCACAACGATTACTTGCCGCCATCCGCGCTGCTGAGGCGCGTTGGCAAGGGCAAGAATTCTTACGTCGCCTCCGACCTCGAGGGCGGGGCAGAAGGCATGTCGGGCTATTATGTGGGCGATCGCCTCTATGTCCGCGAAGAGTGGTTCACGACGCCAGCCTATGACGACCTCGCCCCGTCCGAGATGGGCGGTGACGAGCCGCTGCGATACAAGGCTGACGACGCCACCTTCAATTGGACCGAAGCCGACGGATCGCGCGTGGGTCGCCGCCGCGCCGGCATGCACATGCCGCGATGGGCGAGCCGTCTGACCCTCACCGTCACCGACGTCCGCGTCGCGCGGTTGCAGGATTGCAGCGAGGCCGACGCGCTCGCAGAGGGCATCGGGCAATTCGGCCGCTTCTTCGGCCTGCCGGATGCGGATTGGGATGAGGGCGAACTGTCTGCCGTCGCGGCTTATCACCGGCTCTGGAACAGCATCAACGGCCCCGGCTCATGGGAAGCGAACCCTTGGGTCGTCGCCGTCACTTTCGCCGTCGAGAATAGGAACATCGACGCATGACAGACCTTTCCGATCTCGCCCGCCACTGGATTCGCCAGACGGACTTGCGGAAGGGCATCCGGCTCGAACCGACGCATCTCGACCTGCTCAACGCCCTCGGCGTGGGCGAACTCATCGTTGCGAAAGCTGCAGAAGCACAGAGGCACCAATGTCTGAAACGAACGACCCGCTCTATTCCCGCGGAAAATACCGACTCGACTGGGACCGAAGGAAGGACGGAACCCTCCGCTCCCCGTATCTCCAAGTCTTCTGGTACGATCCCGCCGCAGGACGTGAGCGCAGCCGCTCGACGGGCACGAGCGAGGTCGTCGACGCGGAAAAGGAGCTCGATCGGATCTACCTCGAGCGAGAGCGCGGACAAGCCGTCTGCCCGACCTGCCACCGGCCCCTCACCGACAAGACCGGGCTTCTGCTGACCCAGAGCATTTCGGACTATCTGCTCGCGCGTGAAAGCGTGCCGTCGATCGTGTCGATCCGGGCGCGGCTCGACCATGTGCTCGATTATCTCGACGCCGAGAACCGCAACGACGTGACGTGCGAAGAGGTCGGCGATGATTTCATCCGCAAGTTCAGGAAATGGTCCGCGCGCCAGCCCGTCATTGAGGGCACCGTGAACCGGACCGTTCGCGATCGGGCGCCTGGCACGACCGAAGCCAGCGTGCGGTCGCTCGCCGCGGCCATCAATTATTCGCACAAGCGGAAGGACACGCCTTTCCCCGCTGGCTTCGCTGCGCTGCCGGCGGCGCAAGTGAGCCATACACCGACCTATCGCTCGGACGTGCCCGAACTCGCCAAGATGTTCCGCTATTGCCTGCATCCCGTCGCCCCGGAGGGGGAGGCGTGGAGCGACGCAATGGTCGCCCGGCAGGTTCTCCACCGCCACAGCCTACTCCGCTTCCTGCAGGCCAGCGTGGCGACGTGGGCGCGGCCCGATGCGATCTACGACATTTCCACTGACCCCGAGCGCCGCCAGTGGCTTTCCAATGCCCAAGTGCTCGTGCTGAACCCACGCGGTCGCGCGCAGACGAAGAAATATCGCCCGGCGGTCCCGGTGCCTCCAAGGTTCGCGCGGCTGCTCGACGAGACGGACGGGTTCTTCGTGACGGTCAAATCGGTGCGCAAGGCCTTTGAGGCGATGCTGGATTTCCTCGGACTGCCCCGCGATCGCGAGACGGGCCAAAAGCTCATCCGCCGTTCGATGGCAACGATCGCGCGCAAGCGCCTTGGCGAGGAACATTGGCAGCAAGGGCGGATGATGCTCGGGCACGTCAAGGCGGACGTGAGCGACCTCTACGCGCTGCCGGACCCCGCGAATCTGGGCCTGGCATTGGCTGTCACGACGGCGATCATCGACGAGATTGAGGGGCTTACGCCGGGCGCTTTCACCGGAGCAACACCGGACCTGAAATTGATCCAAGGAGGAGCGGCAAATGCAAACGCTTGAGAAAAGCGGAGAAACTGGTCGGGGAGAGAGGATTCGAACCTCCGGCCCCTGCCTCCCGAAGACAGTGCTCTACCAGGCTGAGCTACTCCCCGACCGATCCTGCGCTGGCGGACCAGCGCGAAGGCAGGGCGGTCCTCTAGACGCGCGTTTCGTGAACTTCAAGCGCCAATCGGCACATTGGCTGTGATTGCCGTTTCGAGGCGGGTGGAAGAAGGCTGACGCAGGCACGCGGCGCTCCGAACTGGACGGAGAGCCGGGACGCAGCCGACCTTTAAATTGGCCGTCGCCCGCCGGAGCTTGCCGCCTCGGCGCGCGGGCCTTAGCTAGGTCGGGCAACCCGGGAGCGATTCTTGCCTGATTCCACTCATTATGAGCTCCAGTACCTCGACTTGATGCGGCGGATCTGGAGTGAAGGCGACGAACGCGTTGATCGCACCGGGGTCGGGACGCGCTCGCTGTTCGGCGAAACAATGCGGTTTTCGCTCGCGGACGATGCCGTCCCGCTGCTCACCACCAAGCGCGTCTATTGGAAAACCGCGCTGCGCGAGCTTTTGTGGTTCCTCACCGGGAACACCAATATACGTCCGCTCGTCGCGCAGGGCGTGCGCATCTGGACCGACTGGCCGCTCGAGCGCTACCGCCGGGAAAGCGGCGAGGCGATCAGCGCGGCCGATTTCGAGGCGCGCATTCTCGCTGACGAGGAGTTCGCCGCGACCTGGGGCGACCTCGGGCCCGTCTACGGGCATCAGTGGGTGGATTGGCCGCGTTATGAGCCCGTGGAGGGCGGACTCTATCGGCGTGCCGAGCGCGGGCATAACCAGATTGCAGCGCTGATCGAGGGGCTGCGCCATAATCCGGGCTCGCGCCGGCACATCTTCACCGGCTGGAACGTCGCCGATCTCGACCGGATGGCACTGCCCCCCTGTCACATGACCTATCAGTTCCACGTTCGCAGCGACGGCGGTCTCTCGTGCCTGCTCTTCCAGCGCTCGTGCGATCTTGGCCTCGGCTTTGCCTTCAACGTTTTCGAGGCGGCGCTGCTGACGCGGATGATCGCCCAGCAATGTGATCTTCACGCGCATGAACTGGTGTGGACGGGGGGCGATGTGCACCTCTACCTCAATCACGCTGACCTCGTCGAAGCGCAACTCGCCCGCGTTCCCGCCGGCGCGCCGAAGTTGCGGATCCTCCGGCGTGCAGAGACGATTTTCGATTACCGGTTTGAAGATTTCGCGGTCGAGCATTATGCACCGCAGGCTCATATTCCGGCGCCCGTGGCGGTCTGAGGTGCAGCCATTGCATTGGCGGCATGAAAGCAATAATATGTCGAAAAATTGAAATATAACGGCGCGGCGATTCGCGCCTCGAAGGGACGAAGATATGCCCGAAACGCCCCCCGAACGCAGTGAGGGGAGCCGGCCAGCGAGCAATTTGCCGCCATTGTCGCTCCACATTCCCGAGCCGCGCTACCGCCCCGGCGACACGCCCGATTTCGGCGGCATCGAAATCCCCGCGGTCGAAGCGACACCGCGCCCCGGCGAAGCGACCAAGCCCGATGCGATGCGTGACCTTTGCTACGGGCTCGTGCGGGTTCTCGACTTCGATGGCGCCGCGAAGGGGCCGTGGAACCCCAACCTCGCGCCCGACCGGCTGCGCTCGATGCTGCGCACGATGATGCTGCTGCGCGCGTTCGACGACCGCATGTTCAGGGCACAGCGCCAAGGCAAGACGAGCTTCTACATGAAGTCGACCGGCGAAGAGGCGACCTCGGTCGCCTCGACGATGGCGATCGACCGGACCGACATGGTTTTTCCCAGCTATCGTCAGCAGGGGATCCTGATCGCGCGCGACTATCCGCTGATCCAGATGATGAACCAGATTTATTCCAATCGCGGCGATCATCTGCTCGGACGGCAGTTGCCGATCATGTACTCGGCGCCCGAGCACGGATTTTTCAGCGTTTCGGGCAATCTCGCCACCCAGTATCCGCAGGCCGTGGGCTGGGCGATGGCGTCGGCATCGAAAGGCGACACCCGCATCGCGACCGCCTGGTGCGGTGAGGGCTCCTCGGCCGAGGGCGACTTTCATTCAGCGCTCACCTTCGCCACCGTTTATAATGCGCCCGTCATCTTCAACGTCGTCAACAACCAGTGGGCGATCTCGAGCTTTTCAGGCTTCGCCGGGGGAGAGCGGACCACCTTCGCGGCGCGTGCCGTCGGCTATGGTATCGCGGGCTTGCGCGTCGATGGGAATGACCCGCTCGCGGTCTATGCGGCGACCCAGTGGGCGGCGGATCGGGCGCGGACCAATAACGGCCCGACATTGATCGAACATTTCACCTACCGCGCCGAGGGGCACAGCACCTCCGACGACCCGAGCGCCTATCGCGCGGCACAGGAGGCAAGCGCTTGGCCGTTCGGCGATCCGATCGCGCGGCTACGCCAGCATCTCGAGCGGCTCGGCGAATGGGACGCCGAGCGCCACGAGGCGCAGGAAAAGGAGCTCGACGACCTCGTCAAGACGACCCAGAAACAGGCAGAAAAGCTTGGTATTTTGGGCCATGGTATGCACCAGCCATTCGAAACGATGTTCGAGGACGTGTTCGAGGAGATGCCATGGCACCTCAAGGAACAATGCGCGCAGATGCTGGCCGAACAGGAAGCGAAGTTCGGACCCGACTGGAAGCCTGAATGATGGCGCACGACACCAAGACCATGAACATGATCGAGGCGATCAACAGCGCGATGGACGTCATGCTGGGGCGCGACGACAAGGTCGTCGTGCTGGGCGAGGACGTGGGCTATTTTGGCGGTGTGTTCCGCGCGACCGCGGGGCTGCAGAAGAAGCACGGCAAGACGCGCGTGTTCGACACGCCGATCAACGAATGCGGCATCATCGGAGTGGCGGTCGGCATGGGCGCCTATGGGCTGCGCCCGGTGCCCGAGATCCAATTTGCCGACTATATCTACCCTGGCCTCGACCAGCTCGTGAGCGAGGCGGCGAGGCTGCGCTATCGTTCGGCGAATGACTATATCTGTCCCATGACCGTGCGCACGCCCTTTGGCGGCGGCATTTTCGGCGGCCAGACGCACAGCCAGTCGCCCGAAAGCATCATGACACATATTTGCGGCGTAAAAACCGTGATCCCCTCGAACCCCTATGACGCCAAGGGGCTGCTGATCGCCGCGATCGAGGACAATGATCCCGTCGTGTTTCTCGAGCCGAAGCGCATCTACAACGGCCCCTTCAGCGGCTATTATGACCGCCCCGTCGAGCCGTGGTCCAAGCATGCCGCAAGCGCGGTACCCGAGGGCTATTACCGCATCGACCTTGGCAAGGCTGCGACCGTGCGCGAGGGTGAGGCGGTGACCGTACTCGCCTATGGCACGATGGTTCATGTGGCCAAGACGATCATCGAGGAAATGGGCGTCGACGCTGAAATCCTCGATCTGCGCACCTTGCTGCCGCTCGACGTCGAGGCGATCGAGGCGTCGGTGAAGAAGACCGGCCGCTGCCTCATTATTCACGAAGCGACACGGACCTCGGGCTTTGGCGCCGAACTTGCCGCTTTGGTGCAGGAACGCTGTTTCTATCACCTTGAAGCCCCGGTCGAGCGCGTCACGGGCTTCGACACGCCCTACCCGCACAGCCTCGAATGGGCCTATTTCCCCGGCCCCGTTCGTATCGCAACGGCGCTGACCAAGATTTTGAAGGACTGACGTCATGGCCCGCTACTCATTCCGTCTGCCCGACATCGGTGAAGGCATTGCCGAGGCCGAGATTGTCGCCTGGCACGTGCGTGTCGGCGATCGCATCGAGGAAGATGCCCAGCTTGCGGACATGATGACCGACAAGGCGACCGTCGAAATGGAGTCGCCGGTGTCGGGAACGGTAGTCGAAATTGCGGGCGAGGTCGGCGATCTCATTGCAATCGGATCGACGCTCGCGGTGATCGAGACCGACGGCGAGGTGGACGAGGTCCCCGACGAGGAAGCGCAAGAGGTTGCTGCGCAAACGCCGGGCGCGGAAGAGGTGTCCGAGGCCGAGGTTGCAAAGGCCGCGCCCGAGCCGGTGCGCGCCGAGCCTGCCGAAAAGCCCGCCCAGGCGCCTCGAGAGACGGACACGGTCGCACCCTCCCCAAAGAGCGCAGGACAGGAAAAGCCGGTGCTTGCATCCCCCGCGGTTCGCGCGCGTGCCAGGGATTTGGGCATCGACCTGTCGCAGGTTCACAGCGAGGGCGAACGCATCCGACACTCGGACCTCGATGCATTCCTGCGCTACAATAGCGGCGAGGGCTATCACGCGCCGGGCGCGAGCCGTGCGCGGGCTGACGAGCCGGTCAAGGTTATCGGGATGCGCCGCAAGATCGCGGAGAATATGGCGGCATCGAAGCGCGCGATCCCCCATTTCACCTATGTCGAGGAAATGGACGTGACGGCGCTCGAAGAGATGCGTGCCGATCTCAACGCCAATCGCGGCCAGCGTCCCAAGCTGACCATGCTGCCCTTCCTCATTGTTGCCATTTGCCGCACGATCCCGCAGTTTCCGATGATCAATGCGCGCTACGATGACGAGGCGGGCGTGGTGACGCGCCACGGCGCGGTGCACCTTGGCATGGCAACGCAGACCGATGCCGGGCTCATGGTGCCCGTGATCCGCGACGCGCAGGACAAGAATGTCTGGCAGCTTGCAGCCGAGATCAGCCGCCTTGCCGAAGCGGCGCGCAGCGGCAAGGTGAGGTCCGCGGAACTGACGGGCGGAACGCTCACCGTGACCTCGCTCGGCCCGCTCGGCGGCATCGCGACAACGCCGGTCATCAACCGGCCGGAGGTGGCGATCATCGGCCCCAACAAGATCGTCGAACGCCCGGTTTTCGACGGTGACGACATCCGCCGCGCCAAGCTGATGAACCTGTCGATCAGCTGCGATCACCGCGTCGTCGATGGCTGGGACGCTGCAAGCTATGTGCAGGCGCTCAAGAAGCTCATCGAAACGCCGGTTCTCCTGTTCGCTGAGTGATGGAAGGGTGAGGCGAGGGGCTATCGCCCCGCGCGCGTCTTTAGCGGACCACGCCGCGGAACATCAGCTTGCCCGAGGCCCCCGCCGGAATCGGCTTTTGAATCGCCCAGCGAAGATGCGTGACGTCGGCGGGCTGCGCAGGGCGGCGCGTACCGTCAGCAAGCGCGACAGTCATTTCGCCAAGCCGGCCCCACGTGCGTCCGCCATCGACGGAGACGAGGGCGGTGTTGTCGCCGGCATCAGCGTATCGCACCGCCGCGGGAAGGGGATTGGTGATGACGAAGCGGTCCGCCGCGCGCTCACTGGCGTTACGATAGTTGAGCACGAACACCAGCCTGTCGCCGGGAACGACGGCCTTTGGTTCTTCGAGCCGAATGCGCGTCCTTCCAGCGCCGTCCCTTGTCACGCGCTCGACGAATATATTGTTATCGAGCGCGATCTGGTCCGCAGCCAGCGCCTCCGCTGGCGCGAGCGCCGCGAAGGCAAGGAGGGCGGCCATCCGCACGACGAGCGCGCGAGGCGGCAGGGAAGGGGCGAGGGCGTGCGTCCGGCTCGCGCCGGCGGCGCGCACGAAAGGCAGGAAGGCTGGAATGATCGCGTCTCCGATGGCTGATCCCACGGGATGTCCTGGAACCGAAACGGTAATTTATGGTTAACATCGCGGTTACTTTGTTGGCCGGTTCTGCTGCCCCGTTTGGCACCCGGCTGGCGCGGCGAGCAAAGCTCGCGTAAGAAGAGGCGATTGACCGGGAGACAGGCAAGGTGGCGGACGACGGGGGGAAAAGGGAGGCTCGCGGCCCTCGCGCCAATCCCCTGCATCAGATCGAAGTCGACGACCTTCGGCGCGACCGCCTTCTCGCGGCCTTGACGCTGATTATCGGGGCCGCCTTTTGCCTCGGCCTTCCTTTCGCGCTTCAGGCGGGCGCAGAGTTCTTCTTGCCTTTGACCGCAGCGATCGTGATCGCGATCGCGCTCGTTCCGGTGCTCGAGTGGCTCGAGCGGCGCGGTGTGCCGTCCGCGCTCGCGTCCTTTCTGTCGCTTGCGGCCTTCTTGCTCGGGATCAACGCGGCGCTCGCAATCATCGTCGTGCCCGCGACCGGATGGTTCACGCGGCTCCCCGAGTCGATTCCGCGTATCCAGAGCAATCTCGCGCCGCTCATCGACTTTTATTCCACCCTCCAGAAATTCGTCGATCGGACGCTCGCTTCGGTGGCCTCGGGGAGTGAGGCGACCGCGCAGGCGATGGCGGCAACCGCGCCGACCTCAGTCGTCGACTATTTCATCTCGGCGGCGCCTGCTGCGGCGATCCAGCTCTTCTTCGCTGTCCTTGTGGTCTTCTTCTTTCTCGCGGGCTGGACGAGGCTGCGCAAAGGGACGATTCGCCGCCGCGGCAGCTTTGACGGTGCGATGCAGACTGCACGGGTCATCCAGAACGTGGTCGATGCGACCGCCGATTATCTGGCGACCATCTCGATGATCAACGCGCTTCTGGGGCTCATCGTGTCGCTCTTGCTGTGGGCGCTTGGCATGCCGTCGCCCTTCATGTGGGGCGGCATCGTCGCGATTTGCAACTTCGTGCCGTATCTCGGGCCTATTGTCGCGGCAATTCTGCTCGCGCTTGGCGGCCTCATGACTTTTGATGTGGTTGGATTTGCGCTGCTGCCTGCCCTGATCTTCATCGGCGTCCATCTCGTCGAGGCGAATCTGATCACCCCGCTGGTTCTCGGCCGACGACTGACCGTCAATCCGCTGCTGATTCTCGTGTCGCTGAGCTTCTGGGGTTGGGTGTGGGGCACCCCCGGGGCCCTTCTTGCCGTGCCGCTGCTGCTCATCCTCCAGACGATCCTGCACTCGACCGGAACGCCCGATTTCGCAGGATTCCTTTTCGAACGCGGCACGCTGACAACTGCCGACGAGATGCGCGCGCGTTTAAATCGCGACAAGACCGAAAGCGACGGTTGACAGGCCGCGACGCGGCGCATATTGGCGCGGCTCCCAAGCACACGCGGGTGTAGCTCAGTTGGTTAGAGTGCCGGCCTGTCACGCCGGAGGTCGCGGGTTCGAGCCCCGTCACTCGCGCCATTTCTTGTCCCTCTGGACGAAATGGCAACCGCAGCTTGGGAAGCTCATGTCATGCGGCAAGGCCCCGCGCGGGCGCGGCTCCTTAGCTGCGCCAGCGCCCCAGTTCCATCCAGCGCAGCAAGGGTTTCAGCGGCAGGATCCAGACGATACCCGCCGCGAGATAGAAGATCGCCTGGACAAGGATCGGCCAGGCGCCGACCCACGGCGACAGGCTGACGATGAGGACGGCCCAGACCGCGATCAGCAGCAGGATCAGGAAAATGCCCGCTGGCTTGCGCCAGCTTGGCTGCTCAGGACTGGCGGGATCTTCACTCACAAGCGGTCTCCACAGACGATAAATTCCTGCTCTGTCAGCACGGCGTCGAGCCGCGCGTCGGTCGATTCGGCAGGTATGGCATCGACTTCCTGCACCGACCAGCCGACGCCGATACGAAGGATGTGGGGATGCGTGGCGAAATAGCGGTCATAATGCCCCCCGCCCTGGCCGAGCCGGCCCCCGGTCCGGTCGAAGCCGAGAAGCGGGCAGAGAATGAGCGCGGGCTCGACAGGGCGCCCTTCGTCAGCAGGCTGATGCGTGCTCCACGGCCCCTTCGCCAGCGCCTCACCTGGAGCCCAGCGCCGAAATTCCATGGTCTCGCTACGCTCGCGATGGAAGGGAAGAGCCAGGGGATAGCCTGCGAGCGCCGGGAGGACATCGGGCTCATCGCCCCAGGCGACATAGGCCGCGACCGGATCGCGTCTCGCGATGAGGTGGGTGAGCAGCTGGGGGATGGTACGGAAGGCAGCGAGACCCGCCATGCCATCCAGATTTGCCGTAAAATGCCGGCGGCGAAAGCGGAGCCGTTCGCGCAGAGCCTGCTTTTGCCGGACAGGGTCGGCGGGGATGTCGGTCATCGCCGTTCCTGGCTCTTTCTATCGGCGGGTTGGCGGGACCGCCATGGTCGTTTGCCGGAAAATCCTCTGACGCCAGTAACGTCAGGTGGGGGCCATATACGTCGGGCCAGGGCCCGGGCAGGGACAGCTCCCTTGGATGATGTATCGCCTCAGGGATATTCGCAGCGGCTCGTGCCGGGCAGTGCCCGCCGCCCCCTATTTAGGGACGCGCGGGCGGCGCCTCAAGGGATTTGCTCGACTTTCGTCGCAAGCGCCTCGATCCGGTCCGCAATCTCGATCAGCGCGCGGTCGTGACGCCCGGAGGGCGGGGTGGGGACGACTGGCGCGCCCTGGCGCAGCTTTTCGAGTTCGGCAAGGGCGGCCGCCTCCCGCTCGGCAGCGGCGCGCGCTTCGGCCAGTGCCTCCGTCTCGCGTAGCTGTGCGGCCTTAAGTTCATCCTTCGCTGCCGCCTCGCGGCTTTCGGCTAGCGCAACCGCTGCGCGAAGCGAATCGGTCTGGGGCGTCGCCTTTTCGACCTTGCCCCGCGCCTCCTGCGTTTCGTCGGCGAGCATGAGCGCCGCGAAGAGAAGCTGGCGAACCTCGGTTCCGCCCTGTACGCTACGCGCCTTCTCGTCGATGACGGCAGCGAGCTGGCGGAGCCGATCCTCCTGTCCGTCGGCGCAATGAACGTCATAGGCGCGCCCGGCAATGCTCAGGCGGACGTCAGCCATGCTTCGCCTCCGCGATCAGCCGGTCGAGTTCACCGATAACCGCCGCGACCTCGGCCTTCAGCGCAGAGGATTCCGGGGGCGAGGCTGGTGCCAAGGGGGCAGGCCGCGCGGCCCGCTCGGCCAGCGCCTTCTCGATCCGGCTCAGCGCCCGTTCGATGCGGCCGATGGCGAGGCTGGATTCGTCGAGATCGAGTTCCATGGGCGAAGACGTAGCAGCGGCGCCCGGCGGGCGCAATTGCCGAGCCGGCCTGGCAGGGGCAATCGCTTCTTGCCAAGGGGACTTGGCTTGGACGTGCTGGGCTGATTCAGCGTAGCTCCCCTCAGGAAGGGGCATTTGATGGTGGGGACTGCGTCGCTGCTGCAGAACGCGGTCGGGGCGCGAAACCAGCTTTTTGCGGGATTTCTTGCCATGGGCGGTTGACTCCTGCCCGCCGCGCCGCAAAGGGCAGTCGCGCACGCCAGCCCAGCCATTTCCGGGGGACGAATGACACTGCCCGAACGCCAGCTCGCCAACGCCATCCGCGCGCTTGCGATGGATGCCGTACAAGCCGCGAACAGCGGTCATCCGGGAATGCCGATGGGCATGGCCGACGTCGCGACCATACTCTATTCCGACTATCTGAAGTTCGATCCCGCCGACCCGGCGTGGCCCGATCGGGACCGATTCGTTCTGTCTGCAGGGCATGGCTCGATGCTCGCCTATGCGACCCTTCACCTTGCAGGCTATGAGCACCCGACGATCGAAGAAATCCGTGGATTTCGCCAGATTGGCAGCCCCTGCGCGGGGCACCCGGAGAATTTCGAGCTCGCCGGCGTTGAAACGACAACCGGGCCGCTGGGGCAGGGGCTTGCGACTGCGGTCGGCATGGCGATGGCCGAGCGGCACCTCAACGCGATCTATGGCGACGCGCTGGTCGATCACCGTACCTTTGTGATCGCGGGCGACGGTTGCTTGATGGAAGGGATCAACCATGAGGCCATTGGCCTCGCGGGGCATCTGCAACTTTCGCGGCTGGTCGTGCTGTGGGACGACAATAAGATCACCATCGACGGATCGACGGATCTCTCGACGAGCGAGGACGTCAAGGCGCGCTACGCGGCCACCGGTTGGCACGTCGAGGCGTGCGACGGGCACGACCCCGCCGATATCCGCCGGGCGATCGACGCCGCGCTTGCGGACCCGCGGCCGTCGCTGATCGCGTGCAAGACGATCATTGGCTTTGGCGCGCCGAACAAGCAGGGCACGTCAGCGACGCACGGCGCTGCGCTCGGCGCCGACGAAGTCGCGGCAGCGCGCGAGACGCTCGGCTGGAGCGCAGAGCCCTTCGTGATTCCCGACGATATTGCCGCCGCCTGGAAAGGCTTCGGCGACAGGGGCAAGGCGCTTCATGCTGCGTGGAAGGACCGCCTTGCAACGAGTGAAAAGAAAAAGGATTTTGAGGCGCGAATTGCAGGCAAGGTAACGCCAGGGCCGGCCTTCCAGGCCTATCTCGACGGGCTCGTCGCCGAGCCGCCGAAGGTTGCGACCCGCAAGGCGTCGGAAAATACGCTGAGCGCCCTCACCGCCGACATCGCGGCGCTCGTGGGGGGAAGCGCTGACCTTACGGGTTCGAACAATACGAAAACGTCTTCGACCAAGCCGTTGACAAGAAACGACTATTCTGGACGCTACGTCTATTATGGCATTCGCGAATTCGGCATGGCCGCGGCCATGAACGGCATGGCCCTGCACGGCGGCATCATCCCCTACGGCGGGACATTCCTGGTCTTCTCGGACTATTGCCGCGGCGCCATCCGCTTGTCGGCGCTTCAGCGTCAGCGCGTCATATATGTCATGACGCATGACAGCATCGGACTGGGCGAGGACGGGCCGACGCACCAGCCGATCGAGCATCTCCAGTCGCTGCGGGCGATGCCGAACCTCGTCGTCATGCGTCCCGCCGATGCCATTGAAACCGCCGAGTGCTGGGCGCTCGCGCTGGCGCAGGAGGATCGTCCGACCCTGCTCGCGCTGACGCGCCAGAACCTGCCGCCACTGCGCCATGACGTCACGGAAAATCTTTGCGCAAAAGGTGCTTATCGTCTTCGCGATGCCAAGGCCGCGCGCAAGGTCGTCCTTGTTGCAACAGGCTCCGAGGTGGCGCTCGCAATCGAGGTCGCTGACCAGCTCGAGGCGGCGGGGCAGGGTGCCGACGTCGTCTCGATGGTGTCGTGCGAGCTGTTCGACGAGCAGGACGCGGCCTATCAAGCCGATATTCTGCCCGAGGACATGCTGATCGTGTCGATCGAGGCAGGGACCACCTTCGGATGGGAACGCTATACCGGACGTCGCGGCCTGCGCTTCGGTATCGACAGCTTCGGAGCGTCGGCGCCGATTGAAGACCTATTCAAGCATTTCGGCCTTACTGCCGATGCTATCGCTCCCCAAATCCTGACCCGGCTGGGCCAGTAAGGACCCCGCCGCTCCCACGCAGAAAGGACGTTTCGTCATGGCAGTGAAAGTCGCAATCAACGGTTTCGGACGTATCGGCCGCCTCGTCGCGCGCGCCATTCTGGAACGCCCCGATTGCGGGCTCGAACTCGTTGCGATCAACGATCTAGCAGACGCGAAGGCCAATGCCCTTCTTTTCAAGCGCGACAGCGTCCACGGGCCTTTCCCCGGCGAGGTAAAGGCCGAGGGCGACCAGATGTTCGTGAACGGCAAGGCGATCCGCGTGACCAAGGAACGCGACCCCGCAAACCTGCCGCACGGCGAACTCGGGGTCGATATTGCACTTGAATGCACCGGCTTCTTCACCGACGCCGAAAGCGCCGGCAAGCACCTTTCTGCCGGTGCGAAGCGCGTCCTCATCTCCGCCCCGGCCAAGGGCGTCGACCAGACCGTTGTCTACGGTGTCAATCACGACAAGCTCACCGCCGATCACAAGATCGTCTCGAACGCGAGCTGCACCACCAATTGCCTCGCGCCTGTCGCGAAGGTGCTCAACGATACGCTCGGGATCGAGCGCGGTCTTATGACGACCGTGCATGCCTACACGAACGACCAGAAGATTCTCGACCAGATCCACAGCGACATGCGCCGCGCGCGCGCAGCCGGCATGTCGATCATCCCGACCACGACGGGCGCGGCGCGCGCGGTCGGCGAAGTGTTGCCCGAACTCAAGGGCAAGCTCGACGGGTCGGCGATCCGCGTTCCAACGCCGAACGTCAGTCTCGTCGACCTCACTTTCACGCCGAAGCGCGACACGAGCGTCGAGGAAGTGAACAAGATCCTCAAGGATGCGTCGGAAGGTGCGCTGAAGGGCGTTCTGGCCTATTCGGATGAGCCGCTCGTCTCGATCGACTATAATCACTGTCCGGCAAGCTCGACCGTCGACAGCCTCGAGACCGCAGTGCTCGAGGGCAAGCTCGTCCGTGTCGTGAGCTGGTACGACAATGAATGGGGTTTCTCGAACCGCATGGTCGACACCGCGACCGTGATTGCGGGGCTCCTCTGATCCTCGATCCCGCTCGGGCTGAGCTTGTCGACGCCGGGGCGGGGCAATCCCTGGGCAGGTTCAGCGTGGGCGGAGTATAGCAATGGGCGGTTTCAAGACCCTCGACGATATCGGTGACGTCACCGGCAAGCGCGTGCTCGTGCGCGTCGATCTCAATGTTCCGATGTCCGAGGGCGCGGTTGCTGACGATACGCGCATCCGCGCGGCGATGCCGACGATTCGCGAACTGGCTGACAAGGGTGCGATCGTCCTCTTGCTCGCCCATTTCGGGCGGCCCAAGGGCGCCAAGAACCCCACCCAGTCCTTGAGCCTCGTGATCGACGGCGTCGCCGATGTGCTCGGTCACTCGGTGATGTTCATTCCCGATTGCATCGGCGACGGCGCCAAGGCGGGAGTGGCAGTGCTCGCCGCGGGCGACGTTGCCGTGCTTGAGAATACGCGCTTCCATGCGGGCGAGGAACTGAATGACCCCGCCTTTGCCGATGCGCTTGCCGAAGTGGGCGATCTTTATGTCAACGATGCCTTCTCGGCGGCGCACCGCGCCCATGGCTCGACCGAAGGCATTGCGCACCGGCTGCCAGCCTATGCAGGGCGCGCGATGGAGGCAGAGCTCAAAGCGCTCGATGCCGCGCTTGGCAATCCCGCGCATCCCGTCGCAGCCGTGGTTGGAGGCGCGAAAGTCTCGACCAAGATCGACGTGCTCCGGAATCTGGTCGGCCGGGTCGACCATCTGATCATCGGCGGCGGAATGGCGAACACTTTCCTTGCAGCGCGCGGGGTCGATGTCGGCAAATCTTTGTGCGAGCATGACCTGGTCGAGACCGCGAATGCGATCTTCGACGCCGCCGACAAGGCGGGCTGCACGATCCATCTGCCCTATGACGTCGTGGTTTCAAAAGAATTTGCGCCCAATCCGCCGACGCGCACAGTCAATGTTCACGAGGTCGCCGCCGACGAGATGATCCTCGATGTCGGCCCGGCGGCGGTCGAGGCGCTCGCCGATGTTCTCAAGAATTGCCGTACACTTGTGTGGAACGGTCCGCTCGGTGCGTTCGAGACAGCCCCGTTCGACGCCGCGACGGTGGCTCTTGCCAAGACGGCCGCGGCGCTGACCCGCGAGGGATCGCTCATTTCGGTCGCGGGCGGCGGCGATACTGTCGCCGCGCTCCGCCATGCCGGCGTCGCCGATGATTTCACTTTTGTTTCGACCGCGGGAGGCGCCTTCCTCGAGTGGATGGAAGGCAAGCCGTTGCCCGGTGTCGATGCGCTGAAAGCATAGAGTTTTCGTGCCATTGCATCCGGCGTGCGGGACCGCTATGCGCCCGGCCACATACGTATGCAAACTACCGGAGATCTTATGACCACCGCCAATGCCGCCATGCTCGACCAGATCAAATCGGGGCAGGGTTTCATCGCCGCGCTCGACCAGAGCGGAGGCTCGACGCCCAAGGCATTGAAAGGCTACGGCATCGGCGAGGACGCCTTTTCAAACGACGAGGAGATGTTCGCCCTCATTCACGCGATGCGCAGCCGCATCGTCACGGCGCCCTGCTTCAATGGCGCAAAGGTCATTGGCGCAATTCTCTTCGAGCGCACTATGGACGGTGAAGCCGGGGGAAAGCCGGTCCCCGCGCTTCTGTGGGAGCGCGGCGTCGTCCCATTCCTGAAGGTCGACAAGGGGCTGGAGGCCGAGGCCCAGGGTGTTCAGCTGATGAAGCCGATGCCCGACCTCGATGCGCTGTGCGATCGCGCGGTGGCAAAGGGCGTGTTCGGGACGAAGATGCGCAGCGTCATCAACCTCGCCAATCCCGCGGGCGTGAAAGCGATCGTCGAGCAGCAGTTTGCCGAGGCGCGCCGGATCGCGGCGCACGGCCTTGTCCCGATCATCGAGCCCGAGATCAACATCAAGAGCCCAGAACGCGACGCCGCCGACCGCCTGCTCCTGACGGAAACTCTCGCCGCGCTCGACGCATGGGACGGGGCGCCGGTGATGCTGAAGCTGTCGCTTCCGACCGAGGCGGGTCTGTTCCAGCCGCTGGTCGACCACCCCAAGGTGCTCAGGGTGGTCGCGCTGTCGGGCGGTTTCTCGCGTCCCGAGGCTTGCGCTGAGCTGGCGAAGAACCCCGGCATCATCGCGAGCTTCAGCCGCGCCTTGCTCGAGGATCTTCGCGCCTCGATGAGCGACGAGGAATTCAACGCCTCGCTCGCTGGCGCGATCGACGAGATTCACGCCGCGTCGGTGGCCTGATGGCGAGCGGCTGGAAAGCCGTCGACGACTATATCGCCGAAAAACTGCTCGGCGAGGATGAGGCGCTGTCCGCAGCGCTTGCCAACAACAAGGCGCAAGGCTTGCCCCCGATTGATGTATCGGCGGCGCAAGGCAAGATGCTGTCGTTACTCGCGCACGCGATCGGCGCGCGCCATATCCTCGAGGTCGGGACGCTTGGCGGCTATTCGACGATCTGGCTTGCGCGGGCGCTGCCCGAGGGCGGAAGCCTCGTCACGCTTGAGATCGATCGCAAGCATGCCCAGACCGCGCGCGAAAATCTGGAGCGTGCAGGCGTATCGGACAAGGTCGAGATCAGGGTCGGCCCCGCGAGCGATAGCCTTGCTGCTATGAGCGCCGGGAAGCCCTTCGATTTCGTTTTCATCGATGCCGACAAGCAGGGCAATGCCCATTATGTCGCCGAGGCGATCCGGCTCGGTCGCAGCGGTACGCTTATTGTCGTCGACAATGTCGTGCGCGAGGGCGGGATTCTCGACGCGAATAGCGGCGATTTGCGCATTGACGGCACGCGCGCGCTTTTCGACATGCTGAGCGCCGAGCCGCGCCTCGACGCAACCGCCGTGCAGACCGTGGGGGCCAAGAAATGGGATGGGTTCGTGCTGGCGCGGGTGCGATAGGCCGATCAGCCTTTCTCACCGGGCGCGTCGAGGCCTTGCCTCATGGTCCCTTGAGCAAGCAGGCGCCCGCGCATAGCTGATGCCGAGGGCGTCAAAGACCGCCGTCGAACCGAAAGGAAAAGCGATAGTCCTCAGGCCTGATCGGCCGATCGACCTCTTTTGGCGGCGTGACGCTTTCAAGCAGGAGCGTGCCGTCCGCAAGTGGGACCCGCTTCCCCAGAATTGCCTCGAACGGCTGCGCCCGGGCCCCGGGTCGGATCCACAGCATCTTGAGACGCACCTCTCCGGCCCAGACGCAGTGGACATCAGCGGGGCAGCGGCTGTCTTTGAGGAGCTCCACCGGCTGGATCACCGGTCCCTCGGCATAGGCACTCTGTCCGAGCGCGACACTGGAAGCCTCGGCAAGCGGCGGCGACCCGGACAGCGCAGCGGGGCTTGCGGCACAGGCCGAAACACCGAGCGAAAGGACGAGCAGGAGGGCTTTATGATGCGGCATCTTCTGCATTTGCCCGGCGATGCCCGCGTGGCTATGAACCCGCCATGACCAGACCGAATTGCCAGCTTTATCTGATTTCGCCGCTCAAGGTTGATGGCGATTTTCCCGCAAGGCTTGAGGAGGCGCTTTCCGCCGCTCCTGTCGCGGCCTTCCAGTTTCGCGTCAAGGGCGTGGACCAGCATGAAGCCGCGCGCCTTGCCGCACCGCTGCAGGCGATCTGCGCGGCGCACGACACCGCGTTTATTGTCAACGACGATATGGCGCTCGCGAAGCGTTTGCGCGCCGACGGCGTGCATCTGGGGCAGGGCGATGGAGACCCCAGGGAGGCGCGGCGCCTGCTGGGACCCGATGCCCAGATCGGTGTAACCTGCCATGCCAGCCGCCACCTTGCGATGGAGGCGGGTGAGGCGGGGGCCGACTATGTTGCTTTTGGCGCCTTTTTTCCGACCACCACCAAGGCGATCGAGCATCACGCCGACCCTGAGATCCTGCGCTGGTGGCAAGGCCTGTTCGAACTTCCTTGCGTCGCGATAGGCGGGATCACGCCCGCCAATGCCGGGGAACTTGTCGACGCCGGCGCTGATTTCCTCGCGGTCTCGGGCGCGGTCTGGAACGACAAGGACGGGCCCGCGTCAGCCGTGCGCGCTTTTGCTGCTCTGCTCGAGGATCAGGGGGCCGGATAGTCGCGGTCGGGGGCGTCGCTGTCCTTGTCTCGCCGTCGTTCGTCCTTGCGCCAGCCGAACAGGCCCGCGCAGGGCGTTGCGCGCCGCGGGTTTTTGGGCGCCGTCCGGCGCGGGGGGCGAAACTGGTCGCTATGATCGATGCTCATCATGCGCGCCGCTATGACAGCGGCGTGCGGGGCAAGATTGGATCGATGCGACAAATCGGCTTCGGTTCGTCGCCTTTTCGCTTGCGCAATGCGCTTCGCGGCGCAACAGCATGGCGCCGGGGAGACATTTTATGACAACGACCGATCAATCCGCCCTGGGACTGCGCGAACTCACGCTGCGTGGGATCATCCTCGGCGGGCTGATAACCCTCCTGTTCACCGCGGCAAATGTCTATCTCGGTCTCAAGGTCGGTCTTACCTTCGCGACGTCGATTCCCGCGGCAGTTATCTCGATGGCCCTGCTGCGCTTTCTGCCGGGCTCGACGATCCTTGAGAATAATATCGTCCAGACGATCGCCAGCGCGGCAGGGACACTCGCGGCGATTATCTTCGTGCTGCCCGGGCTCGTGATTGTCGGTTGGTGGCAGGGTTTCCCTTATTGGACGACCGCCGCGGTCTGTTTCATCGGCGGGACGCTTGGCGTGATGTTCTCAGTGCCGCTGCGCCGCGCGCTCGTGGCGGGATCGGACCTGCCTTATCCCGAAGGCGTTGCCGCGGCGGAAGTGCTGAAAGTCGGCACGCGAGCCGGGGACGGGGCTGAGGAGAACCAGCGCGGGTTGCACACGATCATCCTGGGCTCGGTCATTGCGGCGGGTTTCTCGCTGCTTGGCGCGATGAAGGTCGCCGCGACCGAAGTGGGCAGGAATTTCAAGCTGGGAGCAGGCGCCAGCGGGGTCAGCGCCAGCCTGTCGCTCGCGCTGATCGGTGTGGGCCATCTCGTCGGGCTTTCAGTGGGCCTTGCCATGTTCATCGGCATGCTGATCGCCTGGGGCGGGCTGATGCCAGCCCTCACTGCAGCCCAGGGCGTCGCCGGGCCGGTCGACGATGTCGTCGGAGCGGTCTTCTCGCAGCAGGTGCGCTTTATCGGCGCGGGAACAATCGGCGTCGCGGCGCTGTGGACCCTTCTCAAGATCGTCGGACCGATCATCAAGGGAATCCAGGGTTCGATCGCCTCATCGCGGGCGCGCGGGCACGGCGAGGTCGTCGAACTTGGAGAGCGCGACCTGTCGTTCGGCATCGTCGCCGGCACGATTTTCGGCTCGCTGATCCCGATCGCCGGACTGCTCTGGTTCTTCGCACAAGGCGGTCCGATCGCGCAAAATCCGGTGGGCGTGATTTTCGCAACCCTGCTTTTCGTTCTCATCATGGGCGCCATCATCGCCGCTGTCACGGGCTACATGGCCGGCCTGATCGGCGCGTCGAACAGCCCGGTGTCGGGCGTGGGCATCCTCGCGGTGATCGCCGCTTCGCTGATGCTGCTCCTTTTCTTCGGCCGCAGTCACGGCGAGGCCGACACTGCAGCGCTTGTCGCCTATGCGCTCTTCACCACTGCGATTGTCTTTTCGGTCGCCACCATCTCGAACGACAATCTCCAGGATCTGAAAACCGGACAGCTCGTCGGCGCAACGCCCTGGAAACAGCAATTCGCGCTCGTGATCGGCGTCGCTTTCGGCTCGCTGGTCATTCCGCCCGTGCTCGACCTTCTCAATCAGGCATTCGGCTTTGCCGGCGCCGCCGGAGCAGGCGAGAATGCGCTTCCCGCACCGCAGGCGGCGCTGATCAGCGCGCTTGCCAAGGGAGTGCTCGGCGGCGATCTGCGCTGGGATCTCATCGGCTACGGCGCCTTGATCGGTGTGGGCGTGATCGCGCTCGACGTGGGTCTCGGCCGCCTGGGCAAGATGCGGCTTCCGCCGCTCGGCGTCGGCATGGGTATCTATCTGCCGATGTCGCTGACACTCCTGATCCCGATCGGCGCGCTCATTGGCCATTTCTGGGAGAAACGCGCCGCGCGCAGCAGCAAGCCTGAATTCTGCAGCCGCATGGGCGTGTTGCTTGCGACCGGCTTCATCGTCGGCGAAAGCCTGTTCGGGGTGCTCTTTGCAGGCATTGTCGCTGGATCGCGAAGCGATGCACCGCTCGGTGTCATGGGCGCCGATTTCGAAACGGCCGCGATCGTTATCGGGGTGCTGCTGTTTGCCGGCGTGATTGCCTACGCCTACCGCCGGACGCGGACCATGACCGACGGCACGGCCTAAGTCGCTTGCCCTTGAGCGCGTCGGCGGCTAAGGGCGCGCTCCTGTGACCGGTGCGCAATTGTGCGCCGGCGGCTCTTTCCATCCTTGTTGAAGCGAGTGTGCGCGATGAAGATCACCGGCGTTGAAATCCGTCCCGGCAATATTATCGAGTTTGAAGGTGGCATCTGGAAGGTCACCAAGATCCAGCACACCCAGCCGGGCAAGGGCGGCGCCTATATGCAGGTCGAAGCCAAGAACCTCATCGACGGACGCAAGCTCAACAACCGTTTCCGCAGCGCCGACACCGTCGAGAAGGTCCGGCTCGACACCAAGGATTTCCAGTTCCTCTACGCCGAGGGCGATGACCTCGTGTTCATGGACAAGGACACATTCGAACAGATCAACATCGCGAAGGAAGTCGTCGGCGAGGCGCATGAATTCCTGCAGGACGGCATGGACGTCGTGCTCGAGCTCTGGGAAGAGCGTCCGATCTCGGTCGAACTGCCCGAACAGATCGAGGCAACGATTGTCGAGGCTGATGCGGTGGTGAAGGGCCAGACAGCGTCATCCTCCTACAAGCCCGCCATCCTTGACAATGGCGTGCGCGTTATGGTGCCGCCGCATATCACGAGCGGCACGCGCATTGTGGTCAACGTCTATGACCGCGAATATGTGCGGCGCGCCGACTGAATAACGTCGCTCCAACGAAAGCTGGGGCCGCAATCATTTTAGAATGCCGACTGCGATCCTGAGCTTGCGCCGGGACGACATGTTGGAGGAAAAGAGCAATGGCCATTTCCGGCATCATCACCGTCATGGAACGCGCGGCCCGCAAGGCAGGAACCAAGCTTCGCCGCGATTTTGGCGAGATCGAGCATCTTCAGGTTTCGCAAAAAGGCCCGGCCGACTTTGTGTCGAAGGCCGACCAGGCCGCCGAGCGCACCCTTTACGACGAACTTAGCCACGCCCGCCCGGGCTGGGGGTTCCTGATGGAGGAAGCGGGCGAAATCGCGGGCGAAGAGGGCAAGCCGCGCTTCATCATCGACCCGCTCGACGGCACTTCGAATTTCCTTCACGCCATCCCGCAATTCGCGATCTCGATCGCGGTGCAGGAGCCGAAACTCGGGGGAGGCTGGGGCGATATTACCGCGGCGCTCGTCTACCAGCCGGTGACCGATGAAAGCTATTGGGCCGAACGTGGTCGCGGCGCGTGGCTGCACGATCGCCGCCTGCGCGTTGCATCGCGCCGTCATCTTCATGAATGTCTGATCGCGACCGGCATCCCCTTCATGGGACACGGCGACATGGCGCAGTGGAGCCGCATTTTCGGCGCGGTGGCGCCCGAAGTCGCCGGCATTCGCCGCTTCGGGGCGGCGAGCCTCGATCTTGCGTGGGTCGCCGCCGGCCGCTTCGATGGCTTCTGGGAAAGCGATCTCAACGTCTGGGACGTGGCTGCCGGCATGCTGCTGGTGCGCGAGGCGGGCGGCTTCGTCAGCGATTTTCGCGGCGGCGACCGAGCGGTCGAGCGCCGCGAATTCATCGCAGGCAGCGGCGCGGTCCATTCCAAGCTGCAAAAGCTGGTTGCCGGCGCCCTGCGCGGCGCCTGACCCGGAAGGAACGAGGCTTCCCTTCCAAGGGCCGCGCCGTCCTACTTCTCGAAGATGTGCTCGCGAAACGAGTCCATCAGTGATGCCCATGTATTGAGCGTCTCGCCGACATTCTCGCGCGGGATTCCCGCAAAATCGAGATCAACGTCCATCTCGAGCACCGGGTCGCCCTCGTCGTCCTTGTAGGCGCGGGCGAAGCGCTTGGTCTTGTTCCACTCGTTGAAACGCTCAAGGTCGAGATTCTTCGCGTCGCTGAACCCCATATAATATTGCAGGGTCTTGCACCGCCGGTTGTCGGTGCAATTCATGAAGATGACGAGGAACTGCACATTGTTCCGGGTGCTTTCGATATAAGGGTCCTTGCCGTCTTCCAGGACAAGCCTTGCGGGCCAGCCGCGCGACTCGAGGATCGCCCTGATCGCCGCGGGGTTCTGGGCGCTGACAAGTTCGGCTTGGGCAGGTGTCGCGGCCAGCCCCGTGGCAGCGATTAGGGCGAGAGCCGCCCCGAGCATCGATTTCGGCATGAAAACTCCCCATTCTCGGCCGGGCGCTGGCTGCCCGGCTCCTCGACCCGCTGCACGCGTAACACAGCGGCAACACCCGCCGCCAGCCGCTCTTGCGCTTTTGTCAGCAGCGCCCGCATTTTCCTGCCCGCAATGCTTGCGAGCCGCGACGTGCTGGCCTAAAGCGCCCGCACAAATGGGTGGCCCACACCCGAAAACATGACTGCGAGCTCCCATGGTCGACCTGACGCAATATCTGCCAATCCTGATTTTCCTGGCCATCGCGCTCGGATTGTCGGCGGCCTTCGTCTTCTTGCCGATGGGGGTTGCCCGCCTCACTGGCGCGCACAAGCCCGACCCGGCCAAGCTCACCGAGTATGAATGCGGTTTTCCCGCCTTTGAAGACGCCCGCAGTCAGTTCGACGTGCGATTCTATCTTGTCGCCATTTTGTTCATCATCTTCGACCTCGAGGCCGCCTTCCTCTTTCCCTGGGCCGTCAGCCTGAAGGAAATTGGCTGGGCGGGCTGGGCGACGATGATGGTCTTTCTCGCCGAGCTTTCGATCGGCCTTGTGTACGCGTGGAAAAAAGGCGCGTTGGATTGGGAATGAGCAGCTCAACGATCCTGACCCCCGGCCAGATGCCGGTCGCCCCTGGCACCAACCCCGACCAGGGCTTCTTTGACGATCTCAATGCCGAGGTCGGGGACAAGGGCTTCCTTGTCACCTCGACCGAGGATCTGTTCAACTGGGCGCGCACCGGTTCTTTGTGGTGGATGACCTTCGGTCTTGCCTGCTGCGCGGTCGAGATGATCCACGTCAACATGCCGCGCTACGACATGGAGCGTTTCGGCGCCGCGCCGCGCGCATCTCCGCGCCAGTCGGACGTGATGATTGTCGCCGGCACGCTGTGCAACAAGATGGCGCCGGCGCTGCGCCGGGTTTACGACCAGATGTCGAACCCCAAATATGTCATCTCGATGGGCAGCTGCGCCAATGGTGGCGGCTATTATCACTACAGCTATTCGGTGGTTCGCGGCTGCGACCGCATTGTGCCGGTGGACATCTATGTCCCTGGCTGCCCGCCGACCGCTGAAGCCCTGCTCTACGGCGTCATGCAATTGCAGCGGAAGATCCGCCGCGTCGGAACGATTGAACGCTGATGACACATCCCGCTCCCCTCGTTGCGCCGCGCGAAAATCTCGCCGCCGCGCTGGAAAAGCTGCTTGGCAGGGACCTGCTCGCGCATGTGCGGGCTGTGGACGAAGACAGCATCACTGTGACCCGCGACGCGATCGCCGGGGTGATGCTGCAGCTTCGCGATGCGCTTGAATATCAGCAGCTCATGGAGATGGCCGGGGTCGACTATCCCGATCGGCCCGAGCGCTTCGAGGTGGTCTATCACCTGCTCAGCGTCACGAAGAATCACCGGCTGCGCGTGCGCGTTTCGACCGATGAGGCGACGCCTGTGCCCTCGGTTGTGCCGGTATGGCCGAATGCGGGCTGGCTCGAGCGCGAGGTGTTCGACATGTATGGGGTGCTCTTTAGCGGCAATCCCGACCTTCGCCGCATTCTCACCGACTATGGCTTTGAGGGCCATCCGCAGCGCAAGGATTTCCCGCTCACCGGCTATACCGAGCTGCGCTATTCCGAAGAGGACAAGCGCGTCGTCTATGAGCCGGTGCGACTGGCGCAGGACTTTCGCAACTTCGACTTCCTCTCTCCGTGGGAAGGGGCGGACTACATCCTGCCAGGCGATGAGAAGGCTGGCGGCACGGGTGAGGCGCCTGGCAAGGGCGCGCCGAGCCCGATGACCGCGGATGCGGTCAAGAAGGCTGACGAGGCGAAGGCCCCGCCGCCGCCGACTCCGAAGACCACCGACCGCGAAGCGCAAACAGGGGCGGGAAAAGGCGCGAACAAGGCGGCCGCCCGGCCGAGCAAGGACGGCGCGAAGACAAGGCCCGCGGCAAAGGCCAAGACGCCGGCCACGGCAAAGGCCGAAAAGGCTCCCGCCACGACGCCCGCGAAACCGCGCAAGCCTAAAGGAGGCGACGCATGACCGACTCTCCCCAGGTCAAGCATCACGGCAGCGACATGTTCGAGGGCTACCCGGTCGATACCGCCGACACCGCGGGCGATCAGGTCGTCACCAATTACACGATCAATTTCGGGCCGCAGCATCCCGCGGCGCACGGTGTGCTGCGCATGGTGATGGAGCTCGACGGCGAGATCATCGAGCGCGTTGATCCGCACGTCGGACTGCTTCACCGCGGCACCGAAAAACTCATCGAATACAAGACCTACCTGCAGGCGCTGCCCTATTTCGACCGGCTCGATTATTGCTCGCCGCTTTGCATGGAGCACAGCTATGTTCTCGCGATCGAGAAGCTCCTCGATCTCGAAGTCCCGGCACGCGCGCAATATCTGCGCACGCTGTTTGCCGAGCTGACGCGCATCTGCAATCACATGCTCAACATCGGGTCGCACGTGATGGACGTCGGCGCGATGACCCCGAACCTCTGGGTGTTCGAGCTGCGCGAGGATTGCCTCAACTTTTTCGAACGCATGTCAGGCGCGCGCATGCACCACGCCTGGTTCCGACCGGGCGGCGTGCATCAGGACGTGCCTGAAAAGCTGCTCGTCGATATCGGTGAGTGGGTCGAGACGCGGCTGCCCAAATTGTTCGGCGACGCGATGAGCCTTGTCGTCGACAACCGCATCTTCAAGCAGCGCAACGTCGACATCGCGACGGTGAGCAAGGAGGACGCGCTGGCCTGGGGCTTCTCGGGCCCGATGATCCGCGGCAGCGGCATTCCCTGGGACATCCGCAAGGCGCAGCCCTATGACGCTTATGCCGCGATGGAGTTTGACATCCCGGTCGGCACCAAGGGCGACTGCTATGACCGTTTCATGGTCCGCGTGCAGGAAGTCTATCAGTCGGCGCGCATCATCAAGCAGTGTCTGCGTGACATGCCTTCCGGTCCCGTTGCGAGCCTCGACCGCAAGGTCGTGCCCCCGAAGCGTGGCGAGATGAAGCAGTCGATGGAATCGCTCATTCATCACTTCAAGCTTTACACCGAGGGATTCCACGTTCCGGCAGGCGAAGTCTATGTCGCGACCGAGAGTCCCAAGGGCGAATTCGGCGTCTATCTGGTGAGCGACGGCACCAACAAGCCGTACCGCTGCAAGATCCGCCCGACGGCATTCAGCCACCTGCAGGCGATGGACATGATGTCGAAGGGCCACATGCTCGCCGACACCACCGCGATCATTGGCGCCATCGACGTCGTGTTCGGGGAGTGCGACCGGTGACGCGCTTTCGGTCGTCCGCCATCCCCCCGCTTTCGATGGCCGGCAGAGCCTTTGCCGCAGGGTGGCTCCGGAACAGGTGCGGCGTAGCCTTCGGTAGGGCGAATTCTATCGTTGGCGCTGCTACGGTTCTTTTGTTCGCCTGTCTGGCGATGCGTGATTTCTGGAAGCTCATTCATGGCTGACGCACCCCAAATTCCCGACGAAGCCGAAGTCCGCGCGCGCTGGGGCGCGTTTGCATGGACGCCGGAAAATGCCGAGAAGGCCAAGCAGATTGTCGCGCGCTACCCCGCGGGGCGGCAGCGCTCGGCGGTGATGCCGCTTCTTGATCTTGCACAGCGCCAGGTCGGGGCCGAGACCGACACGCAGGGTTGGCTGCCAGTCCCTGTGATCGAATATGTCGCAGCGCAGCTCGATATGCCCTACATTCGCGCCTACGAGGTCGCGACCTTCTACACCATGTACAATCTGGCGCCGGTAGGCCGCTATCATGTCCAGGTGTGCGGTACGACGCCGTGCCTATTGCGCGGGTCCGACGATGTGATGGCTGCGTGCAAGAACCGCGGCATGGTGAAGGGCCGGACCACGCCCGACGGCCTCTTCACGCTGACCGAGGTTGAATGCATGGGCAATTGCGCCAACGCGCCGATGGTTCAGATCAACGACGATAATTATGAAGATCTCGACTATGACAGCATGACGCGCATCCTCGACGATCTCGCGGCAGGCAAGCAGCCGAAGACCGGGACGCAGAACCCGCAGCGTCACACGAGCGAGCCCGAAGGCGGCCCCACGACGCTCAAAGCCATGGTCGAGGCCAATCACGACTACCGGAAGGATTGGTGATGACCCAGAAGGAAATCATCACAATTCTTGCGATCATCGGCGCGCTCGTCGTGCTCGGCTTTGTGCTGCGCGTGACTTTCGCGCTGCTCGGGCCGCTGCTGATCCTCGCGCTCGCTTATATTGCTTACACGATGCTCAAGAAGGGTGGGGGTCGCTGATGCTCGCCGACAAGGACCGGATTTTCACCAATCTCTACGGGTTCCAGCCTTGGAATCTTTCCTCGGCGCAGGCGCGCGGTGACTGGGATCAGACGAAGGATCTGATGAGCCGCGGCCAGGACGCGATCATCGAGGAGATCAAGGCGTCGGGCCTGCGCGGCCGCGGCGGTGCGGGCTTTCCGACCGGGCTCAAATGGTCGTTCATGCCCAAGGAGCCGCGCCCCGACCGGCCGAGCTTCCTCGTCATCAATGCCGATGAATCCGAGCCGGGTTCGTGCAAGGATCGCGAGATCATCCGTCACGATCCGCACAAGCTCATCGAAGGCGCGCTGATTGCGGGCTATGCGATGCGTGCGCGCGCTGCCTACATCTATATTCGCGGCGAATTCATCCGCGAGGCCGAAACATTGTTCGCCGCGGTGCGGGAGGCATATGATGCGGGCCTCCTTGGCAGGAATGCGGCGAAGTCGGGCTATGATTTCGACGTCTTCGTTCACCGCGGCGCCGGCGCCTACATCTGCGGCGAGGAAACCGCGATGATCGAGAGCCTCGAGGGCAAAAAGGGCCAGCCCCGCCTCAAACCGCCGTTTCCGGCGGGCGCGGGCCTCTATGGCTGCCCCACGACGGTCAACAATGTCGAGAGCATCGCGGTCGTCCCGACGATTCTGAGGCGCGGTGCGGCCTGGTTCTCAAGCTTCGGGCGCGAGAACAACAAGGGCACCAAGCTCTTCCAGATCAGCGGCCATGTGAACAAGCCGTGCGTTGTCGAGGAGGAGATGGGCATCACTTTTCGTGAACTCATCGATACCCATTGCGGCGGCATCCGCGGCGGCTGGGACAATCTGCTCGCCGTGATCCCGGGCGGTTCGTCGGTTCCGCTCGTCCCGGCCGCGCAGATCATGGACGCGCCCATGGATTTCGACGGACTGAAGGAACTGGGCTCGGGCCTCGGCACCGCGGCCGCCATCGTGATGGACAAGTCAACCGACGTCGTTCAGGCGATCAGCCGCATCAGCTATTTCTACAAGCATGAAAGTTGCGGGCAGTGCACCCCGTGCCGCGAAGGGACCGGCTGGATGTGGCGCGTGATGGAGCGGCTGCGCACCGGAGACGCCGACATCAGCGAGATCGACACGCTGTTCGACGTGACAAAGCAGGTCGAGGGTCACACCATTTGCGCGCTCGGTGACGCCGCTGCCTGGCCCATCCAGGGCCTGATCCGCCATTTCCGCCCCGAACTCGAACGCCGCATTCGCGAAAATGGCGGCGCGCTGGAGGCCGCCGAATAATGCCTAAAGTCACCGTAGATGGCGTAGAGATCGACGTCCCGCAGGGGGCGACCGTCCTGCAAGCGTGCGAGCTGGCGGGGAAGGAAATCCCCCGCTTCTGCTACCATGAACGCCTGTCGATCGCCGGCAATTGCCGCATGTGTCTTGTCGAGGTTTCGCCGGGGCCGCCGAAGCCGCAGGCCTCGTGCGCGCTGCCCGCGGCCGATGGACAGGTAATCAAGACCGACAGCCCGATGGTCAAGAAAGCGCGCGAGGGGGTGATGGAGTTCCTGCTCATCAATCACCCGCTGGACTGCCCGATCTGCGACCAGGGCGGCGAGTGCGATCTGCAGGACCAGTCGATTGCCTATGGCCGCGGCGCCTCGCGCTTTGACGAAAACAAGCGCGCGGTGACCGAGAAATATATGGGTCCGATCGTGAAAACGGTGATGACGCGCTGCATCCAGTGCACGCGCTGCGTCCGTTTCGCCGAGGAGGTCGCGGGGGTCGAGGACATCGGCGCGATCTATCGCGGCGAAAATATGCAGATCACCTCCTATCTCGAGCGCGCGGTCGCGAGCGAGCTTTCGGGCAATGTCGTCGACCTTTGCCCGGTGGGCGCGCTGACGTCGAAACCCTATGCGTTCGAAGCCCGCCCGTGGGAACTCACCAAGACGCTCGGCATCGACATGATGGATGCGGTGGGGACCAACGTTCGCATCGACAGCCGGGGACGCCAGGTCCTGCGCGTCCTGCCGCGCGTCAACGACGAGGTGAACGAGGAATGGGCGAGCGACAAGACGCGCCATCACGTCGACGGCCTCATCCGCCGCCGCCTCGATCGTCCGTTCGTTCGCAAGCACGGCGAGCTTGCCGAAGCGAGCTGGGCCGAAGCGTTTGAAGCGATCCGGGCCGCGAACGCCGGCGCGTCGGTCGCCGCGATCGCGGGTGACCTCGCCGATTGTGAGACGATGTTCGCGGCCAAGGCGTTGGTAAGGGCGCTCGGCGGCCATCTCCTCGAGGGACGCCAGACCGGTCTCGACTATGACGTCACCAGCCTGGCGGCGGTCAACTTCAACACGACGATCGCCGAGGCCGAGAATGCCGACGTGATCCTGCTTGTGGGCACCAACCTGCGCTGGGAGGCGCCGCTCATCAACACGCGCGTCCGCAAGGCGGTGTGGAAAAAGGGCGCGAAAGTGTTCGGCATCGGCCCCGAAATCGATCTTACATACAAGGTCGAGTGGCTTGGCGACGACGCCTCGCTGGTCGCAAAGCTGCCGTCGCATGTGACCGACGCGCTGAAGAACGCCGAGCGGCCGATGCTGGTCTTCGGCGGCGGCGCCCTCTCGGTACCGGGCGTCCACGGCGCGGGTCTTGGGCTTGCCAAGGCGGTGAACGCCGTCAAGGACGGGTGGAACGGCTTCAACGTTGTCCATTTCTCGGCCGCGCGCATGGGCGCGCTGATGCTCGGCTATTCGCAGCCGGGCGGAATCCGCGACATCATTGCGGCAAAGCCGAAACTTGCTTTCTTCCTCGGCGCTGACGAGGTCGATTTTTCGGCCTTTGCGGAGACGTTCAAGGTCTATGTCGGCCATCATGGCGACAAGGGCGCACACGCGGCCGACGTCATCCTGCCCGCGGCCGCCTGGACCGAGAAGGATTTCACCACGGTCAACACCGAAGGCCGCGTCCAGCGCAGCGAGAAGGCGGTGTTCGCGCCAGGTGACGCCCGCGAGGACTGGAGCATCTTCCGCGCGCTCGCCGATGCGCTCGGCGTCCATGTCGGCTTCGACAGCTTTGCTGAATGCCGGGCCGCGATGATTGCCGAGGTCCCGGCGCTCGGGATCGAAGGGCTCGCCGATTACGGCTGGAATGTTCCGGACTTGCCCGCAAAGCCCGAGGCAAGCGCGATTCCCTCGCCGATCAAGGATTTCTATCTCACCAACGCCATCTGCCGCGCTTCGCCGACGATGCAGCGCTGCTCGGAAGAATTGCTACACGGCGTCGACTATGCGGAGGCGGCGGAATGACCGCGTTTTTCCAATCGCTTGGCATGTCCTATGAGTGGGCGTGGGGCGTCGCGACGGTTTGCGGCATCTTGCTGATCGCACTGCCGCTGATGCTCGCGGTCGCCATGATCATCTACGCCGACCGCAAGATCTGGGCGGCCATGGCGCTGCGGCGCGGACCGAATGTGGTCGGGCCCTTCGGTCTGCTCCAGAGCTTCGCCGACGGTCTCAAGGTGTTTCTGCAGGAAACGATCATCCCGAGTTCGGCGAACCGCGGTCTCTTCCTCATCGCGCCGATCATCACCTTTACCGTCGCGCTCATGGCGTGGGCGGTAATCCCGTTCAATTCGGGCGCGGTGCTCGCCGACATCAACGTGGGGCTTCTTTACATCCTCGCGGTGAGTTCGCTCGGCGTCTATGGCGTCATTCTGTCGGGTTGGTCGTCGAACTCCAAATACCCCTTCTTCTCCGCGATGCGCGCTTCGGCGCAGATGATCAGCTATGAGGTCTCGATCGGGTTCATCCTCATCGGGGTCGTGCTCTTCGCCGACAGTTTCAACCTTAACGAGATCATCAAGGCTCAGATCGGGCACGGGCTCGGGCTCGTCAACGCCTTCGGCTTCAACCTGCTCCTCTTCCCGCTCGCGGTACTCTTCTTCATCTCGTCGCTCGCCGAAACGGCACGCACGCCGTTCGACCTCACCGAGGCCGAAAGCGAGCTCGTCGCGGGCTATCAGACCGAATATTCGTCGATGAGCTTCGCGCTCTTCTGGCTCGGCGAATATGCAAACGTGCTCCTGATGTGCACGCTCAACGCCGTGCTCTTCTGGGGCGGCTGGCTGCCTCCTCTCGACTGGGCGCCGCTTTATGCCGTTCCGGGGATCATCTGGCTGTTCGCGAAGATCCTCTTTTTCTTCTTCGTCTTCAGTTGGGTGAAGGCGACCGTTCCCCGTTACCGCTATGACCAGCTCATGCGCCTGGGCTGGAAGGTCTTCCTGCCGATCTCGCTGATCTGGGTCTTCCTGGTCTCCGGCTATCTGATGCTGACGAGGTATTCATGAGTTCCATCGCCCACTTCGTCAAAACCTTTACCCTGTGGGAATTCGTGCAGGCGCATTGGCTGACGCTCAAATATTTCTTCAAGCCGAAGGCGACGATCAACTATCCCTTCGAGAAGAATGCGCTGAGCCCGCGCTTTCGCGGCGAGCATGCGCTGCGCCGTTATCCGAACGGCGAGGAACGCTGCATTGCGTGTAAGCTGTGCGAGGCGATTTGCCCTGCACAGGCGATCACGATCGAGGCCGAGCCGCGCGACGACGGCAGCCGCCGAACGACGCGCTACGACATCGACATGACCAAGTGCATCTATTGCGGTTTCTGCCAGGAAGCCTGCCCGGTCGATGCGATCGTCGAGGGGCCGAACTTCGAGTTCTCAACCGAGACGCGCGAGGAACTGCTGTATGACAAGGCGAAGCTGCTCGCCAACGGCGACAAATGGGAGCGCACGATCGCGGCCAACCTTGCCGCCGACGCGCCCTATCGGTAAGGGCGCGCGCACATGATTCAGCTCATCGCCTTCTATCTCTTCGCGTTCCTCGTCATCGCCTCTGCAGCGATGGTGATTTTCGCGCGCAACCCGGTCCACAGCGTCATGTGGCTGATCCTTGCCTTCTTCAACGCGGCGGGTCTGATGCTGCTCGCGGGCGCCGAATTTATCGCGATGCTGCTCGTCATCGTCTATGTCGGCGCGGTCGCGGTCTTGTTCCTGTTCGTCGTGATGATGCTCGATATCGATTTCGCCGAGCTTCGCGCCGGTTTCGTCCGCTATCTGCCGCTCGGCGCGCTCGTTGCGATCATCCTCGCGGCCGAGCTCGTCTTCGCGCTGGGCGCATGGAGTGCTGGCGGCATCGACCTTGCAGCGCGTGCCGCGCCCGCCGTCGCTGACAAGAGCAATATCCAGCAGATCGGCGAACTGCTCTACACGCGCTACATCTTCCTCTTTGAAGCGGCGGGCATCGTCCTTCTCGTCGCGATGATCGGCGCGATCGCGCTCACGCATCGCCAGCGCGGCGGAACCCGCAGTCAGAAAATCGCGGCACAGAACCGCCGCCGTCCGGACGAAGCGACGCGGCTGGTCGATCCGGGTGTCGGGCAGGGGATGGAACTGTGATTTCGGTCGGCCATTATCTCGCCGTTTCGGCAGTGCTCTTCACGCTCGGCGTGCTCGGCATCTTCATCAACCGCAAGAACATCATCGTCATCCTGATGGCGATCGAGCTCATCCTGCTCGCGGTGAACATCAACCTCGTCGCGTTCAGCGCGGCGCTCGGCGACCTTGTCGGGCAGGTGTTCGCAATGTTCGTGCTGACCGTCGCCGCCGGTGAAGCGGCGATCGGGCTTGCGATTCTCGTCATCTATTTCCGCGGCCGCGGCACCATTGCCGTCGACGATGCCAACCGGATGAAGGGGTAAACCGGTGATTCAGGCGATCGTTTTCCTGCCGCTGCTTGCGGCTCTCGTGGCAGGCCTCGGCCAGCGTTTCATCGGCACCGCCGCATCGAAGATCGTGACGACCGGCGCGCTCTTTGCAAGCTGCGCCTTGAGCTGGCCGATCTTCCTTTCTTTCCTCGGCGGCGATGCCGAGGCGAGCGTGACGCCCGTGCTCCACTGGGTCTCCTCGGGCGCCCTTCAGTTCAACTGGGAGCTGCGCGTCGACACGCTGACCGCGGTGATGCTGGTTGTGATCACGACCGTGTCGGCGCTCGTCCACCTCTATAGTTGGGGCTATATGGAGGAGGATCCGGACCAGCCGCGCTTCTTCGCCTATCTCTCGCTCTTCACCTTTGCGATGCTGATGCTGGTGACGGCGAACAACCTCGTTCAGATGTTCTTCGGCTGGGAAGGCGTCGGTCTCGCTTCCTATCTCCTCATCGGCTTCTGGTACAAAAAGCCGAGCGCGAACGCCGCGGCGATCAAGGCATTTGTGGTCAACCGCGTCGGCGATCTAGGCTTCATGCTCGGAATCTTCGGCACATTCCTCGTCTTCAATACCGTGTCGATCCCCGAGATCCTGGCCGCAGCGCCCGGCATGGCGGGCTCGACGATCGGCTTTCTTGGCCAGCGGTTCGACACTATGACCGTGCTCTGCCTGCTGCTGTTCATCGGCGCGATGGGCAAGTCGGCGCAGCTTGGGCTGCACACCTGGCTTCCCGACGCGATGGAAGGCCCGACACCCGTCAGCGCCTTGATCCATGCCGCGACGATGGTCACGGCGGGCGTGTTCATGGTCTGCCGCCTGTCGCCGATGTTCGAGGTTGCGCCGATCGCGCTCGGCGTCGTCACCTTCGTGGGCGCAGCGACCTGCCTTTTCGCTGCCACGGTTGGCACGACGCAGTGGGACATCAAGCGCGTCATCGCCTATTCGACCTGTTCGCAGCTCGGCTACATGTTCTTTGCAGCAGGCGTTGGCGCCTATGGCGCCGCGATGTTCCACCTGTTCACCCATGCCTTTTTCAAGGCGCTCCTGTTCCTCGGCGCGGGGTCGGTGATCCACGCAATGCATCATGAGCAGGACATGCGCTACTACGGCGGTCTTCGCCGGCACATCCCGCTCACCTATTGGGCGATGATGGCGGGCACGCTGGCAATCACGGGCGTTGGCATCGCGGGCATATTCGGCTTCGCAGGCTTCTATTCGAAGGACGGCATTCTCGAGGCGGCCTATGCGTCCGGTGGGGGCGGCCAGATTGCCTTCTGGGTCGGAACTTTCGCCGCGCTCCTGACGAGCTTTTACTCGTGGCGTCTCGTTTTCCTGACCTTCTTCGGCAAGCCCCGCTGGGCCGCGAGCGAACATATTCAGCATGCCGTTCACGGCGATCATCACGATCACCCGGCCGACGAACATGCAGGGGGCGATGTCCACCACGCCCACGCGGCCGACGCGCACGAGGGGACGGCGGGCTATCATCCGCACGAAAGCCCGCTTTCTATGCTCATCCCGCTCGGCGTGTTGTCGATCGGCGCGATATTCGCAGGCTATCTCTTCCACCACCCGTTCATCTACCCTGAAGAGGGAATGGCGTTCTGGAATGGCAGCCTCGCATTCGACGCGCATCTGATGCACGCAGCGCACGAGGTGCCGACGATCATCAAGTGGATGCCTTTCGCGGCGATGGCGATCGGGCTCTTGATTGCGTGGAACAGCTATATTCGCAACACGGCGCTGCCCGCGCGGTTCGTCTCGCAATTCGGGCTGCTTCACCAGTTCCTTTTCAACAAATGGTATTTCGACGAGCTCTACAATCTCCTGTTCGTGAAACCCGCTTTCGCGATCGGCCGCTTCTTCTGGAAGCGCGGGGATGAAGGCACCATCGACCGCTTCGGTCCCGATGGCGTCGCGGCGCTCGTCCAAGGGGGGACCCGGCTCGCGGTCCGGCTGCAATCGGGTTATGTTTATGGATATGCGTTCGTGATGCTGCTCGGTCTTGTCGGCCTCGCCAGCTGGGCGATGGTGAGGTTCCTGTGAGCGGGCTTCCCATTCTTTCGCTGATGCTGGCGATCCCTGCGGTCGCCGCCATTTTCTGCCTGTACCTTGAGGCAAGGCCTGCGCGGGTCGTGGCGCTCGCGGCGACGCTCGTCGATCTCGCGCTCGGCATCGCGCTGTGGGCGAATTTCGATATTGGCGGTGCCCAGTGGCAGTTTGTTGAGCGCGCCGATCTGTTCGGCCGTTTCCAGTGGGCGCTTGGCGTCGATGGCGTTGCGATGATGCTGATCGTGCTCAGCACCTTCCTGATGCCGCTGTGCATCCTTGCAAGCTGGGAATCGATCAAGCAGCGCGTCGGCCTCTACATGGCGATGTTCCTGATCATGGAAGTCATCATGATCGGCGTCTTCGCCGCCCAGGACCTGCTACTCTTCTACATCTTCTTCGAAGGCGTGCTGATCCCGATGTATCTGATCATCGGCATCTGGGGCGGACAGAACCGCATTTATGCGTCGTTCAAATTCTTCCTCTACACGCTGCTCGGCTCGGTCCTGATGCTGCTTGCGATGATCGCGATGATCCGCGAGGCAGGGACGACCGAGATTCCCCTTCTCATGAACTACGACTTCCCGCCCGAAATGCAGACATGGCTGTGGCTTGCCTTCTTCGCGAGCATGGCGGTGAAGATGCCGATGTGGCCGGTCCACACCTGGCTTCCTGACGCGCACGTCCAGGCGCCAACCGCAGGTTCGATGATCCTTGCCGGTGTGCTCCTCAAAATGGGCTCCTATGGCTTCCTGCGCTTCATGATGCCGATGTTCCCGGACGCGTCGGCGCAGTTCATGTGGCTCGTCTTTGCACTGTCGATGGTGGCGGTGGTCTACACCAGCCTCGTCGCGCTGGTGCAGAGCGACATGAAGAAACTCATTGCCTATTCGTCGGTTGCGCACATGGCGATCGTCACCGCGGGCCTCTATGCCTTCAATCAGCAGGGGATCGAGGGCGCGCTGATCGTCATGCTGAGCCACGGTGTCGTCTCCGCCGCGCTCTTCTTCTGCGTCGGGGTGATTTACGACCGGCTGCACACGCGTGAGATCAGCCGTTATGGCGGGCTGGCCGTCAATATGCCGGCCTATTCGCTCTTCTTCATGCTTTTCACCATGGCGTCGATCGGCTTGCCGGGCACGAGCGGCTTCGTTGGCGAATTCCTCAGCCTCGCCGGCATTTACGAAGCCTCAAGCTGGACCGCGTTCGTCTGCACCACGGGGATCATCCTCGGTGCCGCCTATATGCTCTACCTCTATCGCCGCATCGTGTTCGGCGAACTCACCAAGGACGATGTGAAGGCCATGCCGGACATCACGCCCCGCGAATGGGCGATTTTCGTACCGCTTGCCGCGGTCGCGCTGTGGATGGGGGTCTATCCCGAAAGCTTCCTTGCGCCGATGCGCGGCGATGTGACCACAGTGGTCGCACGGCTCGCCCCGGCAAAGCCTGAAGGCGACGCCGGTCTGACGGCAGGCAAGCCAGAGGCCGCGGCGCCGCACGGCGAAGCGCATCATGCCGGAGGCGTCCAATGACCGGCGATCTCGCGCTCATCTGGCCCGAGCTGATCCTGACGATCGGCGGGCTCGTCACCCTGATGCTCGGCGCCTTCGCGGGCGATCGTCGGGTCGGACTTTATCAGCTCGCTGCGCTGTTGACGCTCGCGGCGGCGGCAGCGGCAGTGGTCGCCTTGTTCGGTACCGACGCTTCGGTCTTTTCAGGCACGCTCGCGGTTGACGGCTTTGGCGGTTTTGCAAAGCTCATCATCTATGGTGCAAGCTTGATCTGCATCGCTGTAGCCCCCCGCTATTTTGGTGAGGCGATGCGCGCCGAATATTCGGCGCTGATCCTGTTTGCCGCGCTCGGCATGGGTATCATGGCGTCCTCGCGCGACCTCATGACCCTCTATGTCGGGCTCGAGCTCAATAGCCTTGCCTCTTATGTGCTTGCGAGCTTCCTGCGCGGCGACGACCGGTCGAGCGAGGCGGGTCTCAAATATTTCGTGCTCGGCGCGCTCGCCTCGGGCATTCTTCTGTTCGGAATCTCGTTGCTCTACGGCTTTTCGGGCACCACCGATTTCGCTGGCGTTGCGACCGCAATGGGCAGCGGGATCGATATCGGCCTCCTGTTCGGTATCGTCTTCGTGATTGCCGGTCTCGCCTTCAAGATCAGCGCGGTTCCCTTCCATATGTGGACCCCTGACGTTTACGAGGGCGCGCCGACGCCGGTCACGACCTTCTTCGCCAGCGCGCCGAAAGTTGCCGCGATGGCGCTGCTGACGCGCGTCCTCATCGACGCGATGGGCGCTTCGGGTCCGGCGCTTGCCGCCTGGCAGCAGATCATCATCTTCCTCTCGCTCGCCTCGATCATCCTCGGGGCGGTCGGTGCGATCGGGCAGAAGAATATCAAGCGGCTGCTCGCCTATTCCTCGATCAACAACGTCGGCTTCATGTTGATCGGCCTCGCTGCGGGAACGCAGCAAGGGGTTGAGGCAGTCCTCACCTATCTCCTCGTCTATGTTGTCACGACGATCGGTGCCTTTCTGTTCGTCATGCAGTTGCGGGATGCCGACGGGCGGATGGTCGAGAGCATCCCCGCCTATGCCGGCTTGTCGAAGCGCCAGCCCGGGCTTGCCGCGGCCATGGCAGTGTTTCTCTTCAGCCTCGCGGCGATCCCGCCGCTGTTCGGTTTCTGGCCGAAGTATCTGGTTTTCGAAGCTGCAGTGAATGCGGGGCTCGTGCCGTTGGCGGTCGCGGGCGTCGTGGTCTCCGTGATCGGCGCCTTCTATTATATCGCGATCGTCAAGACGATGTTCTTCGACGACGAAGCCGAGTCGGCGATCCGCAATGATGGGACGAGACTCGAAGGTGCGGTCATCGCGGCAAGCGCCCTGTGGCTGTCGCTGATCGGCTTTTTGTTCATCCCGATGCTCGCGGTGGCAGCTCAAAGCGCCGCGTCGGTGCTGTTCTGATCGCGCCGATCGAGCGCATCGCCGAGACCGGTTCGACCAACGCCGATCTGCTCGCGCGGCTTGCGCGCGGCGAACATGTCGGCGAGGGGCACTGGCTGATAGCCGACCGGCAGACCGCTGGGCGGGGGCGGCTCGGCCGCGCCTGGGGCGACGGAGAGGGCAATTTCATGGGCTCGACCGTCGTGCAGCTGACGGCGGGCGATCCGTCGCCGGCAACGCTCGCGCTGGTCGTTGCGGTCGCGCTTGCAAGAGTGGTCAAGGCATTGGCGCCGGCGGTTGCCTTCGAGCTCAAATGGCCGAACGACCTCATCGTCGATGGCGCGAAATGCTCGGGCATCCTGCTTGAACGCACCGGAGACGCGGTGGTCGTGGGTGTCGGGGTCAATCTTGTCTCGGCACCCGACCTGCCGGACCGGCCGACCTTTGCGTTCGCGAACGCAGGGATTGCGGTCGATCGCGACCGCTTCGCCGAGGCGCTGGCGATCGCGCTCGTCGATGCGCTGCGTAGCTGGCGGCAGGAAGGCGTCGAAAGCATCGTCAGGGCCTGGCTGCCGCTCGGTCATCCGGTCGGAACACCGCTTCGCGTGTCTGAGGCGGATGTCGCCGGGACATTCGACGGTCTTGCCCCTGACGGCGCGCTGCGCTTGCGCCTGGCAGGCGGGAAGGTCATGCTCATCCATGCGGGAGACGTCGAGCTTCGTCCCGCCGATAAAGGGGAATAACCGTGCTGCTCGCGATTGATGTCGGCAACACCAACGCCAAATTCGCGCTTTATCGCGGCACCGAGCTGCTCGCGCGCTGGCGGATCGCGACCGACGACCGCCGCACGGCGGACGAATATATGGTCTGGCTCGACCAGCTTCTGCGCATCGAAGGCCACGACCGCGGCGATGTCGACGCGGTGATCATTTCGACCGTCGTGCCGCGTGCGCTCCACAATCTGCGCCTGCTGGCCGACAAATATTTCGGGGTCGAGGCGCTCATTGCGGGCCGCGAGCCGGTGAGCTGGCGGATTGCGCTCAAGGTCGACGAACCGCAGTCGGTTGGCGCTGACCGCGCGTGCAATGCGATTTCGGCGCAGGCGATTGCCCCCGGCGTGGACAAGCTTGTCATAAGTTTCGGGACCGCGACCACCTTCGACCATATCGGGCCTGAAGGCGGCTATCTTGGCGGGATCATCGCCCCGGGCGTCAATCTTTCGCTTGAGGCACTGGTCGCTGCGGCCGCAAAGCTGCCGCGGATCGCGATCGAAGCACCGGCGAGCGCAAGCGTCATTGGCCGCACGACCGAAAGCCAGATGCTGATCGGCGTCTATTGGGGCTATGTCGCAATGATCGAAGGGCTCATTGCGCGGATGAAGGCCGAGGTCGCGCGGCCGATGACCGTCATCGCAACGGGCGGCCTTGCCACGCTCTTTGAGGAACATGCCCATTTGTTCGACCGAATCGAACCCGATTTGACGCTGAACGGCCTGATGCACCTTTATCAGCAGCGGAGTGCTGGCGCATGACGACACCCGGCAAGGAACTGCTCTTTCTCGCACTCGGCGGGTCGGGCGAGATCGGCATGAACGCAAATCTTTATGGCTGCGACGGCAAATGGATCATGCTCGACCTCGGCGTGACCTTCGGCAGCCAGGACTATCCGGGTATCGACATCGTCATGCCGGACCTTGAATTCATCGAGGATCGCAAGGAGGATCTGATCGGCATCGTGCTCACCCACGGGCATGAGGATCATATCGGTGCCATTCCCTATCTCGCGGCCGACCTTGGCGTCCCGCTTTATGCCAACCGCTTCACCGCGGGGCTTATTGCGCACAAGCTAGCCGAAGAGGGGCTGGAGAAAGACGTCGAGATCAAGGTCGTCGATATCGACGACAATTTCCAGCTCGGTCCCTTCGGCATTCGGCTCGTCCCGCTGGCCCATTCGATCCTCGAAATGAGCGCGGTGGTGATCGACACGCCCTATGGCCGCATTTTCCATACCGGCGACTGGAAGCTCGACGAAGAGCCGATCCTCGGCGTTCCCGCGACCGCCGAAGCGCTGACGGCGATTGGCGATGAAGGAATTGATTGTCTCGTCTGCGACTCGACGAACGCCTTCAATGTCGAAGCCTCGGGCAGCGAGGGCGCCTTGCGCAAAGGGCTGGAGGCAGCCGTCGGCGCCGCAAAGGGCAGGGTGGTCGTCACGACATTCGCCTCGAATGCGGCGCGGCTCGCGACGCTCGGCGCAGTTGCAAGAGCCACGGGACGCAGCCTGTGCGTTGCGGGGCGCTCGCTTGACCGCATCCTTGGCGTTGCGCGGTCGGTTGGCTATCTTAAGGACTTTCCCGCGACGGTCGATTTCGATGAGGCCATGCGCCTTCCGCGCGACAAGCTGATGGTGATCGCCACCGGCGGGCAGGGCGAACCGCGCGCAGCGCTCGCGCGCATTGCAAACGACATGCACCAGATCAAGCTCGAGGCGGGCGACACCGTCGTTTTCTCCTCGAAGCAGATCCCGGGCAACGAGGTCGCAATCGGACGGATCATGAACCAGCTCGCTGCGCGCGACGTGCTCACCGTTACCGAGAAGCAGGCGCATATTCACGTCAGCGGTCACCCCGGTAAGCCCGAACTCGCAGCGCTTTATGGCTGGCTGCGGCCAAAGCTCATCGTTCCCGTTCACGGCGAAATCCGGCACATGCATGAGCAGGCCCGCTTCGCTCTCGAAAGCGGTGTGCCTGGCGCGCTGGTACAGGAAAATGGTGATCTTGTCCGCCTCGCCCCAGGTCCAGCCGCGATCGTCGAACGCGTCCGCTCGGGCCGCCTCATCCTCGATGGCGACGTGATCCTCCCCGCCGATGGCGATACGATCAATGAACGGCGCAAGCTCGCGCTCCATGGCCATATTTCGGTGGCGACGATCTTCTCAGGCAACCGCTTCGTTGAAAGCGCGATCAGCTATCGCGGCGTACCCGTCGAGGATGATCGCGAGGCTTTCATCGATGAAATGCGCGATGCTGCGGAACAGGCCGCCACGGGACCTGCCCGCGACCGCGAAAAGCTGCGCGAGGCGATCCGGCTCGGCGTGCGGCGGATCGCGACCGACTGGACGGGCAAGAAGCCCGTCGTCGACGTCATGCTTGTCGATATCTGACCAGCAAAGGTAGCGATTGCGATGAAATGGACCTCGGCGCTTGCCATCTATCTGCTCTTCTGGGCGTTCAGCGCCTTTTTCGTGCTACCCTTTCACGGCCGCAAGGCTGAGGATGATGCGGAGCCCTTGGTGAAAGGGCAGGAACCAGGGGCGCCGGCCACAGTCCGCCCGCTCCGCATTCTCGCGCAGATGACCATCGTCGCGACGATCAGCTTCGTCATCTATTACATCGCTTATGTACGCGGCTGGGTCGATCCTGACGTGCTCAGCGGGCGGGCCTGAACATCGCTTGCGGGAGAGTCACAACGCCCGGGCCTCGCAAGAGACCCGGGCGCCTGTGACGAACACTCGCCATCCCCCTTTGCGCAGACCAGGCGAATGGACTGCACTCCCTGGCACCGGGCCTTTCGCCGCTTGAACCAGATGGTGATGGGCTACGTTGATCGCCGGGCTTTGTCACCCTCGGCAAGCGCTCGTCTGCCGCTTTTGCCTCGCCCTGTGGCCGATGGGCAACAGGTTGTCGCGAACCGTTCGCAAAAGCGCGACTTCGGCGGCCATTGCCAGCGGCGCAGCGCGCCCTTAAAGCGGCTGACATGTGTATCGCTACACATGCGTTCTGAAGGACCTTCCAACCGATGATTCTGCGTCCTTACGAGCGCACCATCTTCAAACGTTACATGCTGCCGCAGCGCGGCGAGGGGTTCATCTTCGTCGCCGCCGCTTTCAGCTTCATCGCGGTTACGCTCGGCGTCGCCGCGCTGGTCATTGTGATGAGCGTGATGAACGGGGTGCGCGCAGATCTGTTCGACAAGATCGTCGGGCTCAATGGCCATGCGGTCGTGCAGGGCTTCGGCGGCCGACTTGATGACTGGCAGGATGTCCTGAAACAGGCGCGCGCCACGCCGGGGGTGGTGTCGGCGACGCCGCTGATCGAACAACCCTTGCTTGCCACGTCGAGCGGTCGCGTCGAGGGCATTTTGGCGCGCGGGATGCTGGTCTCGGACATTCGCCGCAACGAGACGCTCAACGCCAAGGTTTTGCAGGGCGGCCTCGATACGCTGACCCCTGGATCGGGCAATGTTGCGATCGGCAGCGAACTTGCGCGCAATCTGGGGGCGCAGGTCGGCTCCACGTTGACGATCATCAATCCTGCGGGCCGCTCGACCCCCTTCGGCACCGTGCCCCGCGAAATCGGCTACCGCGTGTCGGCGGTGTTCGAGATCGGCGTCTATGATTTCGACAAGGCCTATGTCGTCATGCCGATGGAGGACGCGCAGCTTCTTCTGCTCACCGGTGACCAGATCGGGATGATCGAGATCAAGACCACCGACCCCGACAAGGTCGGCGCCATTCTGCAGCCGCTCGCCGAGAAACTGGCCTCGCAAGCCGTGATCTCCGACTGGCGTTCGATGAATTCGAGCCTGTTCGAGGCGCTCTCGATCGAGCGCGTTGCCATGTTCGTGATCCTGTCGCTGATCGTGCTCGTTGCAGCATTCAATATCGTGTCCTCGCTGATCATGCTGGTGCGCGCGAAAACCCGCGACATGGCGATCTTGCGCACAATGGGCGCCCCGCGCGATGCAGTGCTGCGCATCTTCATGGCGATCGGCCTTTCGATCGGCATTGCGGGCACCCTCTTTGGCATGGCGATCGGTTTCAGCCTCCTTTATTTCCGGCAGGGTGTGCTGCGTAGCGCCGAATTCATCACCGGCCAGCCGCTTTGGGATCCCTCGATCCGCTTCCTGTCCGAACTGCCGTCGAAGCCTGATCCCTTCGAGATCGTCGGCATCGCGGTGATGGCAATCGTTTTCAGCTTTCTCGCGACCCTCTATCCCGCGTTAAAGGCCGCCAACACCGACCCTGTGCAGGTCCTGCGCTATGAGTGACGTCGTGCTCGACCTTGTCGGCCTCAAGCGCAGTTTCACCCAGGGCGAGGTGACGATCGACGTGCTGCGCGGCGTGTACGCGCATCTGAAGCGCGGCGAGATCGTCGCGCTGCTGGGCCCGTCGGGCTCGGGCAAGTCGACGATGCTGCAGGCGGTGGGCCTTCTCGAAGGCGGCTTTGGCGGCACAATCCGCATCGATGGCGAGGATGTCACCCGGCTGAGCCAGGGCGAGCGCACCCGCACGCGGCGCGAAAAGATCGGCTTTGTCTATCAATTCCACCACCTGCTTCCCGATTTCAACGCGATCGAGAATGTCGTGCTGCCGCAGCTCATCCGCGGTGCGCCGCAGCGCGAGGCGGAAGAACGCGCTGCCGATTTGCTCGGACGATTGGGCCTTGCCGAGCGATTGCACCACAAGCCGAGCAAGTTGTCGGGGGGGGAGCAGCAGCGCGTTGCCGTGGCGCGCGCGCTTGCGAACCGTCCGCTGCTGGTACTCGCCGACGAACCCACGGGCAATCTCGATGAGGCCACCGCCGACCGCGTGTTCGACCAGTTCGTAAAGCTGGTCCGCGACCATGGCTCGGCCGCCCTCGTTGCGACCCATAACGAGAGACTTGCAACGAAGATGGACCGCGTGCTGCGCTTGCATGAGGGGCATATCGAGGCCTAGGCTGGCAAGGACAGAAGGGGAGGAACCATGGCGCTTTACGATCTTTCCGCGCCGCTACCGGGTGGCGGCACGCAGTCGATGGCCGATTATCGCGGAAAGGTGCTGCTCATCGTCAACACCGCGTCGAAATGCGGCTTCACGCCCCAATATGCCGAACTTGAAGCCCTCTACCGCGATTACAAGGACCGCGGATTCGAGGTGCTGGCCTTTCCGTGCAATCAATTCGGCGGGCAGGAGCCGGGCGACGCCGACGAGATCGCGAACTTTTGCTCGCTCACCTATGATGTGACTTTTCCGGTGATGGCGAAGATCAGCGTCAACGGCAGCGATGCCGACCCGATCTTCAAGCATCTAAAGCGCGAGAAAACCGGGCTGATTGGCAGTGGGATCAAGTGGAATTTCACCAAGTTCCTGGTCGATCGCAGCGGCAAGGTCGTCTCGCGCCATGCGCCAACAACAAAGCCTGAGCAGCTTCGCGCCGAGATCGAGGCACTGCTGGGATAGAGGGGCAAGCGGGGGATAGCGCAAGGTCGAGCGGCAATCTCCCCATGCTGTGTCCTCAAGACGCGCTGAGCGGGTAGATGGGCCTTTTCCGAATCGTCCCGTCCGCCTAGCGTCACCCGCATGGCCTACAGCCCCTTCGTTCCGTTGCGCGTCTTTTCCAGCTTCACGATGCTGGAGGGTGCGATCGAGCCCAAGACGATCGCCAAGGCCGCGCGCGACCGGGGCTTTCCCGCGATTGCTGTTGCCGATCGCAACGGGCTTTACGGCGTCATGGCTTTCGGCGATGCGTGCAAAGCCGCGGGCGTACAGCCGATCATCGGCGCGCTTTTGAGCATCGCGCGGCCTGGCCAGCGCATGGCGAATGGGGCGCCGCTGATCGACTGGGCGGCGCTCTATGCACAGGACGCCAAGGGCTACGACAATCTTTGCGCACTTGTTTCGGCCGCGCACCTTGATCGACCCGTCGAGCAGGATCCGCATGTTGCGCTTTCAGCGCTTGCCGGGCGCACCGATGGACTCATCTGCCTGACCGGCGGGGGTGAGGGGGCGCTGGCGCGCCTCCTGGCGGATGATCAGAAGACACCGGCCGAGGATTATGTCGAGCAGCTCGAGGCGCTTTTCGGCGACCGGCTCTATATCGAGCTGTCGCGGCGCGGCGATCCGGTCGAGACGGCCGCGGAGGCGGCGCTGATCGAGATGGCCTATCGACGCGCATTGCCTTTGGTCGCAACCAATCCAGCCAATTTTGTCGAGCCGCAATTTCATCCCGCGCACGATGCCATGCTCTGCATTGCCCAATCGGCCTATGTCGAAAGCGAGGATCGGCGCGTATCGAGCCCCGAGGCCTGGCTGAAGCCCGCCGAGGCGATGGAAGATGCGTTTTCGGATCTGCCTGAGGCGATACGCAACACGCTCGTCGTCGCGCAGCGCTGCGCCTTCATGGCGCCAAAGCGCGCCCCGATCCTCCCCAGCCTGGCCGGCGACCGCGAGGGCGAGGCGGCGCAGCTCAAGGCCGATGCCCACGCGGGCCTTGCCGCGCGCCTGGCGCTCTATCCCGATCTCAGCGATGCGGAGAGGCAGGCCTATGTCGACAGGCTTGAATATGAGATCGGCGTTATCACGCAGATGGGGTTTCCCGGCTATTTTCTGATCGTTGCAGACTTCATCAAATGGGCCAAGGCCCATGATATTCCGGTCGGGCCGGGGCGCGGTTCGGGCGCGGGGTCGGTGGTCGCCTGGGCGCTGACCATCACCGATCTTGATCCGCTCAAGCTCGGCCTCCTTTTCGAGCGCTTTTTGAACCCTGAACGCGTGTCGATGCCCGACTTCGATATCGACTTTTGCGAGACGCGGCGCGGCGAGGTGATCCGCTATGTGCAGGAAAAATACGGCCGCGACACGGTCGCGCAGATCATCACGTTCGGGAAGCTGAAAGCGCGCGCTGTTCTCAAGGACACCGGCCGCGTGCTCCAGATGAGCTATGGCCAGGTCGACCGGCTGGCAAAGCTCGTACCGAACCACCCGACCGATCCCTGGACGCTCGAGCGCGCGCTGAACGGCGTGTCCGAGCTCATGACCGAATATAAGCAGGACGACGGGGTTCGGCGCCTGTTCGATATGGCGCGGCAACTCGAGGGTTTGCCGCGACACAGCTCGACCCACGCGGCGGGGGTGGTCATCGGCGACCGGCCGCTCGACCAGCTCGTGCCGCTCTACCGCGACCCGCGCTCGGATATGCCGGTGACGCAGTTCGACATGAAATATGTCGAGAGCGCAGGGCTGGTAAAGTTCGACTTTCTGGGGCTCAAGACGCTTTCGGTTCTGAAAGAGGCCGGGCGCCTCCTAGCGCTGCGAGGGATTGACGTTGACCTGGGGCAGCTCGGCTGGGACGACCCTGCGGTCTATGAACTGCTCCAGCGCGGCGATACCGTCGGGGTGTTCCAGCTGGAATCCGAAGGCATGCGGCGCACGCTGTCAGCGGTGAAGCCGACAAATTTCGGAGATATTATCGCGCTCGTGGCCCTCTATCGTCCAGGGCCGATGGACAATATCCCCCTCTTCGGCGCCCGCAAGAACGGGCGCGAGGCCATCGCCTACCCGCATCCACTGCTGAAAGACATCCTCGAGGAAACCTACGGCATCTTCGTCTATCAGGAACAGGTGATGCAGGCCGCGCAGATCCTCGCGGGCTACAGCCTCGGCGGCGCCGACCTCTTGCGCCGCGCGATGGGCAAGAAGATCCAGGCCGAGATGGACGCCCAGCGTGAAACCTTTGTGAAGGGTTGCGCTGAACATAATGGAATTGACGCAAAAAAGGCGAACGAGCTGTTCGATTTGATCGACAAGTTCGCAGGCTATGGCTTCAACAAGAGCCACGCGGCCGCCTATGCGCTTCTCGCCTACCAGACCGCCTGGCTCAAAGCCCATCACCCGCATGAGTTTTTTGCCGCCTCGATGTCGTTCGACAGCCACCAGACCGACAAATTGTCCATCTTCATCGACGATATGCGACGGCTCGACATCGCCGTTGCGCCTCCTTCGGTGAACGAGAGCGAGGCGGATTTCTCGGTCGGCCGGACCGACGAAGGGCTCGTGGTGCGCTACGCGCTCGGCGCGCTCAAGGGCGTGGGCGAGCGCGCGATGGAGGAACTGGTTGCCGAGCGGCGCGCGCGCGGCGATTTTGCGAGCCTCGACGATTTTGCAAGCCGTATCGATCCCAAATTGCTCAATCGCCGGCAGATCGAAGCGCTGGCAGGCGCGGGCGCGTTCGACGGTATCGAGCCCGACCGCCCGCGCGTCTTCGCGGGCGCAGAGGCGCTGCTCGCCTGCGCCAATGCGTCGGCGCACGAACGCTCGACGGGGCAAGGCGGACTGTTCGGCGGCGACATCGATCTCGCGCCCGTCCTCCAGCTTCCCGCTGCGGAACCCTGGACGCTTGCCGAGCGGATGAGCAGGGAAAAGGACGCTTTCGGCTTTTATTTCTCGGCGCACCCGGTCGAGCAATTTGATGCGATCGTAGCGGCGCGCGGCGCGCGAACCTATGGCGAGATCTGCGAGACGGTCGAAATGACGCCTGGCACGCGAATTCCGATGACGATGGCCGCGATGGTCGAAAGCGCGCGTCCGCGCGTTTCGCAGCGCGGTAATCGCTTCCTCAACCTTACCCTCTCGGACCGCAGCGGACAGTTCCAGTCAAGCTGCTTCGACGAGCAGGCGGGCAAGGTTCTGGAAACCCTGGCCGCGGACGGGGGCTGCGCTCTGCTTTCGGTCGAACTTGATCTGCTCGAAGGCGAGGAGACGCCCCGAGTGACGGTACGCGGGGCGCAATCGCTCGCAGACATGGCGGCAACCGCCGCGCTGCAGCTGACCTGCCGTATCGAGCAAGCGAGCGCCATCGACGACATGGTGCGGATATGCGAACGCCGCGATGACGCGCGGGGGCGCATTATCATCACGACCGAGGATCCGCTCACCGGCGATCCGGTACGGATCAATCTGGGCCGCAACTTTGTCCTCGGCCCCGACGTGGTGGCGCGGCTCGAGGTCGTGGCCGGGGTCGCCCAGCCGTCGCTCTCGCTTTACACCCCCCGGGATTTTCGGGCGCGCGGCTGAGCCTTGCAGCTCCCACGGCGCGCCCAGACGGCTTCCACGCCACGCGCTTGATGCTTGCACAGCGCGCAATCGCGATTATCCCATAAACCATAGCAATGAGAGGATGCCGATATGGGAATGCAAGGCCAGCCGCTTCTCGTCACCAGCCTGATCGATCATGCCGCGCGCGAGCACGCGAACCGTGAGATTGTTTCGCGCTGGGCCGACGGCCGCATCACGCGCTCGACCTGGGGCGAGGTGGGGGGCGATGCGCGCCGCTTCGCGTCGGCATTGACCAGGCTCGGCATGAAAAAGGGGGACCGCATTGCAACGCTTGCGATGAACCATGGCCATCACCTCGTCAGCTGGTACGGTACGGCAGGAATGGGCGGGGTGCTTCACACGGTGAACCCGCGCCTATTCGACGAGCAGCTCGTCTATATCATCAACCATGCCGAAGACCGGATGCTGTTCCTCGACGCCGCCTTCTTGCCGATCGTCGAGCGGTTGCGCCCGTCGCTTGCGAGCGTCGAGCATTTTGTCCTGTTCGACGCGCCCGCGCAGGAGGGTTATCTGTCCTACCGCGAACTGATCGCCGGGGGCGATGCCGCCTTCGCCTGGGTCGATCTTGATGAGCGCGATCCGGTGGGCCTTTGCTACACCAGCGGAACGACAGGCAATCCCAAGGGCGTGCTCTACGAGCATCGCTCGAACGTCATTCACGCCGTGACCGAGATTCAGCCCGACGCCTTCAATCTTTCCAACCGCAGCGCTGTCCTTCCGATCGTGCCGATGTTCCACGCCAATAGCTGGGGCATACCCTTTGCGGCGGCAACCGTAGGCGCAAAGATGATATTCTCGGCAACCAACGACGCTGAGTTGCTCTGCGAGCTCATGCATGCCGAGGGGGTTACCCACAGCGCTGGCGTACCCACGGTATGGCTCGCCATGTTCGCGCACATGGACGCGACCGGGATCGATTATGGCGCCCTTGAGCATGTCATTATCGGGGGATCAGCAGCGCCGCGCGCGATGATCGAGCGCTTCATGAAAGCGGGGGTCTATGTCGGGCACGCTTGGGGCATGACCGAAACGAGCCCGATCGGCACGATGGGGCGGCGGCCATGGAACTGGGACGGGCTCAGCTTTGACGAGCAGGTCGATGTCATCTGCCGCCAGGGCTGCCCGCCGTTCGGGGTCGAGCTGCGCATTGTCGACGATGAGGACCACGTCCTGCCGCGCGACGGTCAAACCAGCGGACGGCTTCAGATCCGCGGGCCGTGGATCATCCAGCGCTATTTCAAGGGCGAGAGTGACGCTGCCGATGCCGATGGCTGGTTCGACACCGGCGATGTCGCGGTCATTCATCCCGACGGGGTCATGCAGATCACCGACCGGGCAAAGGATGTGATCAAATCGGGAGGCGAATGGATCAGTTCGATCGAGCTGGAGAATGCCGCGGTCGGCGCGCCAGGTGTGCAGGAAGCGGCAGCGGTCGGCGTCTACCATCCCAAATGGGATGAGCGCCCTATTCTGCTCATCGTACCCAAGCCCGGCGCCGAAGTGAGCGCGTCCGCTATCATCGATTATATGAAAGACAAGGTCGCCAAATGGTGGCTGCCCGACGAGATCGTTTTCGTCGACGCCTTGCCCCACACCGCGACGGGCAAGATCCTGAAGCGCCAGCTTCGCGATGATTACAAGGATTACAAGCTGAAATCGCTTGCAGAGACCTGATTCCAGCCCGCCTCCTCGCACTCGGGGGATACCCGACGCCAACGCGAGACGCCTGGTTTGGGCAGGCCTGACGCGCGAAGGATCGCGCCCTTTTTCCCCGGGGATGCACCTCGCTTGAGGTCAGAATAATTCCATCTGCCCGCCACGTTCGGGCGGTCGGAAGAGGTCGGTGCGGATCGCGGGAAAGCTCCGGTCCATACCATTCGCGCGCGCTGCGCGCTTCACTCGTTGACGGATCAGTTGCGGCCAGATGCCGCGACCTTTCATACGGCTGAAGAAATTGGGATCGTTGTCGCGGCCGCCGCGAATGTCCTGAACCATATGCATCACCTTGTCGGCGCGATCGGGGTAATGCGCTGCCAGCCATGACCTGAAAAGGGGGGCGACCTCGAAGGGGAGGCGCATCAATATATAGGAAGCTCGGATTGCCCCCGCGCCGGCTGCGGCGGCCATGATCGCTTCGATTTCATGGTCGGTAATCGCGGGGATGATCGGCGAGATATTGACCTGCGTCGGGATGCCCGCGTCGATCAACGCGCGGATCGCCGCGAGGCGGCGCTGCGGATGCGGCGCGCGGGGCTCGAGGGTGCGGGCGAGTGCAGCGTCAAGCGTTGTCACCGAAATCGCGACCCCGACAAGCTCGTCTTTCGCCATCTGCGTCAGCAGATCGATGTCCCGCAGAAGCCGGTCGGACTTGGTGGTGATGAGCAGCGGATGTTTTGTTTCGGCAAGGACCTCGATCACCGACCGGGTAATGCCCCAATCGCGTTCGATCGGCTGATAGCCATCTGTGTTGGTTCCGATGGCAAGCGGTGCGACCTTGTAATTGGGCCTCGTCAGCTCCTGCCGCAGCAGCTTGGCGGCGTCAGGCTTGGCGAACAGCCTGCTTTCGAAGTCGAGCCCGGGAGAAAGATCGTGGAAGGCGTGGGTCGGACGCGCGAAGCAATAGATGCAGCCATGCTCGCAACCGCGATAAGGGTTGATCGAGCGGTCGAACCCGATGTCGGGAGAGGTGTTGCGCGCGATGATGGTCTTTGGATGCTCGATCGTTACGGTGGTGCGCAATCGGGGCGGTGCGCCGTCGATTTCGGCCGCTGCGTCGAGCCAGTCGCCGTCGGCCTCGCGGTCGAGCGAGCCTGTGCGAACGGGAGGTCGATTTTCGGGTGCGCCGCGGCCGGCGAGGGGAGGAAGGGGCTTGGCAGGCACCCTCCAAGACTATCGCAATAAATAGAACAAAGAAAGAACATTCTTGGCCCCGTCAAATGCCGGGGTCTGCGATCACTCCATCAGCCGGGGCATGAGCTCGACGAAATTGCAGGGCCGGTGCCGGCTATCGAGCTGCGTCGACAAGATTCCCTCCCAGGCATCTGTCACTGCGCCCGTCGAGCCGGGGAGCGCAAAGATATAGGTGCCGCGTGCGACAACGGCGCAGGCACGCGACTGGATCGTCGAGGTGCCAATCGCCTGATAGCTCAGCCAGCGGAAGAGCTCACCAAAGCCAGGAATCTCCTTCCCGTCGAGGCGGCGGAGCGCCTCAGGTGTCACGTCGCGTCCGGTGAGCCCGGTGCCGCCAGTCGTGATCACGGCGTCGACGTCGGGGTCGTCGATCCAGTTGTGAAGGCGCGAGACGATGAGGTCGGCCTCATCGCGGATGATCGCGCGCGCGGCGAGGATGTGGCCCGCCTCGGTGAGCAATTGCTCGAGCCTATCGCCGGATCGGTCGTCGGACGCGCTGCGGCTGTCTGAAATCGTCAGGACGGCGATGCGGACGGGCTTGAAGGGGAGGGCCGGATCAATCGGCATTGCCGAGGCCGCCTGCCCAGGTCAGGCGGATGCGATCCTTGCTGTCCGGAAATCGGGGCCATTTGCCCTGTGCGAGGGCGGCACGGCTGACCGAGGGCTTGCCCTGCTGCGCCTCGTACATCCAGTAGTTGCGCAGGACCGTGCCGACATAGCCCCGGGTTTCCCAATAGGGAATCGACTCCATGTACAGCAGCGGATCACCTTGATCTCGAATTTCGGTCTGCCAGCGGGCGACGGGGGCGGGGCCGGCGTTATAGGCGGCGATGACCTTGGGCAGGAGTCCGCCGGTCGAGGCGTCGCGGCTCAGATACTGAAGATATCGCTGGCCCAGATCCATGTTTACCGACGGGGTTTTGAGATCTTCAAGCGCTGCCTTGATCTTGTCGCCGTCCCAGCGGGCGACATCACCCGCGGTGCCGGGACGCACCTGCATCAGCCCATAAGCGCCCGCCGGGCTGACCGCAGTGCGGCGGAAGCGTGATTCCTGAAGCGTGTGCGCGAAGACCAGCGCCGGGTCCACTTTCCAGCCGCCATTGGGCTCCCACTTGGGCTGCGGATAGCGCATGGAGGCTGCGAGCTTGCGGCCTTGCGGCGTGTTGTGGGCAAGCCAGAGCTGGGTCTCGGGAAGGCTCAATGCCTCGGCCATGCTGATCAGCTGCTCATGCTGGCGGGGATCGCCGATTTGGGCCTGGCGACGGAGCGCTTCGCCCGCATAATTGTCCTCGCCAATCTCCACGAGCGCGATCGCGGCGCGGACATTGGGCTGTTTCTCAAGCGCGCGCCACGCGCTGCGATCGGCGCGCAGGTTCTCGCGCTGGCTCGCCGCTTCCTGCCCCAGCGTTTCGCTCGCAAGCAGGCCGTAGAAGGTTTCAGGGTTCGCAGCCGCAGCGCGCAGGCGCGACTGGACGAGTTCGGGCCGGGCCGAGGCGATGGCGGCGCGCGCGGACCAATAATAGCCTGCGGCTCGCAATTCGCTGTCGGGGGCTTCCCTGGCAACGCGGTCGAAAGCGGCGAGCGCGGTGGGATAATCGCGCATGCGCCACGAGGC